>JBBSPO010000009.1:0-29461 GCA_038258695.1 Gemmatimonadales bacterium | reverse complement strand
TCTCACCCGTCTGTCCCTGAGCGGCGCTGCGCTGGCCGCCTTCCCGTCGTCTCTGCGGGCGGAGTCACCGGAATCGCAAGCGCCGGACGTTGACTCGCCGCGCGACCTGGCGAGGGCGCTTGAACAGCCGGTCATGCAGGGTCAGTTTGACACCACCTGGGCCCAACGGCTCACCGGCAAATACAAAGCCGTGTTTGACGCACCAGAGATCAACGGTGGCAGCGGGGTATGGCGCGCAGGACTGTGGGGCAATCACTATCGCGATCTGATGGGTGCACAGCCGGCTGACCTGAGCCCCGTGATCGTGATTCGTCATTCGGCGATTCCGCTCATCATGACGCACGAGTTCTGGGAGACGTACGACGTCGCGAAGCTCAACAAGGTGATGCATCCGCTCACCGAAAAGAAAACACGGCGCAATCCGGTGCTGATGACGGCCGAAGACGATCAGCTACCGCCTACTTTCGCCGCTTTCGCACTCAACAAGCAAATGGAGCGGGGCGCGATCGTACTGGCGTGCAACATGGCGTTCAGCGCCATGACGTCGCTGGTAGCCAAGCGTGACAAGCTGGCCGGCGCGGACGCACGGCAGAAAGCCATGTCCATGGTGCTTCCCGGTGTGATCATGCAGCCCAACGGAATCTTTGGCGTGACGCTGGCACAGGAGAACGGCTGCTCGTTCGTAGCAGCGGCCTAGCTTCATTCAGCCGCTGTTGCGCAATCCGGCCGAGATGCCATTGATCGTCAGATGGATACCGCGCTCAACCCGATTGGGGACAGCATCGCTGTCTGCCGCGGCACTACTCGCACGATGCCGCCGCAGCAACGCAATCTGCAGGTGATTAAGCGGATCCATGTACGGCACACGGTTCTCTAACGAGCGTTCAAGCGTTGAGTTGTCGGCCAGCAGCTTGGTCTGGCCGGTGATCGCCAGCAAGACGTCGCGGGTGCGAAACCATTCCGCCTTAATGGTGCCAAAAATCTGCTCGCGGAGCGCGACATCCTTCACCAGCTCCGCGTAGCGCGAGGCAACTGCCATATCGGACTTGCCCAACACCATGTCCATGTTGGACAGCAGCATGCGGAAGAACGGCCATGTTTCTGCCATGCGTTGCAACGTGTCCATTCCACCGGCCGTTTCATCCAGCCACGCATCAACTGCACTGCCAAAACCGTACCAACCCGGCAACAGCACGCGGCACTGGGCCCACGAAAACACCCAGGGAATCGCCCGCAGATCTTCGATGCGCCCGGACGTGGCGCGCGATGACGGACGACTGCCAATGTTGAGCGTGGCAATCTCGAAGAGCGGTGTGGACTCGTGGAAGTACTGTGTGAATCCGGGCGTGTCATACACAAGCTTGCGATAAGCATCAAAGGCCAGTGACGACAAGCGGTCCATGACCGGATGGAAGACGTGCGTCGGCTCCACCGCCTTGTCATGCTCAGCCAGCGTGGCTTCCATGGTGGCCGCCAGCAACCGCTCCAGATTCCGTCGCCCCACGGCAGGCGTGGAATATTTGGACGTAATCACCTCGCCCTGCTCGGTGACGCGAATCTGTCCGCGCACCACACCCGCGGGCTGCGCAAGCACGGCCTGATAGCTTGGGCCACCGCCACGTCCAACCGAGCCGCCGCGACCGTGAAACAGTCGCATGCGCACACCATGCTCATTGAATACATGCATAAGCGCCAACTCGGCTTGATATAGCTCCCATCCCGACGTGAGAAAACCGCCGTCCTTGTTGCTGTCCGAGTATCCGAGCATGACCTCGTGCACATCGCCAAGCGATGCCACAAGTGCGCGATACAACGGGAGCTGAAACGCCGAACGCATGGTGGCAGAAGCGTTCCGCAGATCTGCAATGGTTTCGAACAGCGGAATGATTTGCATGGACACTGACGGTGACTCACCGCCTGTCATCAGCGCCGCTTCCTTGAGCAGCAGTGCAACTTCGAGCAGGTCGGACACGCCGTCGCACTTTGAAATGATATAGTGCGGGAGCGCCACCGACCCGTATTGTGCACGCAGCGACGCGGCGGAAAACACAATATCGAGTTCACCACGTGTTTCATCGCTGTACGGCAAATACGAAGCGTACAACGGTCGCATGCCTCTGAGCTCGGTGTGCAACAACTCAATGCGCGCTGTTTCACCCAGCGATGTGTAGTCCTCGTGCACGCCGGCACGATGCAACAGCTCACTCACCACCCGCTCGTGTACGTCGGCATTCTGCCGCAAATCAACAGGCGCGAGGTAGAACCCAAACACATCAACGGCGCGTGTGAGACGTCGTAATCGACCCGCGGACAGCAGCGAAACGTGATTGGCTGCCAGCGAGTCCTGAATGACAGCAAGATCAGCCGCGAACTCTCCCACACTGCTGTACGGCTCGGCCGAAGCAGCGGACGCTCGCGAGACAACGGCCAGATCGAACGAGCGTGCCGTCGCGGCCAACCGTGCGTAAACTCCAATCAACGCGCGGCGATACGGTTCGTCGAAGCGCTGCGGCTGCTGATCCGGAGACGCGTCCGACAGCGCCTTGAGCTGCGCAGTCACCGGAAGCAGCTGCTCGGACAACGGCAGCTCTTCGCCCAGCGAATGCACTTCCTGCAAGTAGAATGAGAAGGCTGCGCTACTCTGCAGACGCATGGTTTCGCGCAACACCGATGCGTTCACATACGGATTGCCGTCGCGATCACCGCCAATCCAGCTGCCCACGCGGAAAAAACTGGGTAGCTGCCAGTCAGTATCCGGGAAGGCTGCTTTGAGCACGTCTTCTGTTTGCGTATACACGCGTGGCAGCTCGCTCAGAAACGTGTGCTCAAAATAGCGCACGCCGTTTTTGACTTCGTCAATCACATGCAAGCGGTTGGGTCGCACCATGCGGGTGTGCCACAGGGTGAGCACGTGCCGTACCAGCTGCTCGTGTGTCTCGTGCACTTCGGCCGGTGTTTGCTGTACGCGGTCCCGCTGTTCAAGCAGCGCGCCAATGGCCTGCAACGCACGCTGCGTACTTTGCCGCTGCACCTCCGTGGGGTGCGCGGTCAGCACTGGTGACACGTGTGCGTGGTCAAACAGCTCCTGCAGGGCGCTCACAAGTATCGCTTTGTCGTCGCCAGATCGCACTCGCGACTGCAGGATACGCAGCACGTGTTCAACGCTTCCCTCTTCAGCCGGCAGTGCACTCAGCTCATGTTCGCGGGTTTGTCGAAGCTGGTGCGCATCCTCGGCAATGTTGGCGAGCTGCAGGAAGTACGTAAACGCGCGCACCACTGACAGCATGGTGTCCTCGGGCAAATCATTGAGCATGTCATTGAGCGCTGCCCGATCATTGGCCTTGCCTTCCTGGGCAAATCGCACCGCCGCCCGTCGCACCGATTCCACCAGTTCAAACACCGCGTCGCCCTCCTGCTCACGCAGCGTATCGCCAAGCAGGCGTCCAAGCAGACGAATGTCTTCGCGTAGTGGCTGATCGAGGTTCTCAGTGGGCGAGACGCGCGGTGGTGTTGCGCTCATCGTTCCAACCGGAATCCAGCGTCCAGGCGCGGCCGGTTTGGCGTGTTGGCCACCAGCCATCCAGTGCCGTACAACCATTGTGTCATGCGTGTGAGCTTGGCGTAGTCAATTGCGGCTGGCTCGTCGCGCGGGGTGTGGTAGTCCTCGTGCAAATTGCTGGAGAAAAACACCGCTGGCACATTGGCCCGCGCGTACGGCAGGTGGTCGGAGCGGAAGTACCACCCCTCAGGGTGGTTGGGACGGTCCCACAGCGAATCGATGGCAAACTTGCCCGTGAGCTGGTTTGCCTGCAGCGCCAGCGACACAAGATCGGTTGAGTTGCGATGCGGCGGTTGACTGCCCAGCAGCGCGGCGGAATCGGGGCTGTTCCGTCCGAGCATATCGCCGTTGAGCACGGCGACAATCTGCGAGAGTGGTACAACAGGATTTTGCACATGATAGTTGGAGCCCAGCAACCCGCGTTCTTCGGCGCCGTGGTACACAAACAGCGCCGAGCGTCGAGCGGGTTGCTGTTTGAAGGCCCGGGCAATCGCCAACAGTGCTACGCTGGTCGTGCCGTTGTCATCGGCGCCGTTCCAGATGGAGTCGCCGCCCACGTCATAGCGCACTCCATCGTGATCCTGATGACTGCTGAAGAGCACGTACTCGTTGCGCAGCGTCGCGTCAGTACCCTGTACGCGTCCCACAATATTGACTGACGGATAGGTGAATGACTCCTGGTGCAACCGGATGGATGCGTTCTCGCCAGCTGCCGAGCGCAGCGCGTCAGCAAATGAGCGTCGTGCCAGCAGTACCGGTGCGCTCATTCCCTGAGCGCGCGCTGGGGTGCCCGGGTTGTCTACGCGATAGGTACCCCGTCCGCCGATATTGGCCACGCCGTCATACGCAATCTCCGCCGTGGAATCGGCGATCAGAATCACCGCTACAGCGCCACGACGGGTGAGCGCGAAGCCCAGCGACTGCATGGCCGAACGTGCGTAGCGGTACTCCGGCGAGTTGACACTTGTTTGGCGCCGAGGTGCAGGCGGAGGTACCAACTGCGCGAGCGCGACTTTGCCACGCACATCGATGGTGGTATCGCGACCGTCACCGGCCCAGATGGTTGGGGCGGTAATGTCGGCTGGCGCGGTACCGGTCACCGCCACATCGCGCCACATCGTGAACGACTGCGTGCCAACGGTCACCGCACTCGACGCGCCAATGCGGGTGCGCCGGATATTCCACCACTGCAAGTACGATCCATCATCGCCCATGGGCTCAACACCGATCGCCCGCAACTGCTCGGCGATCCACACCGATGCGCGCAGTTCGTCAATCGAACCGCCTTCGCGACCACGCATGGCGTCACCCGCGAGCAGCGTGAGGTCACGCTCCAGATCGGGTTGTTGAATAGCCGCCATGGCGCCGGGCAGCGTGGTGGCTGATTGGGCCTGCAGCCCGAATGCGGCGCTGATCAGTGTGAGGGCGAGGGCGACTGTAGGACGACGGTACGTCATGGTGTTATTCCGGTGTGGGTATGAACGAATACTGATGCCCACTCATGCAGACCGCCACCTCATGCCTGTTAAACCGCCGGATTCTCGAAGCCGAAGCGTTCGCCGGCCTTCCACGCACGGCGATCGTTACCCGTGTTGGGGATTCCGCCGGCAGCTTTGAGCATGCGGGCCAGATGCATGCAATTCCATGTCATGATGGTCGTGTTGCGCTGCGTGAAATCGTTGTGAAAGCCGACGTATTCGCCGCTTTCCGTTTTGTCACCGTACGACGGGCCTGGGCCTGCCTCGCCAATCCATCCACAATCGGCTTGCGGTGGGATGGTGTACCCCAGGTGACTGAGGGAATAGCCGATGGTCATGGCCGCGTGCTTGATACCGTCCTCATTACCGGTAATCACGCACCCTCCCACCTTGCCGTAGTAAATGGACTGTCCCTTGTCATTGAGTTCGGCTGACATCGCGTAGAGCCGTTCAATCAGCACGCGACAGATTGAGCTTTCTTCACCCAGCCAGAGTGGCGTGCCCACCACCAGAATGTCGGCCGCTTTCACTTTCTCCCAGATCACCGGCCACTCGTCTTTATCCCACCCGTGCTCCGTCATATCGGGATAAACGCCGGGTGGGATGTCATGCGACGCCATGTGCACGAACTCGACCGCGACGCCGTTCTTCTGCATGATGGCGGCCGATGCGTTCATGAGCAAACGCGTATGGCTGGCGTCGGCCTTTTTTTTGAGTGACGTGTTGATGAAGAGGGCGTTGAGGTTGTTGAAATCGGGCATCTATCGGCACCGTGGTGGGAAGGTGAGAGGTCATGCGGTGTGTTCGTGCCGCGGCAGGCGCGTGGCGCGTCTGACTACTCTTGCGCAGCCGCTCTGCCCACCACCAGTCGCGTATCCAGATCGCGCAACAGGTACAGCGTGGCACATGCGGCGAGCATTGGCCAGGCGGCAAAGAACAGCAGATTCTTGAACGGGTCGAGGTACTGCTGGTATGACGAGAGCGTTGACGCCAGGTGCAGGAGCAACACCGCGCCGTAGGTGAAGCGCTTGGCCACGCCGAGCAGGAAGGCCACGATAAGCGCCATCTCGAGCACACCGAGCACCAGAAAGATGGATTCCCCCAATCCTTCCAGTTTATAGAAGTTCTCGAACACGCGCGCTGCATGCGCTGGCTGCACGAACTTGTCCAGCGTCCACATGAGCATCGTGATGAACACGCCGAGGCGCAGCCACAGCAGCGCCAGTGAAACTCTGGGGTCGTGGTGTTGTGCTGTTTGGTCCATATGTGAGCTCGCGGAGAGAGAGACGTTTAACGGTGTGAGCCAGCGTCTTTGACAATCCAACCTGACGCGAAAGGTTCCCCGTGCGAACTGTGACGCAACCGCAACCGATTGTTCACACGCTTGTTCCAGTGCTGGTCGCACCTTGCCACTTCGCATTCTGTTGCCTTGCACCACCCGGCCATTCAGGGTTCGCAAGGCGGAACTATCACGCGAAGGAAAGCCGGCATGCACGCATTTCACTCCCACTTCACCACCGCACGAACCACGCTGCAACGGCGAGCTGTCGCCGTTGCATCTGTGCTCCTGCTCTTGAGCGCGGCACCACTCAGCGCGCAGTCAACAGCCGCTATCAGCGGAACAGTGCTCTCCGATGCTGGAGAACCGGTACCTTCGGCGGCAGTAATCGTTACGAATACGTCAACGGGTTTCAGCACGCGCGTTCGCGCCAACGAACGCGGACAATACAACTTGCGCCAACTGCCACTTGGCGGGCCGTACAGTTTGCGTGTGGAGAATCTTGGCTTTCGCCCTGTACGTCAGGACAGCATTTCGCTCAACCTCGGCGATCGGTTGCGCATTGACTTCACATTGACCGCCGCCAGCGTCTCGCTGTCAGAAGTGGTTGTGACCGCAGACGCGGCGCGTGTTGCCGCGGCGCGATACAGCACCGCCACCAATATTCGCTCCGAGGCCATCGACGCCCTGCCTACACAGGCTCGCGACTTCACCGACCTGGCGAGTCTCGATCCCACGTTTGTGCGCACGGGTGGACGCGATCTGTCCATCGCGGGCCAGCGCGGTACGCAAACAGAGTTCATGATTGATGGCATGTCCACACGCCGCAGTCTCTCAGGCGGTACGTCGGGACAGGGCGCGTATACGCTGTCCATGGCGTCAGTTCGTGAGTTTGAAGTGACCCGCAACGAATATGATGTGACGTATGGACGATCGGGTGGTGGTATCAATGCCGTCACCAAGTCGGGCACCAATGAGCTTACGGGTGAGCTGTTCACGTTCCATCGCAACCAGCGCCTCACCACCGCTGACTTCCAGGGACGCGAACCCACCGACTTCCAGCTCACGCAGCTTGGCTTCGCGCTTGGTGGCCCGATCATCCGCGATAAAATGCACTACTTTGTTTCGCTCGATCAGCAGCTTGAATCCACGCCGTTTATCAATGCGGACATTCGCAATGCTGACGACGAACTGAACTTTCGTGTATCACGCGACTCCATCAACCGGATGCTGGGCATTCTGCAGTCGAGCTACGGATTGACCGATCCAGACGCGCAGTTTGGTCAGTTCACACGCAGGCCGCTCAATCAGGCCCTGTTTGCACGGTTGGACTGGCAGCTTGCGGAAGGCCATACGCTTACGCTGCGCAACAACCTGACACGGTGGAGTGATCCGCGCTACCGTGGCGGCGATCAGCAGGTGACACTGCTCGAAGCCAAGGAAGGCTCGCGCTCGATGGAAGTCTCGGCCCTGGCGTCGCTGCGTTCCACGCTTTCGCCACGCCTGAACAACGAAGCCAAGATTCAGGTGGTGCGCTTGGCGCGCTTCAACGAACCCAACACAGATATCCCGCGTGGGTTTGTCCGTATCCGCTCTGACCTGCCCAATGGCACGGTAGGTGATACACGCGTGCAATTTGGCGGGAATCGCCTGTCGCCATCGCAGCACCGCGAAGTGCAGCTGCAGCTTTCCAACACGACTTATCTGCAACTCAGCAATCAGATCATCACGTTTGGTACCGACAACATGCTGACGCTGAGCCGGTCACAGGAATCGGCGAATCAGGGCGGCCTCTTCGAGTTCAACTCGCTCGCGGAGCTGGAAAACATGCAACCGTTTCAGTACACACGTCAGGCTCCGTTTGGCGAGCGCCTGAACTTTGCCACGCCGCGTTCTGTGTGGACCGGATTCTTCGCGCAGACCGAGTATACGGCCAGCCCCACGCTGACCGTGCAGGCGGGATTACGCTGGGATGCACAGTTTTTCCTGAACCAGCCGCAGCGTAACGAAGTGGCTGAAGCCGCATTCGATATCACCACCGGTCAGTTCCCCAAAGCGGATTTGACAGGCTTTCAACCGAGATTGCAGGTCACGTGGGACCCGAAGGGCAATGGGCAGCGCATGTTCCAGATCGGCGGTGGCGCCTTCCGTACGCAAACGCTCAACTGGACCACGGTGAACGCATTCCTTGGCACCGGCAACCAGTTTGCGGACATCACGCTCACTGGCGCCAGTGTACCGATGCCGGACTTTACAAACTATCGCCGCGATCAGAGCACCGTGCCGGGCATTCCAACGTCAGGTGATGTACGCACCGCCCCGCAGTTTCTCAATGTCTTCAGCGATGACTACCGCTTGCCCCTGGTGTGGAAAGCCAATGCGTCAGTGCGCGAAGACTTTGGCTGGACCTCAGTCGGGCTTAACCTGCTGGCCTCGCGCACCACACGCAACTACGCCTATGTCGATCGCAACCTGCGTGAAGCGCCGGCATTCACGTTGCCCGACGGTCGTGGTGTGCTCGTACCTGCAGCCAGCATTCCAGCCAACGGACGACCCAACCTGAATCAGGCACGCGTCAACACGGAGTTCGGTCGTGTGTTTGAACTGGTGGACGTCGGCGAGGCCACCAATCGCGCCATGATTCTCGACATGATGGTGCCACTGCGCGACGGTGCAATGTTGAGCGGTTCATACACGCTCAACGAAACCCGGGACAATCTTTCGTTCAACTGCTGTAATCCGGTGTTGAGCACACCAGTGCCAGGTGATCATCGCAACCTGTCGGGCGCGCTCACGGCATCAGACTATGACTTCCGTCACAAGGTGGTACTGGTCGCGCAACTGCCAGAGTTCTACGGCTTCCGCGTGAGCGCGCGGTACGAGGGCCAGTCGGGCACGCCGTTCTCGCTCATGGTGGGCAGTGACATCACAGGCGATGGGCAGAACAACAACAATCTGGCCTTTGTGTTCGATCCGGACGATGCGTCTACGCCGGCTGGTCTCGCTGCGGGCATGCGCGCCGTACTGAGCAATCCGGACAACCTGGCCGCGGACTACATTCGCCAGAGCCTTGGCACCATTGCGGAACGCAACGGCGGACGCAACCCGTGGAACACCCGCATTGATATTCGCGCCAGCCGCTTCATCAACTCGCTTGGTGGACAGCGTGCCGAGCTGGTACTCGATGTATTCAACGTGGCCAATCTGCTGAATCGTTCATGGGGCGCGGAGCGCTCACTGGGTTCACGGCAAACATTGCTCAACGTCACAGGCTTTGACCAGAGCACCCAGCAGTATGTCTACTCGGTCAATGATAACGTGGGTGTGACGCAGCTATCCGGACAGCCGTACCAGATTCAACTCGGTGCGCGTTACCACTTCTGATGTGTGCTGTGAGGCAAGCGGCGCGGTAACCTGCGCGCCGCTTGCCACACAGGTCAGCGTTGAGCAGCCGGTGTAATGCACTCGCGTACGGCCTGAGCCGCTTGTGGCACCGCGTCGGTGATCAGCATCCCGACGCGCGCTTCAACCAAAGGACAAAAGCGCTGCCACTCACCACGCATTGCCGCGGCATCGAGTTCGCCGAACGTGCTCACCATGCTGCGCACACCACGAGCGTGAAGTTTGGCAACCACCTGGCTGTCCCAGCCATCACGAATGGACCCGACGCCCACGACAAAGCGCGAACGGTCAAACGGCATGGCAAGCAGCGAATCAGCTTCGCTTGCCGAGAGACGGCCATCACGATCAGGGTCAAACCAGAAGGAAAGCATGAGCGATGGCATGAGCTGCTGATAGGCCGCGACCTCGTCCATGGACCGCGCGATAGCCATGGTTCGGTTCTCCGCCTGCGCTGCCTTGACCGCACTCACGATCTGTTGCGGGGTGACGCCCGATTTCACATCGAGTCGCAGCACGGCGCGTCCCTTGGCCCAATCAAACGCATCGGACAATGTCGGGATAGCAAAGGCCGTGGGCTGACCGCTGGTGGTTCGCAGTCGAATTGCGTGCAGGGAGTTCCGCAACAGCTCACCAACGCGCCCGCTGCCGGTTGTGGTGCGGGTTATTTCATCATCGTGCAGCACAACCAGTGTACCATCGCTCGTGCGGCGTACATCAAGCTCTATGAGCATGGGACCAAAACCAAGCGAGCGCTCAAACGTTGGCAGTGCATTGTCGGGGAAACCGGCCGCCGGACCACCACGGTGCGCGCTGACAAGTGTACCGGCTACCGAGTTGGGATTGAAGTACTCCCGCAGCGAATCCGCGGTACGGAACGAGCGGTAGTTGGATTCGTGCGTAGCATCCCGCGGCGGAACGGTTGAGGTTTGTGTTGCGCGTGGTGACTTGGGCACAAAGGACAGTGCACCGCTGAGCAACACGCCATCCGGTGCCACGAAATCAAGATCGAGCAATGCACCAACGAGCGGCGCCACGTTGGTCAGCTGCATTTGTCCCAACCGAGCGCCTGCACGAATGCCAGCCCCCCAGGCTACAAAGCCCGTCTCCATATTGCGGAAGCCAGGGTAGTGTCCGTGCGTGCCACCCTTGCCGGGTCGTACTGCTGCGCCGTCACGTGCTGACGTCATGGAGACGCCGTCCACTCCAGAGATGCTGAACGCTGCATTGGGATCTGCACCAATGCGCTGCATTTCATCATGACCAACCAGTACCATCAGCTTCTGCACGGCTGCTGATTGGGACGTCACTGCATTGTGAGCAATACGCACCGCCGCCGTGTCGGACGGATTGCGCAGCATGAGAAACGCACTGGCACCAGACGTGTGAAAGCGCGCACGCCAGTCGCTCCCGTTGGGCGTGCTGCCAAGCAAGCCCGCCTCGGCCAGCCACACGTTGGGAGCAAGCGTGGTGTGAATGTCGGAGAAGCCATGATCTCCGGTGATGATGAATGTGGTACGGTCGAGAATGCCGGCTTCTTCGGCTGCCTCAACGATTCGTGCGATCCCGCGGTCCACCACCTGCACCGCCCGTTCCACCATGTGATGATCGCGGCCGTAGCTGTGCTGATGCGAATCGGTGGTGGTAAAGTGCACCAACATCAACGACGGCTTTTTTTCGCGCAGCGTGTACGATGCCATGGCGGCCATGCGATCATCGCGTGAGAGCACCGCGCCGCGGAAACGATCATCCATTGGTTCAACGGCCTTTGACTCAAGCTCCGCGAGAAAATCACGCGGACGTGTTGCTGCGCGCAAACTGGCCGTGCGGTCACTGTTGTCCAGCGGCCAGATTTCGGGCACGTTCCACGTGATGTTGGCACCCACCGTCACCGGCCACCACAGCGTCGCGCTGGTGCCACCGCGTGCGTGTACGGCGTCCCACAAAGTGGGTGAGGTGATTGCTGACGATTCCCAATACCACGCGCCCGTTTGGCCGTCCGGCTCAAACGGTGAGTTGTAATAGATCCCGTGCGTCGCGGGTCGGGCACCGGTAACAAGCGTGGTGTGTGATGGGTACGTAACGGACGGGTGCACTCCCTGAACGCCAGTAGCGAAGGCACCTTCATGCGCCATCCGCCGCATCATCACCGCAGGCCAGCGTGATTTGATGTAGAAATCAGGACGGAAGCCGTCCACTGAAATGAGCACCACGTGCCGGGCGGGCGATGCTGCACCAGATGCGGTCTGCGCAGGCTCTGCCGCGGTGCCTGTACCGGATTGTGCGTGAGCTGCAGTTGCCAGCATGACGGTGATCAGCGTATGGCTCAGCATTCCCAAACCCACGCGACGACGCGTGGGGCGCGAGTTGCGCCGGTCTGGTTTTGTGACGGCGTTCATTCGGATGTCTCCGCTGGAACGGGAGCGCAAAACACATTGCCAAATCGATCCGTCGCTTCAATTCGAAGATCAGTGGCGCCGGCAGAGACGGGCGCAAAGAACAGGTGCTCAGTGGGAAACGTCCCCACCCAGCGTTTTCCCTCAGGCAGCTTGTCGGGTGTGTACAGCGAACGCGCGAGCGGATCGACGGCCACTCGAGACGCCATCGGTCCGCGCCGGTCTGCACCTTCCCAGAGCGTCACCGTCCATTCGGGATCCCAGTTCCAGATGTTGGCGACCACTTCACCGGGTGCATCGGGCACGGCACCGCGTGCGTACGCGCGGATCTGGTGATCAGCGGCGAAACCGGTGCTCTTGTAGCGCCAACGGATTTCTTCACCGCGCGCTTCGTAGACGGCATATCCATTGGGTGTGCCATCTCCACACACCGGACCACTCCACCACGCGCCACACACCGTACCGCTTATGTGGCCGTGTGTGCCGTGCCGAAACACGTGTTCGCCATCGTGCGTGTGTCCCGCAAGAAAATGCGTGCGAAACGGCTCCACGAGGCGATACAGGTACTCTCGATTGGACACCGAACCGCCAATCGTCGGACGCGCCGCGCCTTCACGCATGTTGCGCGTGCCTTCAACCGGAATGTGCAGCGAGATCACCAGCGGCGATCCGGGCGGCACTCGCTGCAGGTCCTGCTCCAGCCAGGCCAGCTGCTCCGTATCGAGATAACCGAGGTATCCACTGCCATGCCAGAATACATCGTCAAGCACGACGTAGTGCACCGCACCTCGCGTGAACGAATAATACGACGGGCCGAAACGCGATCGGAACGTGCGGGTGGATGTGTCGTCGGTAGGACTATCTGTGTCGAGATCGTGATTTCCCACAACCTGAAATGCGGGCATGGCCAACTGCGCGGTCGATCGCTCGTAATCGTCGAACAGCGCAAGCTGGTCGAAGACAATGTCACCGCAGGCAATACTGAAATGATGTGATCCGTTGAGCGCCTGTACCGTCTGTGCGATATCGGGCACCGTTTGCTCAAAATACCGACGCATTTCCTCGGCGTTTTCTGCCTGGATATCAGCCAGCAGCAGCATGGTATGTTGTGCGTCGCTCGCGGCCAGCGGTTGCAACTCGAACGTTATCGAAGCTTCACCACGTGCGTTGGCTCGCAGTGGCTGGTAGAACTGTGCGGTGTGGTGCCGACTCACCGGAATCTGATACCCTGCGGGCACACTGAGGTACACGAACTGGTGGTCGCTGCCTGAGACGAACGCGAACGAGCCGTCGGCTTTCGTGTCGACAACCTGCAGGCCGTCGGTCACCGCAACGCCCGCGATCCCCTTGCCACCGCTGCGCACCATACCGCTTACACGGACTGGCATACGCGGCCCCGATGACGGGGCCCATGGTTCATAGGGATCGGCTAGCAGACGGTCGGGTACGAGCAGGGCACTGGCGCCGAGTGCCGCGCCAGTGGTAATAAAGGAACGGCGCAGCATAGCGGGATTGGCTGCGCTCGGGGAAAACAGGGACATGAGAGCACTCCGTGTGAGAGACAGGCGGAGTGTGAGTATTCATACGGTAACGAACAGTGCGCTTGACGAGCAGGTAACGACCATGCATCGATTTCCGACGGCGCGTTGGCAGACTACTTCAGTCCGGAGTTCCCTTGTTTCGGGAGCGCGCTTGCGGGCCGCAGCGCTGTTGCTGCTGGTGGGGGGGAACGCACCTGCGTTGAGCGCGCAGCAGTTGCCTGACTCGTTCCTGAGATCCGGCGATCGCGTGCGCGTGAGAGTTTCAAACGCACATGGCGGTTCCAGCGCAGACGTCCGCGTTGGTGTGCTCGCCGCGTCAGGCACAGACAGTCTTACGGTAACGTGGGACAATGGTTCGAGCAGCTCCCTCGCCTTGTCGCAACTCGCCCGACTCGAGGTCAGTGACGGACCGCAGCCATTTGTCCGTCAGGGAATAGCTGCAGGATTCCTTGGTGGAGCGGTTCTCGGCGCGGTGGTCGGTTCCACCGCACAGACAAGCAACTATGTGTCGCGATCGGTGCTTGTGGCCGGTTATGCTGTAGTCGGCGGCTTTGGTGGTGCGATTGTCGGTGGTGTTGTCGGAGCGGTTAGCCGGCGGGAACGGTGGTCGATGGTGCCGACGCGATCGCCGCTGCGACGCGTGGAGCTCACACCATCGTTTTCGCGCGGTGTATTGGGTGCCGCAGGTCGAATCCGGTTCTGAACACGCGGTCTGCGCCTCGCCCTGAGTTACTCGTCGAGCCGGCGACGTCAATCACCAGTTGAAATCAGATCGCAGAACGCAAAACGCTCGTCGCGCAGCACGATGTCACCTGTGCGCACCGCGATGGGCTCGGCGAAGATTGGCCCAGCCGAGACGAACGTGTGAAACTCGCCGTTCTCTCCGCACGGATCCACCTGCGGCGGAAGCTCGGCCAGCAGCGCCTGGTCAAAGGCCCGACCGGCGAACGTGCCCGCCAACTGTGTGGTATCCACGCACACCAGCGTCGCAACAAATCCGGTGCTGATGAAGTGGGCTGCGAGTGTTCCGGTGTCCTGACCCCAGAGCGGGAACAGCGACTGGAATCCATTCTTAAGCAGCTGCTGCTCACGATAGGCACGCACGTCGGCGAGAAACAGATCGCCAAATGCGATGGACTGCACATCGGGACGCTCGGCCCTGATGCGCCCGAGTGCTTTTGCAAAAGCAGCTTCGTACAGCTGGTTGGACGATTGCGGCTCAATGTTCACTTCGTACAGTGGCAACCCAAGACGCGCAGCCTGGGCCTCAACGAGCGATCGCCGCACCCCGTGGATGCTTACACGTTCATAGCCGGACGTCACGCTCGTGAGCAGCGCGACCACGTTGTAGCGCGCGTCGGCTTGCAGCGCGGCCAACGCCAGACTGCTGTCCTTTCCGCCGCTCCAGCTCAGCACTACCGGCTCGCTGTGAATGTCAGCCCGCATTGATGTAGTCTGCCGATCCGTTCGTTGGGCTTCCCATAGTGGCAAAGCGGTAGGGTAGCGCGCGATCTTCGAGATCACGTCGACGAAAATCGCGTGGCGACTGTCCAACCACACGCTTGAACACCTTCGAAAAGCTGAACGCATCGCTGTAGCCCACCGAGCGCGCGATCTGGTCAAGCGATTGCGATGTCTCCCCCAACAGCCGCATCGCATGCTGCACACGGATCGTGCGCAGATACTGCAGCGGCGTATCACCCATGGTCTCGCGAAAGCGCTCCGCGAGTCCGGTGCGCGACAGGCCGGCGTGCGAGGCGAGGGAATCCAGGGTCCAGGGAAACGCGAGCTCGTCGTGCATCAGCGTCACCGCGAGGTGCACCTGCGGATCACGCAGCATCATGCTCACACCGGCCGCTGGCGTGTGGCGCCGCAGGGTCTCACGCAGCATGTACGTGAAGATCACATCCAGTAACCCATGCAGTACGCTCTGCGAACCGGGTTCCGTCTGCTCAAGCTCAGCGCGTACCAGACTGGTGGACAGTGCCAGCGGCGAAAGCGGCGGTACGTCGGTCGCACGCAGAATGAACCATGGCGGCAGCTGCGCAAACAACGGGTGCAGCGGCGCGTTCCACAGCTGGTACGCACCGCTAATCAGCCGGCTGTCGGAGAGCGTGACATCACCCTCCGCGAGCGCGCCGGCGATGTCAGGAACCGACCGCAGCGGTACGCCGCGCAGGCTCGCACTAGTGGACAACACGTGCACACAGCCACGCGCCATGAGCGCAACATCGCCAGCGCCAAGCGCGGTGGGTGCCGTGAGTCCGGGTGCGTGCAGCCACACGGTGCCGTGCGTGACAATGTGCAGCCCCAGACTGCGATCACAGGGAAAGCGCAGCGCATGTGATGCATCCAACTGGCGGGCATCGAGCATGCGCCGGACAAGGCCGGCCTCCTGCAAGACGTGCGTCAGCAGATCCACCGCACCTCCGCTGTGCAATGCGAAATCTCTGAATACAGGCTGTTTGTATTTATAGACATGTTTTATGAACTTATGGCAATCGTTCGTCCGCGCAAGTTCCGCTAACGTGCACCTGTAACCAGGAAGCATTCACTTTACGGGAGCAACATATGAGCACAATTCTTGTTGTGGGCGCCAGCGGAACGGTTGGCAGCAGTCTGGTGTCACTGTTGATCGCCGCGGGTCACACGGTACGTCGCGGAACAAGTCGCGCCCCCGAGGCGGCCGATCAGGTCCACATAGATCTGGCCCAGCGCCAAGGGTTGGAGCAGGCGCTGTCCGGCGTTGACGGCGCCTTCCTGCTTTCACCGCCCGGCCACGCGAATCAGCACGAATTGCTCAATCCGTTTATTGACGCAGCAGGCAAACACCACGTACGCAAAATCGTGCTCATGACGGCCATGGGTGCTGATGCCGATGAATCATCACCGTTTCGCAAGGCCGAACGCCACCTGGAATCGTCGGGCCTCGCGTACAACATCATTCGCCCGAACTGGTTCATGCAGAACTTCGAGACGTTCTGGTTGCAGCCTATTCTCGAGCAGGGAAAGATCCTGCTTCCGGCCGGTACCGCCAAGGGCAGCTTCATTGATGCACGCGACATTGCCAGCGTGGCTGCGGCACTGCTCACGAGCGCAAAGCATGACAATCAGGCGTTCGACCTGACCGGCAGCGGGGCGCTCGACCATGATCAGGTCGCGTCGATCATCAGCCGCGAGTCGGGACGCGCCGTCGAATACGTGGACATTCCGCCCGACGCGTTGCGCACGCCGCTGGTGCAGGCTGGCCTGTCGCCCGACTACGTGAACTCGCTGCTCGTCATTCTGGGATTCTTCAAGCTGGGTTATGCCGAACGGGTCACCGATGCCGTCAAACAGATCACCGGAAGCGATGCTCGGCTGTTTGCAGCGTACGCTCGCGAGCGTCGCGCGGTGTGGGCACCGGCTGCTTCCTGAAGATCACATCTGCCGTGCCAACGGCGACGCGGAGACTGCGACAGCATACGCACAGCGTGTCGTAGCCGCCGCCCGCCCTCGCCGTGTGAGTCACTCCCATGGAACCTGCGCCAGCAGATCCTGCAGCCGCCGGCCACGCGCCGGATTCACCGAAACCACCCACGCCACACGACCGGTGAGGTGCGCACGAAAGTCAGGATGTCCGTCGCGATTCTGCGTGGCGAGTCCGTGCCGGATGCAGTTGGTGAGCGTGGCCTTGAGCAGATCGTAGTCGTGGCGCGGAATGTTGACGTGCGCGTTGACCGTGAGTCCCACCAGCTGCTGGCGAACACCCTGCGGCATGCATCGCGTCTTGTGATGATGCACGCACCAGCCTTCTTCCATCGCAATCGCCGCGACCTGCGCGCTCACATAGCCCGCGCGCCTCGCCAATGTCTGGTCGCCCGAAATCGCCAGGTCATCGGCGTAGCGTGAGTACACGCCACCCAGCCAATCGGCCAACCCGGTGAGGCGGCGGTCGAGCCGTAGTGCGCAGAGATTGGCGAGCGCCGGTGAGGTTGGTGCACCCTGCGGCAAATGTGGCCGTGAATACAGTTGCCGAGCTTTGGCCAGGTCGCGTGCACTCAATGATGTGCCTTCAAACAATCGGCGCGGCGCGGTGGTGGTACAGAGACCACCCAGCATGTCCGCCACCGGTTCGGGATAGCCGAGTGTGCGAAATACAGCCTGTACGCGGGCTCCGCTCACGGCGGGGAAGAAATCACACAGGTCCATGCGCAACACCATCGCGCGCCCCACATGTTGCTCGGCGAATGTGCGAACCGATCGTCCTTTTACAAATCCGTGCGCCACGTTGCGGTGAGGTGGCACAAGATCGAGCATTTGCGAAAGAATCTGACGCTGCATGGTCTTCAGGCGCGCTTGCGGCGCTTCAATCAGCCGTACGCCACCATGCCGTTTGCTGCGCAACAGGTAGTGGTAGTGACCAAGCTGTTGAGATGTCGCGCGTCGGTTCAGATCGCGCACGTCGCTGAACCATTCAAGGGCCGCGCTCCCGACGCCGAGCCAATCGGCCAGCGCCTGCACGGTGCCGATGTCTGGCAGCCCCCATCCGGCACTGCGATCCACAGGTTGCATCCCCAATGCATCCAGCGGCACGTCGTGCGCAGCGCTCCGGCGCTTGAGCACACCTCCAACAAGGGGCACAGGACTGTCCGCACCAAACGCGCTCAGCGCCCGCCACACGTCACGCTGTCGTGGCCGCACGCCATCACGCACCAGTTGGTGGTAGTGCGCGACGAGTGACTGCAGCACCTGATCGGGACCATGCACGATGGTTGCGATACGCTTCAGAATCGCGTCGGCCGACTGTTCGCCGGCCAGACAGGCATGTACCAGGTCGTGCCGCAAACGGGCATCACGCATGAACGGCGGGGCGGGGTGCTTCAACGAGTCTGACCTTGCGTGAGCAGATCTGCCGGCGACCGCCTGCAGCGTCGCTCACGCGACGAAATCCCAGCTTCCAACACATCCCCGGGGTATCCCCGGAGTGGCGCTACCGACCCGCTCGAAGCAGTCCGGTATTGCCAGCTTGAAGCACCCACACCGACGCACGTTCCATCCAACATTCCAATAAAACAAAACTGCCGATGGCAACCATTAGGCACAACCCACTATGGCCACGTCCTAGGCGATTGGGATGCGCTGCTGCGTTTTTCGCTGAAGCGACATCGCCCCCGCCGTTGCCAGCGCACCGGTGACGAACGCAGCGGCCAGCCGCCCGTAAGGTCCGAGCGCTTCACCGCTCAGCATCAGTGCAATCAGTTGCAGCGCCATGGCCGCGAATCCAGCCATCATGGCCGTTCGCGCGGTCGCCGGGGGCAGCCCACGTCGCACTAACACCATCGCGCTGGCCAGATGCCCCAACAGCAACATGGCCAGCTGCTGCGCTGCGAAGAGATGAAACGTTGATTCCTCAATGCCACTGGGCAAGTTGCTCGCGCGCGCGACCAGTTCCAGTGGCACCACAACCAGGGCGGCGCTCACGATTGCGCCAACGCAAAACGTCGCAGTTTGGCAAACAACGGAGCCTGCGGGAGCTTGAGGCATGATGGAGCCATGGACTGGAGAAACGGTTTTGGCGCGAGCAGCGCGCTTCATCCTGACTTGCGCACAGTCAGCCGCGTCACAACCCACCAGCTGTTATGGCTCGTCGAGAAATGCACGAAGCGGTGGCAGCGCAATCGCCGGTGCCTCTTCAAAGGGCAGATGCCCGAGCCCCGGTAACGTCACGAGACGCGCGTTTGGCATGGCATCCAGATAGTCCTGCGCATTGCTGATCGGGATCATCGCGTCGAGCGCGCCCCACAGCAGCAGGGTTGGTGCCTGTATCTGCTGCAGCCGCGGTACCGGGTCGGTGAGCACGGTTTGCCGCATCCGATCGAGCATGGCGTCGCGCGCACCGGGCGCAAGCAGGAAATCATGGTAGCGTGTTGCCAGGCTATCCGTGAGCACCGATGGATCCGCATACGCCGGCGCGAGTGTCATGCGCAGCATCCACGCCGGTAGTACATAGCGCATGAGCCCGAGCGAGGCCGGTACGTCGGCAGGTGTGTCGTACTCAAAGCCCGGACTGGCAAAGCCATCTGGCGAAATGAGCACCAGCTTGTCTACGCGTTGTGGCTGTGCAGCGGCAAACGACCACGCAATGCGCCCGCCCATTGAGTTTCCGATCAGTGTCGCGCGCGGTACGCCCAACGACTCCATCAAAGCCACGAGAATCTCATGGCTGCGCGCGTCGCTGTAGTCACCCTCAGGATCAGGCGGCGTCAGTCCGTGGCCCGGCAGGTCAAAGCGTATCACACGAAAGCTGTCCGCCAAAGCGCGCGCCCAGGGCTCCCACGTGTGCAGGCTTGCACCCATGCCGTGCAGCAAAATGAGCGCCGGTGCGTTGCGCGGCCCGTCGTCCCGAATGTGCACCGACATGCCCGCGACGGGTCGCAGCTGATCGGCTCGGTCGAGGTAGCGAGCCTCAAGCGCAGACCGCGAGGCATCTGGTGTGTAGAGCAGTATTGCCGCCGCGATGAGCGCCACGGGCAATACGATGCGGAGGAAAACTTGTCGTTTGTTCACGCCCGCAAACTAGCATGGCTTCAGCGCTACCGTGGTCCTCGAGGCGTGATGGGTGGCGCGATACGGTCTTCGTCAATCAGATCCTCGTCTTGCCGCGGATCCGGCGCCATGTCAAAGTCATCATCGTCCTCATACTCGGGCGACTCGATGGCCAAATCCTCGTCGGGCATCGTGCCGGGCTCGTTTGCGTCAGGATCGTTTGGAAGCTTCTTGCTTACCGGCATTGAAGAACTCCAATAAAGCTGATTGAAGAGCGGCGACTTTATAGTCGGGATGGCGCAATGCGCAGTCATAACACACTCCGGAAAGGGATCGTTCGGCTGACACAGCGCGGTGTTTCGCGACAGGCCTGACCGACACCTAACGTTCGCCAGCCTTTCATCGTCCGCGTACTGTCCGAATGGGCGATCTTGGCCTTTGATATTCCCGCGATCAGGAGCGTCCGGTAGTGGAATGCTTTGCGATATCCACGTTCACACTTTGGGCCGTCATATGCTCGAGCTCGTTTGCACATTCAACCGCAGAGCGCCAGAATAGCCTGTTCCTGTTCACGCCGCTCGCCGACGCTCTATCGCTTCTGAAAGCGGCGGCGCGACTTCACCACCGTTTGGCTCGCGTGCTTCGTCTGTGAAGATGCAGCATCGGCGGAGGTTTCTGTGGCACCGTTCCGCGATGTGGTAGTACTGCTGCCTGGCATCACCGGCAGTGTGTTGGCGAACAAGGCGGGCAAGGATGTCTGGGCGCCGTCGGCGGGCGCGGTGTGGCGAACAATCACCAGCTTAGGCCGGTCAGTCACAGGACTCGAACTTGCCTCAGACGATGTGGACGATGGCGTGGTGGCCACACGCCTAGTTCCCGATGTGACGATCGTGCCGGGCCTGATCAAGATTGATGGCTACAGTCGCATTACGGACTACCTGATCAAACAGCTCACGTTGGTGGAAGGTGAGAACTTTTTTGCCTTCCCGTACGATTGGCGACGCGATAATCGCCGGAGCGCGGAACAGCTCAAGAATCAGGCAACCGACTGGCTCAACCGCTGGCGCACAACATCGGGCAACTCCGATGCGCGTCTCATCCTGATTGGACACTCCATGGGTGGCCTGATTGCACGCTACTTCGCCGAGTGTCTTGACGGTTGGCGCGATACACATCGCATCATCACGCTCGGCACGCCGCACCGTGGGTCACTTAACGCCGTGAGCTTCCTGGAGCAGGGCATGAAAAAGAAGGTGGGTCCGTTTGGATTGGACCTCACCCCCATGCTGCGATCGCTCACCTCAGTGTACCAGCTGCTGCCGATTTATCCCTGTGTGAGCATTGATGGCGGTGCACTGCAGCGAGTGGCTGATGCGGCGGCCGCTGGCGCGCTGCCACATGTGGACCAGTCACGTGCGCAGGCGGCCCGGTCGTTTCATCAGGCCATTCAGGATGCGCAGTCGGCCAATGCCAATCTGCAGGAGTATGTAGACCATGGGCTGTCTGTGCTACCCATTGTGGGCATTGAACAGCCAACCGCACAATCAGTGCAGGTAACCCGGGGCGCACTGACCATTCTCAACAGCTATAACGGTAGTGATCAGGGCGGAGACGGCACGGTGCCACGCGTATCCGGCACGCCCATCGAAATGAGTGACGCGCGTCGAGAGATTTACGCGGCCGAAATGCATGGCGCACTGCAGAATGCAAGCGGAACGCTGGTCAACGTACGCGGGGCGCTTACGCGCGAAGAGCTTGACCTTCGCGTATTTCAAAGTGCGGCAGATGCAGCCACACTCACACTACAGTTTGATGATGTGCTGCTTCCTGGTGAAACGTTGCAGGTACGCGCCAAAGCATCGGAGCGTAATCCAAAGCTGCGTGTGTCGCTCACGCCGCTAGGCGGTGGCGATGTAATCGATGATGCACTCAGACGTGATGGCGACACAGGTTGGTATCACGGCGAGTTTGCGCTGCCGAGTGGCGAGTATCGGGTGACCGCGTATGCTGAGGGTGCAACGCCGGTCAACGATCTGCTGGTGGTCGCCGAGCAATGACCATTGGGTGGAGCGCAGATTTTGTGGTGCTCATTGGTGAGCATCCGGCAGCCACAGCGCTCGAACAGGCGCATCAGTCGGCGGCCCAGTGGGTGCTGGTGCTGCGTGACGCACACTACTGGTACGTGTTTTCGATAGACGAAGTCGAAGACCACGCGTCGCTGCATTCGATGTTGGACAGTAAGATTTCGTTGCACTCCGTCTCACTGTCCGAGGCGCTGGATCTTCATGAATCTGACATGAGCGCAGTGGTGCCCGACCGTGATCAAGTCAGCGATGCAGACGGCGCCGCTCTCGCTACCCGTAGTGCACCGACAGCCAGACGACTTGTCGAGCTCGCGTCAGACAGAACTCCGAAAGCCGTGGGCGGTGCCGACGTCGGGCGCCGAGGGCCTCGGCGCAGCATGCGAACGCCAGCGCGAGCGCGACCAAGTGCACGACCCAGTGGGCGACCTGGTGGGGCAGCACGCGGGGGAGGCGAAGTCGACCGGTCTATTCCCATGGCCATGCCCGCGCCGAGTCCGGCAAGTGAGCCACCGCCCGCGTCTGCTGACAATGAATCGCCGCCGGCGTCAGGTGAAGTTAAAGATGAAGGCACCGCACCCGTACGGTTCCCTTCAATCGAAACTGACGGTGCAGTAATGCCCGGGCGTCCCGTGACCCTTGAAGTTGATTTACGACGCCGAGAGTCACCAACCACACGCGGCGGTCCCCTTGAGCTTGGGGAGCAGCCCGAAGATTGGGCGTCCATTGCGCTCGACGTGACGCTGCTCTCGCCAGCTATAACATTCAACAACAGCGGCCGCGGGGTGGTCACGATCAGGCGCAATGCCGCTTCCGACAAGGCGTTGGTTAGCGGCGAGGTGAACGCGAACATTACGCCGGGAAGTGAGATCACTGTCACGGCGCAGTTCTGGAACGGCACACGGTTCTCGGGTATGGCAGTGCGTTCACTTCGGGTTGACGCACCCACGACCTCGGGCAGCGCGACTTCGGGCAGCGCGACCTCGGGCAGCGCGACCTCGGGCAGCGCGACCTCGGGCAGGGCGACCTCGGGCAGCGCGACCTCGGGCAGCGCGACCTCGAGCAGCGCGACATCAGGCACTGTTCAGGTAGACCGTCTGGCCGTACAGCCTGACCTCACCGTCTACATCTCACTTATTGATCCGTCGCAACCTGGACGACTGCATTGGCGCATGGTGGTCACACCACCATTTCACACGCTGCCGCCAAAGCTCGACGGCGTGATTGATCTCGGCAGCGCACCGGCCACCGAATCGGCCGCGATGTACAAACAACTCGCCAGACTCACACGCGGCAGTCATGAGCGCACGATTGAAGGATTTGGCGAGATGCTCTGGCAACGTGCGCCAGAGGCGTTTCATCAGGTGTACTGGTCGCTGCACGATCACTACCAGCGTGCACTCACGATCCAGTTTATCAGCGACGACCCGCACATGCCGTGGGAGCTGATGGCACCGCACCGAGATGGCGAAGTGCACGAGCCACTGGCGTTGCGTCACGCGGTCGCGCGTTGGATCAGTCGCTTTGCAGGCCTCATGCGCAACACGCTGCCCACAGGACAGCTGATCACCGTTGCGCCACGCTACTCGCGTGCCAATCTCACGCTGTCGCTGGCTGAACAGACCGCACAGCAGTTGACAACAGACTTTGGTGCGACATCCGTGCCCGGTACGCTCAGCGGCATGCTGTCGCTGCTGGAGCAAGCCCCAGCGGCACCTGTTGCCATGCTCTACTTCACTGGTCACGGTGCCTTCAGCCCCGATGCTGCAGCAGCGTCGGTGATCAAGCTCGAAGACGGCGAAATAACGGTGCAGGATGTGGCTCGCCAACGGGTGATGCTAGGCAAACACAGTGGCACAGTGGTGTTCTTCAATGCGTGTGAGGTGGGTGCCACTACCGCCGTACTCGGCACCGTGGGTGGATGGGCCGATGCGTTCTTGTCGCGCCATTTCAGCGCGTTTATCGCTCCGCTTTGGGCCATTGATGAAGAAGACGCATCGGTGGTGACAAATGAGCTGATGACACGCATGATCACCAACGGCCAACCGCTGGGCGCGGCGTTGCGTGACGTGCGACGCGCCTTTGGACACGTGTCGCCAACTTTTTATTCCTATCTGCTGTACGGTGATGTCACGGCACACCTGCCGAGGCTAAGCCGGGTGTAACTGCGACGGAGATCATGATGACGCATTCAACGCAATCCGAACTGCGCGGCAGCGGATTCCCCGAATACGGCGCGCCTGGAGAGCAGCCCACGAGCACCGCAGCGGATGCACTGCTGGATCTCGTCAGACACACGCTGTCGGGCGCAATCACGTTGCAAACGGCTCGCCACTCGGTGGTATCGAGCGGTATTGGAGCGGCGCTGCAGCTTGAAGAGATCAACGCGCTGTGCAACGAGTTGCAGCGGCTGGCGCATACGTCGGCCAGTGGCCACGCGGTTGATGCGGCTGAACTGTTGCTGCTCGCGGTAGAAGGCCGGTCGGACGCAGTCAGCGCCGCCCCTGAGACAGAGATCATGCGTCACCGCGCGGCTGCGACATTTGTGCACGTCGTTACCGCTTGTCTGAGAACACACCCGGACTGGCGGCAGTACACAGTGGCACGGGATGCCGGAGAACGTGCACTGCAGCGTGCGGCGCATGCGGCGAACGAAGCCGACGCACGGGCGCGCCAATCGCGGATGCACGACGAGCTCGCTGGACTGCACATGCACCCGCTGTTGGCAAACGTCAGCTCCTCAAATGACTGGCTGGTAGCTACGCGGGCCTGGTATGTGCGCGGTGACAGAAGCTCTCCAACACAGGACACGCGATACCCCGAGCCAACAGACGCATTGACGATGGCGCACACCCACTACATGACGTGTGCAAACCTCGAGAGCGGTCGCGCACGTGGTCTCGCACTCAATGGGGCCGTGAGCGCGACAGAGTGGCTTGCCCGGATGGAGAGCCGCCCCTTTCCTCCCGAGTCGCTGGCGCTTGCCAGCGATGCGTTGGCACTGCTCGAACCGGAGCGTGACGCGTCCGCGATGAGCTATCTCATCGCATTGCGACATTCGTGCGGACTGGGCATTGACACTGACGCCCTGCTGCAACTGATGCGAGTCCCGGTGCCAACGCTCATGCAGACTATCGGCCCCGCACAAACGGTCAACGTTCGACTTAACATGGCGCATCTGTTGCAGCCATTGGACAGCAAGCTGGCCTTGGCGCTGATCGAAAGCGCTGCGCCCGCGGTGGAAGCTGCACAGAATGAGACACTTCTGGTGCGACACTGTAGCGCGCTGCTGAACGCGCTGTTTGAGCACATGTCCGACCAATGCCCGGTACCCAACGGTCCATTACTTCTGGCCGCACAACAAGCGGTTGCCGACGGAGACCGACTGCAGTGGACACCCGAACAGGTGGCCGGCGTGCTGCTCAAACTTGTTGCGCGTGCCGACCAGACAGACGAGGAAGCCGAAGCCCTCAAGCTGTTCGACATTGCGCGCACCGCCGCCCCACAGGTATTTGATGCCTATCCCGCGGCCTTCCGCTACCTGCGCATGGTGCTCTGGTCCGGGGCGGCGGTGAATGCAGCGCGCGCCACACAGTGGGACGTTGCCGTCACAGGCTACGGTGCGGCGTTGAAGCTGGCGCTGCCTCTTGGCCTGCGTGATTTCGCCGACATGCAACTCATGAATCTGGTAAACGCTTCTTCCGTTGGCGGTGAGGCGGTACTGCAGGCAACGCTGGGCATTCTCCTTGAGCAAAGTCTGCAACTGCAGTTTGCGCTGGGCAACCTCGGGGTGGAGCGACTCCAGCAGCTCGCGGTAGAGCTGAGCGACCAGCAGCTAAGCAGCGGAGAGATCAACTCCGAATTGCTGCACCTCACGTGGCGTCTATCCAAAGCACGTCGTTTCGGCGCGGCCTGGCGAAGCCGAGCTGCCCGCGCACTGCAGCAAGAACAACTGAGTAGCGCACGCGATGACTTACTGGTTGGTATCAACACGCTATCGCCGCACGTCCCGATAGATGAACAGGTGAGTGGGCCCGGCAGCAACATTGCCAGAGACCGGCGCCTGCTCGCGTTCGTTCGAGACAATACACCAGCATCAGGGAAGACCGCTTCAGAGCAGCTCGCCAACCTGCAGTATCGTTTCGACCAGCTCATTGAGCAGCAGTTGGCGCAGCACGCGTTGACGCATGAACCTGAGTACATCTCGCTTGCGCAGATTCAGTCGTCGCTTGATCGCCGCACGGTGGTTCTCGAACTGTTTTTGGGCGAGCACGAACAGCTTCGCATGGTGATGACGCTGCTCACGTCTGCCGATCATGTGACCGCGTCAGCCATACCTGATCGCGTTGCGCTGATGAAACGGTTTAGTGAGGGGGAGCGGCACGAAGTCGCTTACTCGTATGAGGAGGACGTTTACCTCACACGCGAGGTGATCATCAACTCCTCCACCTCTGGCAGCGACCTGGCGCCGTGGCTGCACGCTGCAGGTGGAAGCTTCCTCCACGGCAGTGCCGGAGAGGCACTTGATGAGGCGCACGCACGCGGGTGCGACCATCTGGTGATCATACCACACGGACCCTTCCACTTTGCACCGCTCCAGCTGTTCGCGCGTGGTGACCGCTTACTGGCCGACGACTGGACGGTCACCGTCTTGCCATCCGTCGAACTGTTGGCGCCCCAAACCGCAGATCGCTCTGCGGGCCATCCACGCGAAGGGATGGCGGCGATCGCGCTTGATTTTATCACATCAAACCCATTCGAACTGTCCGAGCTTCACGGTGCTGTTGATGAGGCCGAACGTATTGCGACACTGTTTGGCGCTGTACCAATCGTCAACGAGGCCGCGACTCCACACGCCATTGCCGATGCACTGCAGACCCATCGCTACGTACATCTGGCAACGCACGGCGCACTGAATCTCGATGCGCCGTCATTCCAGCTGCTCGTGGCCGCGCCGAACAACGAGGACGACGGCATTGTGCAGGCACACGAACTGTTGACCATGGACCTGTCGGGACTCGAGCTCATCAGTCTTGGTGCGTGTGAAACCGCATTGGGACGAGTTGATCGCGCCGACAATCCGCGCGGACTGCCGGCGGCATTGCTGTTGGCAGGAGCGCAAACAGTGGTGGGCACGCTCTGGGAGGTGGGCAGCGACACGGCGCGAGTATTTTTTGTGTCTATGTACGCAAGTCTCGCCACTGGTTCATCGCGCCGCGATGCGTTTCGCGCGGCGCAAGTTGAGACGCGACGCCGCTTTCCTGATGCGCGCGATTGGGGCGCGTTTTATCTCATTGGTGCGTGGGACTGATCACCGATAGATTGAAAGTAGTGGTAAAGCGACTCGACGTAGGGCGCTTCTCCCTCGTGCGGCACAGTCAGCCGCGAATCGTGTGAGGCGCGCGTCGGTGCGTCAGGAGCCTGAGCAATGCGCAGTCGTGGGTCTGTCAGTTCGCTTATCGGGCAAGCCACGGTTCTGCTTGCCACCACGGTGTTTATCGCGTCGGCGTGTAGCAAACCAGCCGATACGTCGTCCACAAGCAACACAGCCGCAGCCGATACAATTGCTGCTGCAATCGCAGTGGAATCAACCGGCGCCGAGTCGGTAGACAGTGCGGCGTTGGCTACAGCACGCGACGCAGCTACCGCGTTGGGACAGGGACTCATGAGCGCACTGCTGGCGCGTCTCGAAGCATCAGGCCCCGACTCGGCCCTCGCTTTCTGCGCCGACTCGGCACAAGGGCTCACAGCACGTTATCAGTTGGCTGGTGTTGACGTACACCGCACGAGTCTGCGGGTGCGCAATCCGTCAAATGCGCCCGACAGCGCCGAGGTACGCGTGCTTGAGTATCTGGCCGGTCTCAAGATGACCGGGGCGCTACCCAAAGAGTTCATGGAAGTGCGGCGAAGCGAGGGCGGTACGCGTGAGCTCCGGTATTATCGGCCGGTCACCGTCGCTGCAGGCTGTCTCAACTGCCACGGCGCTCTGGAGGGCCTCAAGCCGTCCATTCGTACGGTACTGGCCGAGCGCTATCCCGAAGATCAGGCAGTTGGGTATGCGGAGGGAGATTTGCGCGGCGTTGTCGCGGTACGGGTGGGGCTGTCAGCGAAATAATGTGCGACCTGACCTGTTCGGTCACGTACTTTCGGCGCGTATCGGAACCTGTTTGGCGCAATAATGCTTTCTCGGGTGAATCCTTACGCGAGAGTTGCCCATGACCGTCACAGAAATCACTCACCGTCGTTCATCCTCCAGGTTCCAGGTGCGACTGTATTCCGTATTGCCGCTGCTGCTGTTGTTTGGTGGTGTGTTGCAAACCGTTCTTCCTTCTTCCGATGAACAGCCGATGCCCGTAATGCTCTTCGCATTCGATGCAGCTGACGAGGCGGATTGGGAGGTTGTCAACGACGGGGTCATGGGCGGTCGCTCATCTGGCTTTGTAAAGGTTGACAGTGGCGCGCTGCAGTTCACGGGCACACTCGTGACGCAGGGTGGCGGCTTTACGTCGGTGAGGGCGCGGCGTGCGGTTGACCTGACGGGTGAGGCTGGCATCGAGCTGCGCGTACGGGGCAGCGGCCGACCATTTGAGGTGGAGGTGGACGACGGTTCGCGCACCTACGGGCGCACTGTCTCCCGCCGCAAGGCTTTTCCGACAACGTCGGAGTGGACCGTGGTGCGCGTGCCGTTCAGCTCGCTGAAGAGCACCATTTTTGGACAAGCTGTAAACGCCGCACCCATCGATCTCGCGCGCGTTCGGAGTTTCGGGATCTACATTGCCGACGGTCAGGATGGTCCCTTCCGCCTTGAGGTGGACTACATCCGGTCGTACAGTTCGAACAGCGATTCGAGCGCCGGCCAACAGTAGTTGGCAGTGCGCGTCGCTATTTGACGGGGCCGTCTTTCGCCGCGACGCGAAACACGGCTTCAACCTGTGCAAAGTTGTGCAGCTCGGTAAACGGCGCAGCGCGCAACACGGCGGCAGCACCGATCGCCTCCCGCCGTTCGGACGACCGCAACGCGTCAATGGCCTCAAGGATTCCGGCGTCCCGCGCCGGATCCACCACAAAGCCCGATTGACCGTGCGTTATGTGCTCTGATGCACCGGCCCATGGAGTTGTGATGACGGGCAGGCCGCAGGCCATGGCTTCAAGCACAACAAAGCCAAACGAGTCGTGCCACGAGAGGTGCACCAGTGCGTC
>JBBSPO010000008.1:0-29942 GCA_038258695.1 Gemmatimonadales bacterium | reverse complement strand
GTCCAACTGTACGCAGCTCGCCCGCCGCCACACCCGCCTCGGCCATCACACGCTGCATCGCGGGCGACGCGGTCGAGGCCAGTCGGAGCGCGGTCGACAGATCGAGACTGTCAGGCGTTCCGCCGGCGGCAGGCGCCGATTGCGCGTTGGCGAGCGAACTGGCGGCGAGCACCAAGACGCCGAGGGTGCCAAGCCATCCGCGAAACCGATGGGTCACAGAAGTCATGCAGCGAAAGTAGCCCGCAGACATGAACGTCAGATGAACGCCGGATCACGGCCCGATGAACAGGCACTTCGGGCACCACCAGCGCTGGAATATTCTCCTGTATTGTGGCCCGGATCACGCCTGGCATTCAAGTCTGCGCAAGCACGAGCCGAACCCATACCACAGGGCAGCGTGTTACGCCCTTCCCACCGCCACACCACCGCACAACGGACCGCAGGGTCCACACCACGAGCCTACCGTGCACTCCACAAACACTGCTTCATCCGCATCCGATCATTCGCCGCTCGGCTTGCTGCTCAATGCCTACGATCAGGCGATTGCCGCATGTCGGGCACACAACACGCCTCGCGCATATCGAACCATCCTCACGCTGCGCGAAGCGCATCCCTGTGACTCGCCCTCGTCGGCGGGCATTGACGGATTGTATGCGTTTTGCGAACGCGCCATCCTCACCGGCGATTTTCTGGGCGCGGCGCGCACGCTCGAACAGCTGCGCAGCGCGTGGCAGACCGCTGATCGGATTACGAACGTTCCGCGAGAAGCGATGAGCAGGCCGTTGATGGTCAAGATGTGCAACACGTCAGCGGAGCTGTATCCGCCGAGCGCTACGAACGCGTCGCCATTGCGTTAGCCATGATGGGTGGTGATTCCACCGGCGCCTGAGCGACGGATTCACGGTCCGTCGTCGCTTGTGGGTCATTCACACCAGTGGGCCACCGTGCAACAATCGTGGCGCCGGCCGATCCATCGGATCGGTCCGCGGCGTGAATTTCACCGCCATGCTGTTGCACAATCCAGCGGGCGAGCGCGAGTCCGAGCCCACTGCCGTCGGCGCGATGACGTCGAGCATCGGGCGCCCGATGAAAACGATCGAATACCGACTCTCGCTCGTGCTCCGCAATCCCGATACCCTGATCTTCCACCGTCAAGCGCACACTGCCGTCAACCGCCACCAGCTGCACGGTCACGGTGCTGCCGCGCGGGCTGTAGTGTATGGCGTTATCGAGCAGCAGGCCAAGCAGCCGTCGCACCAACGCCGCGTCAAACAATGCTCTGACCTCATCGAACTGGCCGAGTGCAATCGTGAGACCCGCCTGCGATGCACTCTCGCGCCAACGCGGAAGTTCATCGGTGATGACGTCGTCAACGAATCCCACGGCCATGGACGAGGCCGATTCGCCCGCTTCGGCGCGCGCCAGATCAAGCAAGGCACCTACTACTTCGGACGCCGATTCAAGCTCGTGCTGAACCGCTTGCAGCGTGAATTCCGCGCTCGCGCGCGAGTGGACATCTGAAGATTGTGCGAGCGACAGCCGACCGAGCTCCACCCGTGATCTGAGGCGAGCCAGCGGCGTGCGCAGTTCGTGCGCCGCATCGGTAAGAAAGCGCTGTTGCTGATTGATGGCCGCATCAAGCCGATCGAGCAGACTATTAAAGCTCATGCCAAAGCGCCCCAGTTCGTCTGTCAGATCGTGCAGCGTGAGCCGCGAACCGGCGGCCGCATCAAGCGACCGTGCCTCGGCCGCCATGCGTCCTATCGGTCGCAACGCCCGTCCCGCCAACCACCATCCCAACAATGCCGCGATCGCCACGATGACGGGGATCCCGCCGAGCAGCCAGTAGTCAATACGCCGCGAGGCAGCGACGAGTGTTGCCGCGCTGGCGTGCACGTCAATGGTCCACCCCGGTGCCAGTTCGGGGTCAAGCGGCGCGGTGAGATCACGCACGGGCGCCAACAGTCGGGGATACTGATGTGCGGCGCGAACACCCGGTGGTACAAACAGCTCGCCGTTGGGCCGGTGCACATCAATGGCGCGGTCATCGAACACCAGCTCGCCCGCAATGTGCGCCAAGGTTGCTTCGACACTGCGATACTCGGCGATCTCTACACGAAAAAACTGCCTGAACAGTTGAGCCGACGACGTCATCGATTCCGTATGGGCGCGACTGAGTGCGCGTCCAACGGCGAAGCGCACCGCACCGGCAGCGGCGAACAGCACGAGGCACAATGAGCCTGCGTACCACGCGATGAGGCGCGATCGCAGCCGGGGGCGCGCCGACGCCGGGTTCATCGCGTTGACGCGGTTGAGGCGGTTGACGCGCCGACCAGGCGATAGCCAGCCCCGCGCACCGTCTCAAGCAACGGTGTTTCGTTGGGCAAATCAATTTTTCGGCGCAGCCGATTGATGTAGACATCAATAACGTTGCTGGCCGGATCAAAGTTGTCGTCCCAGGCATGCTCGCTCAGGCGCTCACGCGTCACCACGCTACCCGCGCGGCGCATCAACACCTCCAGTACGGCAAACTCCTTGGTGGTGAGCGTGATCTCACGCGCACCTCGGATGGCGATTCGCGTGGCCGGATTCAAGGTCAGATCGGCCACCACGAGCTCCGGTGCGAAGGCGCTGGCAGGCCGTCGCAGCAGCGCCCGCAATCGCGCCACCAGCTCGCCCAGCGCATACGGCTTTACGATGTAGTCATCGGCGCCACCATCGAGTCCGGCGATGCGGTCTTCCACTGCGTCACGCGCTGTGGCCATGAGGATTCGCGCCGTCGAGCCGTTGGCGCGAAGTGCACGACACACGGCAAAGCCATCGATATCGGGCAGTTGCACATCGAGCACAATCACATCGGTGGGGCTGACGGCGGCCTGCACGAGCGCCATCTTCCCATTGGCCACGGCATCTACGGCAAAACCGCTTGCCCGCAGATACTCGGTCACCGTTTCCCTCAGGACATCGTCATCTTCCACAAGCAGGATGCGCATCCTGTAATCTACGTCCTCGATTGCCATCTGCATGACTGCTGCTGCAACTCCCCGTATTGCGCTGGTTCTGGGTGGTGGTGCCCTCAAGGGTTTTGCCCACATTGGCGCACTTCGTGCTCTGGCGGAGCGCGGAATCGTGCCTGCCCTGTACGCTGGGTCGAGCATTGGCGCCCTGATCGCGGCGGCGGCGGCCGGCGGCATGGATGTTGAGACCATGGCCGAACGCGCGTTGAGTCTCCGGCGCAAAGATCTCTTCCGCATCAATCACCTGGGCATGCTGATGGACCGCATGCAATCGCGCTCCATTTACATGGAAGCGCCACTGCGCGCGCTCTGCGATCACGTGGTGCCGGAGGGCACCTTCAGTGAACTGCATACACCGCTGGTCGTGGCGGCCGTCGATGTGGAGCGTGGCACGGAGGTGATCTGGGGAACGCCCGGAATGCGCGACGTGTCTGTGCGCGACGCCGTGTACGCGTCGTGTGCGCTGCCAGGATTCTTCCCGCCAGGGCTGGTCGATGGCAGACCGTGCATTGACGGTGGCACCACCAACAACTTGCCCGTGAACATCGCGTCTCAAAGCATGGACGCGGTCATCGCGGTGGACGTCGGAACGGCTGACGTACCCGACGCGACCGACATTGGCAGCCAGGGGTTTGCCAGCGTGTACATGCGTGCGGCCACCATCATGATGCACACCATGCAGTCGCGTTCACTCGAACGCTGGCAGGGACCGCCCATGCTGCTGGTGCGTCCGCGCGTCTCGCACATTGCCTGGTTTGCCTTTCAGCACACGGCGCAGCTCATCCAGCTTGGCTACGACGCGATGCGCGAAAGTCTGCGTGATCTGGACACCGTGCTGGCCGCGCGCGGCGGCATTTATCCGCGCCGGCAACTGGCGCTGCGGGTTGACGATGCGGCCTGCGTCGGGTGCGGCCAGTGCGTCGCCCTCGCTCCGCATCTCATGGCCATGGACGCGCGCGGCAAGGCGTTCGTGATGACCCCGCTGCTGGAGTGGAGTCCGGCCGACGGATCGTTCGTGCGCCAGTGCCCCACGGGCGCCATTCACGATGAGCCGCGCGGCGCCAGTATCAGCCCGCGTGCCGAGCGAGCGGCGTCACCGGCGTAGGCTGGGTGGCTGCCAGGATAGCACCGAACCGCGCATCATGGCACATTACAGGTAGCCTCAACGCGACCGCGGGCGTCACAACCCGGACTGGGCGATGAGTGGCTCCATTCCAGACGCCGCGTTAGTCACCCGAAGGGTGCCTCGCGCCGTACTCCTGTGCCTCATGACACATCCCAACTCGTTCGATAGCCGCGCCACACTCAGCGTGGGCGACAAATCGTACACCTATTTCCGGCTCGGCGCGCTCGAAGCGCTCGCGGGCAATCGCGTCGCCGCACTTCCGTTCTCGCTCAAGATTCTGCTCGAGAATCTTTTGCGCGGCGAAGACGGCGCGTTTGTCCAAAAAGAAGACGTGGAAGCGCTCGCGCGCTGGGACGTCACCAAACCGGTGGACAAAGAAATCGCGTTCCGAACGGCGCGTGTATTGCTGCAGGATTTCACCGGTGTGCCCTGTGTTGTGGACCTCGCGGCCATGCGCGACGCCATCGTCAAGCTTGGCGGTGATCCGTCGCGGATTAACCCACTGCAGCCGGTTGACCTGGTGATCGACCACTCGGTGCAGGTCGATGAGTACGGCACCGAAGCGGCCGCGTTTTTCAACATGGAAAAGGAGTTCGAGCGCAACACCGAACGCTACGAGTTCCTGAAGTGGGGACAGAAGGCGCTCAACAACTTCCGCGTGGTCCCGCCGGGCGCGGGCATCTGTCATCAGGTCAACCTTGAATACCTCGCGCATGTGGTGTTTGCCATGCCGCACGAGGGTGAAACGCTGGCCTATTGTGATTCGCTCGTTGGCACCGATTCGCACACCACCATGATCAACGGTCTGGGCGTACTGGGCTGGGGCGTCGGTGGTATTGAAGCCGAAGCCGCCATGCTTGGACAGCCAGTCTCCATGCTGGTACCCGATGTCATTGGCTTCCGCCTCAACGGCAAGCTGCCAGCCGGCTCCACCGCCACCGACCTGGTGCTGACGTGTGTTGAGATGCTGCGCGCCAAAAAAGTGGTGGGCAAGTTCGTCGAGTTTTATGGACCCGGTATCTCGTCCCTGTCGCTGGCCGATCGGGCCACGATTGCCAACATGGCACCGGAGTACGGCGCCACCATGGGCTTTTTCCCGGTTGACGCCGAAACGCTCAAGTACTTGCGGCTAACGGGCCGCAGCGAGGAGCAGGTGGCGCTGGTGGAAGCGTATTGCAAAGCGCAGGGACTCTTTCGCACCGACGACATGCCCGAGCCGTCGTTCACCGACACACTCGCGCTTGACCTCGGTACGGTGGAGCCAAGTCTCGCGGGACCGAAACGGCCGCAGGACCGCGTACCGCTGTCGCGCTCCAAGCCAATGTTCGCCGAAGCCTTGTCGCAGCAGTTGTTGTCGCAGCTCGCACCCGCGGCGGCCGCAGTCACCAAGGCAGTGCCCGGAACGCCCGAAGCTGAAATGGTGGCCGAAGGGGCGCCCGTCTTACCAGCTGAGACCGGCGTAGCGTGCACCTATCGCGGTCATGAGTTCACGCTCAACCACGGTCACGTGGTCATTGCGGCGATTACGTCCTGCACCAACACCTCCAATCCCAGTGTCATGCTGGCCGCCGGCTTGCTGGCGCAAAAGGCTGTTGCGCTTGGCCTCAAAACCCGTCCGTGGGTCAAGACGTCTCTGGCGCCAGGCTCCAAAGTGGTCACGGAGTATTTCAACAAGGCCGGCGTGACCCCCGCGCTCGATGCACTGGGCTTCAACACCGTGGGCTATGGTTGCACAACGTGCATTGGCAACTCAGGGCCGTTGCCGGAGCCGATCACCGATGCGATTGAACATGGCAAGCTGAATGTGGCGGCCGTGTTGTCGGGCAATCGCAACTTTGAAGGACGCGTCAATCCACTCACGCGTTTTAACTACCTGGCTTCCCCCCCCCTTGGTGTGGCGTTTGCGCTGGCCGGCCGCATGGACATCGACATGGCCACTGAACCACTGGGCACAGGCACCAACGGTCCAGTATTTTTGCGTGATATCTGGCCCACAGCGCAGGAAGTGCAGGACACGATTCTTTCCAGCGTCAAGCGTGAACAGTTCAGCGAGCAGTACGCCAACGTATTTGATGGTGATGCGCACTGGCAGGCGATCAACGCGCCGAGTGATGCACGCTACACGTGGAGCGACGCGTCTACGTACGTGCAGCATCCGCCGTACTTCGAAAACATGACCATGACGCCACCCGGCGTGCAGCCAATCAACGGCGCTCGTGTGCTCGGCATGTATGGCGACTCCATCACCACCGACCATATCTCACCGGCCGGCAGCATCGCCGGTGCATCACCGGCTGGGCGCTGGTTGCAGTCGCAGGGCGTGGACAAGGCCGACTTCAACTCGTACGGTTCGCGTCGCGGCAATCACGAGGTCATGATGCGGGGCACGCTGGCCAACATCAGGCTCACGAACGAGCTCGCCCCTGGCAAGGACGGCTGGTGGACCGCCACGACGGCAGGCGGGGCTGCGGTGGCGTTGTACGATGCGGCGCAGCAGTGGCAGGCAGAGGGCACGCCGCTCATCATTATCGCGGGCAAGGAGTACGGTACCGGGTCGTCGCGTGACTGGGCTGCGAAGGGTGTTGCCTTGCTTGGTGTACGCGCGGTGATTGCCGAGTCGTTTGAGCGCATTCACCGCTCCAATCTGGTGGGCATGGGTGTGCTGCCGCTGGAGTTCACCGATGCGCAATCGCGTCACACGCTTGGACTGACAGGGTTTGAGTCATTCAGCATTGCCGGACTCGATGACTCGCTCACACATCGTGCGGCGCTCAAAGTCAACGCAACACGCGCCGACGGATCGGTGGCGACATTTGGTGTGCGCTGCCGTATCGACACGCCGGAAGAGTTACAGTACTACAAGCACGGTGGCATTCTGCACTACGTGCTGCGGCAGTTGGCGTCGCAAACCGTGTGAGCCAACACGCAGGTGTACGATTGCTGGTGAATCCAGCGGCGGGTCGCGGTCGCGCGCTTCGCCGTCTGGATGCGGCCCGACATGCTCTCGCGCATGTCGGGCCGTTTGATATCGTGACTACACGCGCGGCCGGGGATGAAACGAAGCTGGCTGCCGCAGCGGTGCGCGATGCTGTGCACACGCTGGTGGTGCTTGGTGGCGACGGTACGGTGTCGCGGGTGGCCTCGTCACTGGCGCACACGAATACTGCGCTGGCTGTCTTTGGTGCCGGCACGGGCAATGATCTGGCCAAGTCTCTGGATGCCCCTGTCTTTGATTATGCGGCAATGACTGCCCGCATCGCACAACAGCGAACACGACGCATTGATATTGGAGAGGTAGACGGGCGTGTGTTTGTGAATGCGGTGGGCATCGGGTTTGATGTCGCGGTGCTGCAGCGTACCGCAAAAGCCCGCTGGCTGCGAGGTGATCTGCTGTACGCGGTGACAGCGTTGGGACAACTGTTTGGTTATGGCGGTATCACTGCGCGGCTCTCGCTCGACACTCCGGCCTCGCCGGCACCTGGTGCCACGGTTATTGACGAGCGGATGGCGGCGGCACCCATGTCACCGTATCTCATGATCGTGGTGGCCAACGGACAGTGGTTTGGCGGTGCATTCAGAATCGCTCCGTCGGCGCAGCTGTCGGATGGTGTACTGGATGTTGTCACGATCGCCAACACGCGTGCGTTGCGACGTGCCGCGTTGTTTGGTGCCGCACCATGGGGACGGCACATCGGCGCGCCGGAGGTACAGCACGTGCAGCAATCCGAAGTCCGTGTGACGTGCCACAGTCCGCCCATGTACCAGGCCGACGGAGAGCTCTACCTGGCCAACGGTTCTGAGCTACGCGTGCGTTGTGTGCCTGGCGCGCTGCTCGTCGTTGCCTGAGACGTTCAAGTGAACACGTTTTCAGGATGGAATCCGCGCGCAACGAGCGCCTGCAGCGGCTCAAACAGCGGGGATGGCAGCTGCTGCCACGAAAACCATTGCCAGGCCTCACATTTCTCCGGCTCACGCACTACGGGTTCGCCCGTTACGGAGCGCACCACGGCAAACACCGTGAGGTAGTGCAGTGCTTCGGCCGCAAAAATGGTGTTCACGTGCGGTCCGTCAAAGACATCACACGCGATCAGGCCGGTTTCCTCCGCCAGTTCGCGGGCAGCGCATTCTTCAATGGACTCGCCAAACTCGAGATGCCCACCGGGCGGCGCCCATGTGTCGGCACCGTGCGCACCGCGACGACGGCCCAGCAGAACGCGGTCATTGTCCAGCACGAGAACACCCACACCAACGCGTGGACGACGGGTCAACGGTGCGTCAGACACTCTTGGTGCTCACCACAGCAAATGGCAATGACAACGGGTGACCGATCAGTGTGCGGTGCGCCGCCCCAGACTACGCGTCGCCCCAGTGAGGTGTGCGCCCGACGCGGCGCACCTGACGACGCATCGCAATGCGATTCTTGAGTCCGCGTTCCGCTTCATTGGCCAGTCGCGCACGTAGCGCGGGCCCACAATCGTTGACAGGCAGCTCAGCGAAGCCGTTACGCCCGTAGAATGGTCCGTTCCACGGCAGATGTGAAAACGTTGTCAGCGTAACGGACGTCTGTCCACGATGTTCGGCTTCAAGCAGCACGTGTCGCAGCAAGGTGACGCCCAAACCACGGCGCCCATGCTCCGGATGCACGCCCATTTCTGTAATGTGCAAGGTGTCGTCGAGCATTTCGGCCAGCAGAAAGCCAACCGGCTGATCCTGCGCATCGACCGCAACCCAGAGCCGATCGCTCGCTTGCGCACGAGCGAACTCATCGGGCGAAATCAGCTGCAGATTGGCCGCATTGGGCAGATCTTCAGGGGGGAACACAGCGGTCGCAGCCCGTTCAATCCCGGGCAAGTCTGGCAGGTGCCGCGCAGCGGCAGGCTTGACGATGTAGCTCATGAGGACTGCGTTCGCTCCGCTTGATGGACACATGGGAATGGTGCGCTGCCACACACAACATAATCGAAAAATCCTGCCAGACGTTGTCGAATCGCTCTGCTCGCCATTGACAGTGCTTTCTGGCGCTCCCCTGGGTCAGGCATCCTGTTACGCGATATGGATGAGTTTGCGTTTCTGCGTCTGACACGATCAGTTCTATGGTTACCATGCATCATCGAGCAAGAGTTTTGACGATGCCGTCTGATCAGCCATCGCGTACTGATGAAAGTGACGTTTGTACGCACTGACTGACTCTGACCCGCTCTCACACAGTTCTTCATTGCGGAGAAACCAATGATCACGTCACGACTGGCGGCGTCTGCGCTGCTGTTGTTGAGTTCTACACTTTCAGTACCGGCGACGGCGGCGGCACAACTCCGCGAGGATTTTACGCAGGTTGGGACGCTGCCTGCTGAAGGTTGGGTTTTTATTGATCGCAGTACACCGTTGGGGTTTCCAGACTGGTTTCAGGGCTTGCCGGCTTCTGCTGGGTTCTTTGATGCGAACTCGCCGCCAGCCGATGCTTACATCGCCTCAGCGTTCAGCAGCGTTGATCTTGCAGATGTAACGGCTCAAGTCTTTACACTGAGTAACTGGCTGCTCACACCAGAAGTGACCCTGCTCAACGGGGCCAGCTTCACATTTTTTACCCGAACCGCTTTGCCTGACGCAGATTTCCCCGATCGGTTACAGCTGTTGTTGAGCACCAGCGGAGCCAGTACAAACGTCGGAAGCAGTGCTGAATCGGTGGGCGACTTCAACTTCTCGGGCGGCCCGCTGCTCGATATCAATCCCAACTTTACGCCCGACGGCTATCCGGCTGAATGGACCAGCTTCAGCGTCACGCTGTCCAATCTGGCTGAGCCCGCGAGCGGGCGTTTTGGATTCCGGCATTTCGCCGCGGACGCGCAAACCCAAGGCAGCTTTGTCGGCGTGGACGATGTGTCCTACCTCGCGTCCCCCATGCGAGTGCCCGAGCCGTCGTCGTGGTTGCTCCTGCTGGCCGGCACAGCAGGCTTCTCAGCTATCGCGCGTCGCCGCGGGCGCTCTGCAGGCTGAGGGGCCTCGCGGATTGACCCGAGGCGCGCGGTTGGCGCAGGCACACGTTAAGCTACGGGCGGATTAGTCCCTCCGCTTCCAAGAGCCCGGTCCATGTGACTGCGCCCGTCGCGTTGCGTTGCGTTGCGTTGCGTCGCTTTGCTTCGCGTTGCGGCGCGGCCAAGCGCAGCGTTGCGGTTGGTGGACCAGATTCACTCTGCAGTTCATGCTGTCGGCGCCGGTGCGCGGAGCCGCAGTTGCCCTCTCATGGAACTCTCACGTGCAGCAAGATCCGTATCTGTGGCTCGAAGCAGTCGAAGACGAACGCGCGCTCGACTGGGTGCGCGCACAAAACCAGAACGCCAAAACCCGCCTGGAGAGTGCACCAGACTTTGAGTCACTGCGCACTGACCTGCTCACCGTGCTCGATTCGGACGCGCGCATTCCGCATGTGCAGAAACTCGGGGTGCACTACTACAACTTCTGGCGCGACGGCAAAAATCCGCGCGGCGTCTGGCGTCGCACCACGCTGGCAAGTTACAAGACAGCAAATCCTGCCTGGGAAACCGTGCTCGATCTCGACGCGCTCGGGCAAGCTGAGGGAGTCAACTGGGTGTGGGGTGGCGCAGTGTGTCTGCCGCCAGACTACTCGCGGTGCCTGATCGCGCTCTCGCGCGGTGGTGCCGACGCGACCATCACACGCGAGTTCGATCTGGTCGCAAAGCACTTCGTCGAGGGCGGCTTCACGCGGCCTGAATCCAAGGGTGCGCTTGGCTGGAAAGACGCCAATACGGTGTATGCGTATACAGACTTTGGTACCGGCACAATGACGCAGTCCGGCTATCCGCGTACGGTACGCGAGTGGACACGTGGCACGCCGATTGAAGAGGCAGTGCTCGTGTACGAGGGACGCGATGATGACATGTACATTGCCGCGTTCCACGATCACACGCCTGGATTCGAGCGCGATTTTGTGAGTCGTACTCTGGCTTTTTACAACGACGAGCTGTTTTTGCGCAGCGCCGATGGCACGCTCACCAGGCTCGACGTGCCCAACGATGCACAAAAATCAGTGCATCGCGACTGGCTGTTGCTCGAGTTACGCACGGCCTGGTCCCCTGACGCCATCGAGTATCCAGCCGGTGCTCTCATCGCCGTTGGGTTTGATGCGTTCATGCGTGGCGCCCGACACTTCACCGCTCTCTTTACGCCAACGGACAGCACATCGCTGGCCGGCTACAGCTGGACGCGTGACCATCTGATTGTCAACGTGCTTGATCACGTCAAGAACACATTGTTTGTGCTGACTCCGCCAGCAACCAACACGGCCGGAGCGGAGTGGAGCCGACAGCCATTGCAGGGCGCTCCTGCCATGGGGACCATCAGCGCCAGCGCTGTCGATGCAGACGAGTCCAATGCGTACTTCATGATCGTGACCGACTACACCACACCCACCAGCCTCTCCATTGGAGAGATTGGCGCGCAACCGGAGCAGCTTAAACAGACACCAGCGTTTTTCGACGCCACGGGCTTGCACACCGAACAGCATTTCGCGGTTTCAGAAGACGGGACGCGCGTTCCATACTTTATGGTGTCGCGCAACGATATGCCGCGTGACGGCAAGCAGCCAACGCTGCTGTACGGTTACGGTGGGTTTGAGATCTCGCTCACCCCAGGCTACAGCCCGGGCGTTGGACGTGGTTGGCTGGTCAACGGTGGCGTGTACGTGGTGGCCAACATCCGCGGTGGTGGCGAATACGGCCCGCGATGGCATCAGGCGGCGCTCAAAGCCAATCGTCACAAGGCATACGAAGACTTTGCAGCTGTCGCGCGCGACCTGATCGCCCGCGGCGTCACGTCGCCCGATCATCTGGGCATTGAAGGCGGCAGCAATGGTGGTCTGCTGGTTGGCAACATGATGGTGATGTATCCCGAGCTCTTTGGCGCGGTGGTCTGTCAGGTGCCATTGCTCGACATGCAGCGATATCACCTGATGCTGGCTGGCGCATCGTGGATGGCGGAATATGGCAACCCGGAAACGAGTGACTGGGACTTTCTGCAGCGCTATTCGCCCTACCACAACGTACGGCGCGGTGTGCGCTATCCGCCGGTGCTGTTCACCACGTCCACGCGTGATGATCGTGTGCACCCGGGGCACGCGCGCAAAATGATGGCACGCATGCAGGAGATGGGGCACGACGTCACGTATTACGAGAACATTGAAGGTGGCCACGGCGGCGCGGCCGACAACGCGCAATCGGCCTACATGCAGTCACTCGCCTACACCTTTTTGCACCAACGACTGTCCGGCGGAGACTGAGCCCCGCCGGACAACCAACGTCAGTTCCGCCATGGGCGCGGTGACGTGTAAATCTGTGAGCCCACAACGCCACCCAGAACTGCACCGGTAATCGCGCCCACCGCCCCACCCTTCACCTTGTCCCGACTGGTGGCGATGCCAACCGCCGCGCCAGTCGCCGCGCCAATAATCGCGCCGCGCTTGGTATTCGACTTTTTGGCCACGCCACTGCCCGAACCGCCGTACACCGTGCCCGAGCCCTGCGACGGCGCGCGGTAAATGGTCTGCTGTGGCGCACGCGCAGGAGCCGGTGCCTGCTGCACCACAGGCTGCGGATAGCCATACGGCTGCGGTGGATACTGTGGTGGATACGGCTGAGGATACGGAGCGGGGTAACCCGCCTGCGGATACGGCTGCGGGTAGCCATAGGGCTGCTGGCCGTACGCCGGCTGATAGCCCGGCGGCGCGTAACCCTGCGGATACCCGAGCTCGGCGGGCCCTACATAACCCGATCGCATGCCGGGCGCTGATGCTGCCATGGCGAGATCGGCCCTGAGCGCTGCATCCTGCTCTCCCTTGTCACCGCTGCAGGCACTCAGTGCAATGCCCACCGACAGCACGCCGACCACCACCAATTGGCGCTGCACGGAAGGCCAGGACTTGGCGGACACGAATGTAGGAACTCGCATGGTACACTCTCCAGGAAGAATCACGTCGGCATCGCAAACACACTCCGATGGCGGGGTAGAGTGCACAGCGCGTGCCAGACACGATTCCCGCGAGCCCAAGGCGAAAACGGGGGCAACCGTGGGCTTCGTCACCAATCCGTGACCGCCTCGCGAGACGCATGCCGTCCCGCACCGGGGACAGCCAATGCCTCCGCTCGGAACCGGTGCACCTCACGTGCGCGTACGGTGTGTAAGTTCTGTAGCGTCTGACTCGACGTATACGCCTGCCCCGGCGGTGCCCGAGATTTCCCCTGTCCTTTAGGAGCTTCGTACATGTCAGCTGTCCGCCTCTCAATCGTTGCCGCAGCCTTTGCCGTTGGCGCCGTGTATGCCCCGGCGCTCTCCGCACAGGCCGCACCGGCGCAGCCGCTGGCTGTAGGCGCCATGGCTCCGGACTTTACGCTCACCACCGTCACAAAAGACGGTCCCACGGCCAAGCCATTCAAGCTGTCCGAACATCGCGGCGAAACGGTGGTCATCGCGTTCTTTCCAAAAGCCCGCACCAGCGGCTGCACGGCACAAATGCACACGTACCGTGACAAATACGAATCGATGTTTCTCAACGGTACCAAGGTACGCCTGATCGGTGTGAGCACTGACAACGCCGCTGATCTCACGGCGTGGGCCAAGGATGACGGATTTCAGTTTGCCCTCGGCGCCGACACGGACAAAAAAGTTGGTGAACTGTTCAACGCGTCAACCGAGGCCGGCTACCACCGCCGCTACCTCTACGTGATCGGGCCCGATGGCAAGATTGCCTACGCCACCAACTTTCGCGCCATGGCCCAGGACGCGTACGACGACCTCGACGCGGCCATCAAGAAAGTCGCACGCTGAGTCACTTGACGGCACCCGGTACCACATCGCACGCCCTGCTCGCTGCATTGCACCACGCAGCGATCGAGGGCGTGTCGCCGTTTCCGCGTTCGCGCGATGCCACAAAAGAATGGCTCGCGCAGCGAATCGACTCGTCTCCGGTACACATTTTCTCACTCGGGAAAGCCAGCGTTGAAATGGCGCGCGGTGCTTTCGACGCGCTGAACAGTGCGGGCGTGCGATGTGCCGGGGGCGTTATCGTTGCGGCCGAAAAGCCCGTCAGCGCAGATGCGATGCCGCTGCCACTGCGGGTAGGCGACCATCCACTACCCGACATCGGATCGTTGGCCGCAGCCGACGCCATCGCCAACGCTGTGTCAGCCGTAGACGTTGGCGATGACATACTCGTGCTGCTCTCCGGCGGCACCACTTCGCTCTGTGCCGCGCCCTGCGCCGAGCTGGTAGCGCTGGTTGGTCATCCGGCCGACGCACAGGTGCAGATTGCGCGCGCCATGTGGAGCATGATGTCACACGGCATGGCCATTCACGACATGAATGCACTCCGCCGGCGTCTGTTGCGGTGGGGCGCAGGACGATTGGCCACCGCCCTGCGTGCGCGGGCTGTGCGCAGCATTCACGTGTTGGCCATCTCCGATGTGTTGGGTGATCATCCATCGGTGATCGGTTCTGCGCCCTGCACCGCCGACCCGTTGTCATCGGAGGAGCTGTTGGTGCTTTGCGACGCGCACGGACTTCGTTCGGAGTTGGACGTCGCGCTGGCCCGCGCTCTCGGGCTGTCCGGAGACGGCAGTGTGCGCATCAACACGGCTCCGCCATCGCACCCGGCGTTTGAAAAAGTGACGTACCGCGTAATCGCCAGCAATGCGGACGCGAGGCAGGCTGCGGCCGATGCCGCGACGCGACTCGGTGTGGTCAACGCGATCGTCGCCGATGAAACCCTGCAAGGTGACGCCGAAGAGGCCGGTGTCCGGATTGCGCAAATGGCGCTGCGACTGGCCTCGGCCTCCTCAGAGCAATCGTTGCTGATTTGGGGTGGCGAGCCAACGGTGAACATGGCCGAACGCATTGTCGATGAGGCCGAACTCGCCGATGATGGCGGCGAGGCCTGTGGCGGTCGCATGCAGGCGCTCGCACTGGCGGCGGCGTTGGCATTGGCCAACGCCTCGTTCTCCAACCCCAACGCGCATCGGATCAGTGTGCTGGCGGCGGGTACCGACGGCCGTGATGGTCCCACCGACGCTGCGGGCGCAATCATTGACTCGTTTTCAGCGCTGCAAATGCACCGCGCCGGACGCGATCCCGAACAGGATTTGCGCCGATTGCACAGCTATCACGCCCTCAATAGCGCCAGCGCGCTGTTGCGCACCGGGCCTACGGGCACGAATGTGATGGATCTTGTGCTCGTGCTCACCAGCCCGTCGTCGACGTAGCTGCCGTACGGGCCACTCTGCAGGATCGCGCTTTCCCCTCCCCGCTGCCATGCCGGCTCGCCCGTCTCGCACACCCAATGAAGAGCCCAGTGAACTGCCCGACGACTCGCTCGACACGTATCGGCGGCAACCCCGCCAGTCGCGCGGACAGCGTCGTGTGGATTTGCTGCTCGACGCTGCGGCCGCTGTTATTGCAGAACACGGACTGAACGCGGCTACGGCCGAGGCGATTGCCAGTCGTGCAAAAACGGCTAAAGGTTCGCTCTATCAGTTCTTCCCCAATCGCGACGCTGTCGTGGCCGCGCTGGCACTGCGCTTTGCCGACGAGCTGCGCAGCATCCACGAGCGTGCGTTTGCCACCGACCCGCGCGGATTGCCTCTCGACCGACTCATTGATCGCATCGTGCGACCGTTGGCAGCGTTTCACGATCGGAATCCGGCCTTTCGTCGTGTTTTCATGACGGCCGACGCGCCAATCGACAGCACCGGTGCGGCGCCCAATCGCATACGCTCTCAGCTCTTTGAATCCATTGTTGATCGGCTCGACATCCTGTTCGCGGCGCGCAACCCGCGACTGACCTCGCGTGAACGACGGCGTGCTGCGGTTGTCTCGGCCACCATAGGACAGGCCCTGCTGGCGCGACGTGATCGGATCGTGGTGTCCGAAAGAAAACCGATTCTCGACGATTTGCGTCACGTACTGTTTGCTTATCTCTCGCCGTTGCTCGATTCGCCGGCGGCTGATGGCACGACGCCGAAAAAACGGTCAGCGCGCGCAAAGAAGGGATGAAAAGCGACTTCGACTACCCTCCAGCTGGCATTTTGGCGAGCTTTCAGTGTTCGCGCCGCGTGTTGCGCACTTTGCATCTCCTGTGCCCTAATATGTCATGTCACGTCGATCCGTATCCGTTGGACTGATTCAGGAAACCGCCAGCGACGATCGTGCGGCGAATCTTGATCGCACCATTGTAAAAATTCGCGAAGCCGCTTCACGTGGCGCGCAAATTATTTCGCTGCAAGAGCTCTTTAACGCACCCTACTTCTGCAAGTCGCTCAAGCTCGATCGATTTGATCTCGCCGAGCCTGTTGCGGGCGAGACAATCGGTACGCTGCGCAAACTGGCTGAGGAGTTGGCGGTTGTGTTGGTGGTCCCCTTTTACGAGCGGCAGGCCGCTGGACTGTATCGTAACTCTGCCTGTGTGATTGACGCCGACGGCGCCCTGCTGGGCACCTATCGCAAAATGCACATTCCGCACGATCCGCTCTTTGAAGAGAAGTATTACTTCGCGCCGGGCGACGTTACGGGTGATGAGCGCACACACACGCACCCCGGCATCAACGGATTCCGCATGTGGCGCACCAGGTACGCTGACATCGGCGTACTGATTTGCTGGGACCAATGGTATCCAGAAGCCGCGCGCATCACCGCGTTGCTGGGCGCCGAGATTCTGTTCTATCCCACCGCAATTGGCTGGCATCCGGCGGAGAAGTCGGAGTTTGGTACCGCGCAGGTGGAAGCGTGGCGCACCATGCAGCGTTCGCACGCCATCGCCAACGGTGTTTTTGTTGCGTCACCCAATCGTGTGGGGCTGGAGCCGGAAGCGGGCACCGATGGCATTAAGTTCTTTGGCCAGTCGTTTATTGCCGATCCGTTTGGCCGCTACCTGGCAGAGGCTGGTACGGAGCCCGAAGTGCTGGTAGCCAACTGCGACCTTGGTCTGATTGAAGACACGCGGCGTAACTGGCCGTTCTTGCGTGATCGTCGCATTGATGCGTACGCACCAATCCTGCAGCGCTGGCTGGGAACGTGAACACAAACAGTGCACAGGTGGATGGCTCGTCACCGCGCGGGCCGTTTCGCATGCCCGCCGAATGGGAGCCGCACGACGCCACGTGGATTGCCTGGCCACACCACGAACCCGACTGGCCCGGAAAGTTCGAGCCCATTCCGTGGGTGTACGCCGAGATCGTGCGGGCACTCGCCGGGTCGGAGTTGGTGGAGATTGTTTGCCACGATGACACGGTGCGGGAAGACGCCGAAGCGTGCCTCGACATGCACGGTGTCCCGCGCGACGCGTACAGACTGCACGTGGCCGCTACTGACCGCGTGTGGCTGCGCGACAGCGGTCCCTCAGGCGTACACGACTCCATAGGACTCGTGTCACTCATGCGCTGGGATTTCAACGCGTGGGCCAAGTATGACAACTTCGCACATGATCAGCGCATCCCTGATCTGGTGCATGTGGTCAGTGGGCTGCCCCTCGTCAACGCGGTGCGTCCGGATACCGGGGCTCCCGTGGTACTCGAGGGCGGCGGGATTGAAATCGATGGACTGGGCACCATGCTGGTCACCGAAGAGTGGCTGCTCTCCGACGTGCAAGTGCGCAATCCGGGACTAACTCGATCCGACTACGAGAAGGTGTTTGCTGATACCCTCGGCATCACGCACACCATCTGGCTTGGTGAAGGGTGTATTGGCGACGACACGCATGGTCACGTGGACGACATTGCGCGATTTGTCGCGCCCGGTGTGGTGGTGCTCGCACACGAAGAGAATCCCGACGACGACAACCACGCGCGTTCGCTGGACAATCTGCAGCGCCTCACGCATGCACGTGATGCCCGTGGAGAGCCGTTACGCGTGGTGACGTTGCCGTTCCCCCGCGCGGTGATCATGGATGGCCAGCGACTGCCTGCGAGTTACGCAAACTTCTACATCGGCAACACCGTTGTGTTGGTACCAACGTTCAACGATCCGAACGATCGAGTGGCGTTGAACATCATCGCCGAACTCTTCCCGTCGAGACACGTGGTTGGCATTCACGCCGTTGATCTGGTCTGGGGTCTCGGCACGCTGCACTGTCTTACGCAGCAACAACCCTCAGCACGAGCGTCCTGATCACGATGGCCGATCAACTGCCCGACAACACACCATCACCAGACATTTCGCCTGCCGTACCGCCCGCCAGCGACTTTGAGTCGCGGTTGGGTGAGTTTATTGGTCCACGCTGGGAATCGGTGTATCAAGGCAAACTCAAGCGATTTATTGCTGACCCCGCGTTTGAGCCCACCTGGAACTGGGCAGCAGCGCTGCTCACACCGTTCTGGTTTCTGTACCGCAAAATGTACTTGTGGTTTGCGGTCTTCTTTTTTGTGCCGGGCGCGCTTCTGCAGTGGCTTGTACCGGCGGACTCACCGCTCACGCCCGCCAATATTTTTGAGCCGCAGAATCGCCAGCAGCTACTTATGAATCTGGCGATTCAGCTGTCCACCAGACTGGCCGCGGGCGGTACGGCCAACTGGCTGCTGTTTCGCCGTGGTCGCACCGCGGTCCGGGTAGTCGGCATGCAACCGATGTCCGCCAGCGACGGCAACGAACTGCTGCGCAGGGTTGGCGGAACCAATCGCACACTCACGTGGGCCATGGTGGCCGTGTTTGTGGTACTCACGCTGGCCGGCACCATGGGTAGCCTGCCCGTTTGACCGGGCAGGTGCACGTGTGGGCGGCAACACTTGTTGACTGAGTCCAACCGGGAGCGCGCCGCGACGATCGTTAACCGTGCGCGAGCGCGGCGCCCCGAGAGTTCGCTCGCTCCGGAATGCGCTGCAACGCTGGTCTAGCGCTCCCCTCGCACCGTGACCAGCTGCGACGTGCTGTCCACCGCATTTGCCCCTCGCAGAGTTACCGTGAGCTGATACTCGCCAGCCGGTACCTCGGGCCACGTGAACTGCACCGCGCGTCCCGGCAGACCATCAGGACGGCCAGCGTCACGAAAGCTGATGGCCACAGGCGTCATCGCGCGCGACAGACGAAGCACGTTGCCCAGTCGCTGCATAAAGCTTGCACTGGTGCGGGTCGCGCGTACTGTGACCTGAAGCGGATTGTCCGGCGACACCGGTACGTACGTCTCCCAGTACAAACCGAACGAGCGGCCGGGCTCAATGTCATTGCTGCCCCAGGCTCGCGACGCAACGTTCTCGAGTGATGGCGTGGCACCGGCGTCGCCAGCGGCCAGCAGCAGCAAATCACTGACACGTGCCCCCGAAGGCAGCGGCTGCACGGCTGAACGAACTCGTGCCGCGCGCTTGGCGTTGGGCGCCAGCACTTCCAGCGACACAATGCCCGCGGCTGACCCGAGTGACGTGATCACCGCACCATTGGCCGGCGCGTCTTCGAGCACCTCCTGCGATGTGATGCGCACCGAGTCGTTGGCCACAAACAAGCCGACACGGTATGGAGCGGGACCCATACGCTGCTCACGCATCAGGCGCCACGCGCCCGCCACCACCGTGCTCTCCCCACGCTTGAAACGTGCGAGCTGGTGTGGCAGCAGCGAGAAACCCGTCGCGTAACGAGGCGCGTAGCGCATGCGTGAATCTTTACGGTCCGGCTCCCAATCCTTGACGCCCGCCATGACTGGCGAGTCCAGCGCTGCAGGCGAGGGCATGAAATCGTAGCTGGGTGTTGGCTCGTGCCCAATAATGCTGGGCAGGCGCGGGTCGAGCGCGCCAGCCGTCTGCATTGACCACGCAGTCGGCCAACCATAGCGCACCTGAATGGCCGGAATGGAGCCGTCAAACGCCATGTCGTACGGGATACGACCCTGCCCGTGCACCACCGAAATTACGTGGCGCGACAGCAACTCGTTGCGCGCGTCGTTGGCCGGCAGCATCCACAATGGTTGCGCCAGCTTGAGCACCATTCGATTCTGCTGCGTTCGTGCGCTGCAGCTCAGGGCGGCGTATGCTTCGTGCGCTGACGTCGGCAGCCATGGGCGAATGTCGTTCCACTCACAGCGCACTGAATCAGGCATCGTGCGAAGCGCCGCATCAAATGCGGCGCTGGCTTCCGCATGGCGATCGGACACGTGCATGGCCAAACCGGTGAGCGAGGAGCACCACCAAGTGGTACCTTGGCAAGCATTCGCTGCTTCTACTGCCACGCCGGGCTTCTGCTGCTCAAGCGCGTAGCGCACGCGCATGCCGGCCACCCAGTCATCCTTGGGATCGGCCTTGGCCGCCTCGGCCAGCGTTTCCAGCAGCCGATCACGCTCAATGATCAGATCCGTCCGTTCGGCCGGAGGTGGCACGTCTCCATTGTTGTTCCAATAGCACAAGTTGCCGATTTGCACCTCGCACGATGCATTGGCACCGCCGTTGTAGAAGCGAAGACCAGCGCGGCGATTACGCTCAAATGCGTCCTGTAACGCACGCGCAGATGTGCTGGCAGCGCTACGGCCGGTTGACAGCAGAGTGTTGCTCGCCTCGGCCTGAGCCGGGACGGGAGGCGGTGGCGACGAATCGCCGGCACTGGCTTGCGCCAGCACCGCCATTGGCCACGCGACGGCAATAACTGTCGTCGCCTTTGCGACACGGAGAAATAAGTGTTGCACGAGCGCTTCCCGAAAAAGGTCACAAGCTGGAGGCCGCGCCACGCGGCGCCCCTAAAAAATAAGCTTCACCCCACCGCTCAGCGCCCAGTTGTGCGAGAGGTTGGAGCGCGATCCAATACCAACAGCTTCCTCAGAATCGAACCGGCCGAAATAGTCCTTCGCTTGAACGCGGAGCGCCAGATTCCGGGAAAACCCGATATCCACACCTACCCCGGCGGCATACATGAGGTTCGTACTGGCTGTGGAGAACAGCGCGTTCTGCATGTCGTTGGTCATACCGCCAATGCCACCCAGCACAAACGGCGCAATGCCCGACCTAGTACGCGAGAGCCCACCCAGTTCCAGCCCCGCGTCATAGACCCAGACGCTGTTCCGCCCCACGTTGAAACCGCCCAGAATCGGCAGCCCCACCCGCACATCTGAAGACGCGTAGCCCACGTTGCCCGTGAGCGAGAGCCCACTCACAAGTGGCATGGACAGTTGCGCGCCGATGATGGGCGCGTTTGCTGTAGACAGTGTGGTACCGATTGGGCCGTCATACCAGTTGCCGGTCACAAGGTAGCCCGCGTACGGCGTGATGGACGCGCCTTGGCCCAGCACACTTTGCGCCTGCATGGGGCGGGCGGGTGAGAGCACGAGGGCCAAAGCGCTGAGTGAAAATGCAGCAGTAATGCGAGCAACAGACGAGACACGGGTCATGGCGCCCTCCAGGCGTCGAAGTTACCCGCATGTAGCGCATACTTCGCGCCGCGCCTCTCGCGGCCCTCACAAATCCCGCAACTCGCTTGAAAACAACACTTTACGCGTCAGATGACAAGAGAGACATCTTGCACAACTGTCCGTTTTAGAGGACAGTTGGCAACAGATAATCGCTACGTGTCGGAGATGCTGGAATCTTTGACCCGGAGTTCCACCGGTACAATAGTTTTGCGAACGCGCAGATTCAGCATCTCTACCAGCATGGAGAAAGCCATGGCCGCGTAGGTGTATCCCTTGGGAATGTGCTGCCCGAAGCCTTCGGCCACGAGATTGGTCCCAATGAGCACCAAAAAGGCCAGGGCCAGTACCTTGACGGTGGGGTGCCGCTCCACAAACTCGCTCACTGGAGTGACCGCGGCCAACATGATGCCGAGGGCAATCACGTTGGCTGCCACCATGACCTCGATCTGGTCAACCATTCCCACCGCTGTGATCACCGAGTCCAGCGAAAATACGATGTCAATCAGCATGATTTGTACGACCACTGGTCCGAGCGCCGACGCGACTTTTTTCACGTCGTCGGCAGTTGCTGTGTCTGGCTCCAGCTTGTGGTGAATCTCCAGCACCGCTTTGCCAATAAGAAACAGTCCGCCCACTACCAGAATGAGATCACGTCCCGACCAACCACGCCCAAACACTTCAAAGAATGGCGATGTGAGACGTGCGATCCACGCGATGGAGAACAGCAATCCAAGGCGAGACACAAACGCACCCATCAGTCCAAGTTTGCGCGCCCGTGCCTGTTCGGAAGGAGCAACGCGCGATGCGAGGATCGAAATAAAAATGATGTTGTCAATGCCAAGCACAATTTCCAGCAACGTCAGCGTCAGTAATCCAATCCATACATTTGGGTCACTCAACCATTCCACGCCACAACTCCCGTGCACTAAATAGAAAAAAGGCCAGTTCGCGCTCACGATTTGATCGCGACATTGCCCAACGACTACTGCCGGCAGCGCCCCGAGGGATCGGGCTTGGGCTGGTCAACCACAGGACGCGCGGTTTGCTGCGCGACAAACGTGGTCAGGTCAAACAGGTACTGCGTGACACGTGTGTATTTGGGATACGCGATGTACTGCGGTTCGTCGGTAATCTGGTGGTAGTCTTCGTGAATGCTGGTAAAGAAAAAGGCAATCGGAATGCCGTAGCGTGCATAGTGGTAGTGATCACTGCGGCAGTAGAACTGCTGCGGATGTCCGTCGGCGTCAAACTGGTAGTCGAGCGCAAAGGGCCGCGCCTGCTTCGCGTTCACGTCGCGCACCCACTGATCGTACTGCGACGACAACCGCTTGGGACCGAGCACGGTGAGGTAATCATCGCCGCCTTCCTTCACGTCACTGGCCGTTCCGCGCCCGATCATGTCAATGTTGATTTGTGCCACAATCTGCTCCCGATTCACCGTGGGATGATCGTTGAACCATTCGGACCCGTTCAGTCCCAGCTCTTCGGCGGTGTGCCACACCAGAAGAATGGAGCGACGCGGTTTGCTGTCCGACGTGGCGAACGCCTCAGCGATTTCCAGCAGCGCCATGGCACCGGAGCCGTCATCATCAGCGCCGTTGTTGATTGAGTCCAGACGCGCCGGCCGTAGTGCGCGCAGCGAGTCCACATTGACCACGACCGCGGCCCGCATGGCCGGTGTGATTCGTGCGTTGGCATCACGACCCGCGGCGTCCCACGCCGCCTGATTGAATGCGCGGGTGGAGTCGTGGTCCACTGCCCGGCGTGCCATCCCCACATGATCAGAGTGCGCCCCTAGCGCGACGTACTCGGCCCGAAGCACCGGGTCACTGCCCTCGATTACCGCAATCACATTGCGTGACCACAGTGTGTCGCCGGAGTTACCGCGGACAATCGGGACGCGCTGGAAATATCCGTCTTCGCCTTTGGGCGTGATGCCCAGGCGTGACAGCTCGCTCGTGATGTACGCCAATCCTTTCTCATGGCCCACACTGCCGGCGCCCCGTCCCTGCATGGAGTCGTCAGCGAAAATGAAGAGGCGCTTGCGCAAATCTGCTTCTGTGATGGATGGCGAATAAGCCCCCGCGCGCTGCGCCGCACTCCGCGTGCCGTTGGTTTGGGCGCAGGCCGTCAGGGTGGTGGTGGCTACCATAACAGCGGCGGCCGCAGTGATTCGGCATGCGGGATAGAGCATCGGAATACGGGTCAAAGTCGCAGGGATTGGAGAGGATAAAAGCGTGCCGAACGATACCACGCGACGGGAGTCCGGGGGTAGTTTTGAAGCATGGCTTCAGAACCCTCAATGAACACACTGCGTCCCGCAGTCATACTCCTCAGCGGCGGCCTTGATTCGACCACCGTGCTCGCGGTCGCCACACGCGACGGTTACCAACCGCACGCGATGACGTTCCGGTACGGACAGCGACACCTGCATGAAATCGAAGCCGCTCAACGCATTGCGACCAACCACGGTGTGGCGCAGCACGTGATTGTGGACATTGACCTGCGTCAGTGGGGCGGCTCCGCGCTCACCAGCAATGTGGACGTCCCCAAGGATCGTGATGTGTCGGCGGCGCACGACATTCCCGTGACGTACGTGCCAGCGCGCAATACGATTTTTCTGTCGTTTGCACTCGCGTGGGCCGAAACACTCGGCGCTACCGACATCTTTGTGGGGGTCAATGCGCTCGACTATTCAGGCTATCCCGACTGCCGACCGGAGTACTTGCGCGCCTTCGAACAGCTGGCCAATCTCGCCACCCGGGCGGGAGTGGAGGGCAGCGCCCGCCTCACAATTCATGCGCCACTGCTGCACCTGACCAAAGCCGGTATCGTGCAACTTGGGCAGTCGTTGGGCGTGGACTATTCCATGACCACGAGCTGCTACGATCCGTTGCCCGACGGCCAGGCGTGTGCACGTTGTGATGCGTGTCTATTGCGGTTAAAAGGTTTTGCTGAAGCTGGCGTACCTGATCCCATTGCCTACGCGCCACGCCCGTGACTTACACCGTCAAAGAGATTTTTTACACGCTCCAGGGCGAAGGCGTAAACGCCGGACGACCCGCAGTCTTTTGCCGATTCACCGGCTGCAACCTGTGGACGGGTCGCGAGGCCGACCGTGCGAAGGCAATCTGTCAGTTTTGCGACACGGACTTTGTAGGCGTCGGCCCCGATGGCGGCAAGTTCTCGTCACCCGAACTGCTGGCCGCCGCCGTGAAAGCACGCTGGCCGGCCAATGCGCCGTCGCACGTCAAGCCCTTTGTCGTGTGCACGGGCGGCGAACCACTGTTGCAACTCGACCACGCAGCCATTCAGGCGCTGCACGAGGCAGGGTTTGATATCGCGGTTGAAAGCAACGGCACGATTGCCGCACCGGAAGGCATCGACTGGCTGTGCATCAGCCCCAAAGCGAACGCCACGTTAGTGCAGCATGCGGGAAGCGAACTCAAGCTGGTGTTCCCGCAGGATGGCGACACGGGCGATCCCGCGCACTACGCGTCAATGCGCTTTGCCCATTTCCTGCTGCAACCGATGGACGGACCGCACCGAGCGGAAAATACCGCTCAGGCCATCGCGTACTGCCTGGCGCACCCCCAGTGGCGTCTGTCGGTGCAGACGCACAAGGATATCGGGGTGCGGTAGAGCGCGCTGCGATACACTCAGCGATACACGCTTCCTTACCCGCCCCGCACCGCCTGCAACACCGACTGCATCGTATTGCCATCTGCCAGCTGCGCGATGCGCGCCTGCACCCGTGGATACAGCGCGCTTCCATCGGATTTGAGACGCGTAAACAGCGATGTCAGATCGCTTTGGGACATGGTGCGTCCCTGTGCGTAATACTGCTGCGCCACGTGGCCGAGTGCGTAGGTGGTCGCAAACGTTACGGCACCGCCCGCTGCCATTCCCGCCGCGCCACCCAGCATACCGCCAAGTAAACCGCCGGCCAGTCCACCCAGCGTCTTTCGCACCATCGACTCCATCACCTGCGCGACAACGCCGATACCAAGTGTGGCCATAAGCTCCTTCACCTGAGGCTCTGTGCCTGCCTGGCCGCTGCGCTGGCCAATCGTATGCACCATGCGAAGCTGCAACGGCAAAATGCCCAGGTTGGCGAGGCGATCGGGCAGCAGCTCCAACGCGGCCGTCAGCATAGCCTGATCGAGAATGTAGCTGTCGTCCGACTGATCACCTGCGGCGGACGTGCCGGCCGTGGTGGGGTGTGCCCCCGATGCCACCATTCCGGCCACCGCGTCCATTGCCGATGCCGACTGGGCATCCAAACGCGCCGGATCGAGATCGAGTGATTGCGCCAAACTGCGCAAAAACATCGTTTCGTCGGCGTTAGCCGGTCCGCTGGCGTTGCAGACAGCCAACGCCACCTGGTACGCCGCTTCACGCGACTCGATGGTCATGAGCAGACGGGAAGCTTGTGCGGCGGCCATCGCTGGACTCACGCCATCGGGCAGCACAATCTCGTCCATGGACACACCCACACGATCGGCCACCTGCATGATCTGTTCCCGTTCGACGGGGTCTGTGGCACCATCGGACATCGCGGCGAGGGCGGCAATGGTCACCAGGGATTGAGCAGAACGTTCATTCATGGCGTGATCGCTGGAGCAGAGGGTGGAAACTGATGATTCACGGCCGGCGCGCGGAGAGCTCCACACGCAGCTGAGTGCGAAACTGCTCAAGCGGCACGGCACCGAGTACGCGACGATCCCCGGGAAAAATAAACGTTGGAGTGCCGTACACCTTTTTGGAAAGCGCCAGCGTTTTGTGCGCTCGCACCCGCGGCCGCATCCGTTGGCTGCCCACGCATTCGTCAAACTCGGCGCCGTCGAGGCCGGCGTCGCGAGCGATTTGTGCCAGCGCCTTGGTTGGCGAACCGAGCGTCATCCATTCCCGGCTTCGGGCCATGAGGGAATCTGTCATCACCAAAAACAGCCCCTGCTCAGCCGAACACTCGGCCGCCTCGGCCGCAAACGCCGAGTGCCGAAAGGCACCGAGCACAAACGGGATCACTCGCCAGCGCACCTGCCCGGTGAGGACGAACTCCTTATAAAGCGGGTGGAACGCGAGCTCGTTGAAGGCCTCGCACTGATCACAGCCAAGGTCCAGAAACTCGACAATCTCAATCGTCGCCGAAGGAGAACCGAAGACATGTCCGGATTCTGACAAGTCCTGGGCGGCTGCGGGGCGCGCCGCAGCCAGCCCGAACAGCGCACAGGCTGTAACGGACATGGCGGCGCGACGTAGAAATCGAGGCATCATGTGGTGCGGATCACGAAGATAAGAAGTCTGAAATCGGAGGTTGAAACACGGTGCTCGCATATTCGTCTCACGCAGGGGTTCTGCCTGAGGCTCAGGAGGACTAACTTTTCCGCTTCGCCGAAATATGGGTCACTTTGTAACGGTTGACCCGGTGGCTTTCACATTCTACCCGCCCGACGTGCCTTTAGCTTTTGCACGCCAGCGTACCATGCTTGCCTCGACCGCCTTTGCGCTGGTTGCCCTTGTGGCACCGGCGTCCGCGTTTGCGCAGGTTGGTGCTTCGTCAGCGGGCGATAATCGCCCCAACGCCTCCGAAACTAATCTGTCTGCGATGCCACGGCTCGCAGTTGACGCTGCCAGACCGCGCGCCTTTGCTGCGCTGGCGACGTCCATGGGTGCGCTTCGCGATTCTCTCGTCTCGCGAGCGCGCGAAAGCATCGGCATCAAGTACGTGTTCGGTGGCACCGACCCATTGCGCGGTCTCGACTGCAGCGCGCTCATCAAGCATGTCTTGTCGGCGTTCGACATTTCACTCCCGCGTACCGCGCAGGAGCAGGCGCGCATGGGGCGTTCCATCCCGAAAGATCGCTCGCAGATGAAGCCTGGTGACTTGCTCACCTTCGGCGCCGGCAAGCGCGTCACGCATATCGGCATGTACGTTGGTGAAGGGCGTTTCATACACGCCAGCACATCGAAGAAAGAAGTCATCGAAAGCACGCTCGACCAAACCGCGTCTTCGTTGGTCAAGCAGTGGAAAGATGTGCGTCGCGTGATTGATGGTGATCTGGTAGCCTCTCGCTACAGCGATGTGGCGGCATTGCTTGACGCCGTGCGCGATTCACTTCGCGACACGCTGCCAGATCCAAACCGCTGACGCACCTCCCTCCTCCCGAGGCCGAACTCTCCGCCGAGTTCACACTGGCCAGCGCGCGCCGGTTGCCGCATGTACCAGACGGTCATCCGTGCGGTCGCATGCATGGCCACACGTTTGGAGTGCGACTGGTTGTCCGCGGCCCAATACACCCGCAGGCCGGTTGGGTGATGGACTTTGCTGACGTGCAGTCGGCATGGGCCCCTGTGCATGAAGCGCTCGACCACCGCGTACTCAATGACATCGCTGGCCTGGAGAATCCCACCAGCGAACACGTGGCCCTCTGGATCTGGCGCGCGCTTCGTGAATCGTTGCCGCAGCTGCGCGCTATTGAAGTGTCGGAAACGGGTGGGTTTCGCGTGGTCTACCGCGGCGAGTGAAGCATGCTGGCGTCACAAACGATGACGTCGCACACACGAGCAACGGTGACATGAGCTCCAAAGGGCACCCTGATGCCACGCTGCGCAGCGCACTGTGGATCACTGCAGCCGGTGGAGCAACGCTGGCCCTTGGCGCCGCCGAACTCGCGCTGACACTGGGTCTGAGTGACGCGACAAGTATTGGCGCTACTACCTGGCGCGTTGCAGCGGTGATTGTCGGAGCCGCGCTTGCCCCCACACGCGCCGCACGCGCACTGTGGCTCACCGCCGCAGGGCTGGCAGCCCTGATGCTGTTGGTGATGTTCACACCACTTGTTGAACGACCGGCCCTGTCACTCCTGCGTGCCGACCAGCCTGCAGGCTCGGCCGATGTCATCGTGGTGTTTTCCGGCGCGATGACTGACGACGGCCGCATTGGCGACATCGCGCTCACGAGGCTGGTCAGTGCACTGGAAGACGCGCAGCGACTGGGCATCCCGCACCTGCTCACGTCTGAACAACAACGCGTTGTAAACGGTCGGCAGGTCACTACCGGCGCCGACCAGCAGCGCATTGTCAGTCTGCTCGGTGCCCGTGTCGAACCGCATAGTGTATCGGGAGTCACCAACACCTACAACGAGAGTCTCGCGTTTGCGGCGTACGCGCGCACACGCAACTGGTCGCACGTGCATGCGGTCACTTCGCCACTTCACGCGCGTCGTGCCTGTGAAACGCTCGAAGCAACGGGACTGCGTGTAACGTGCATGCCGGCCACATCACGCGACGTGTCATTCGCGCGCGTGAGCACACCCGGTGCGCGACTGGTGGTACTGCGCGCCGCCTTGCACGAATGGGTGGGGTATCGCGTGTACAAATGGCGAGGCTGGCTGTGAGTTCCATCACCTTGTCGGCCACCATCTTGTCGGCGTTCGCCTTGCTGTTGCTCAGTGGCTGCGCTGCACCAGCGTCAGATGCCCCCCCCGACAGCAGCACACCACAGGAAGCGCGTCGCGCCGATCCATCGCCTACACCGGAAATGGGGATCTCAAATCGCGAGCGCTGTGTCGTGGCCAGCGTTTCCGACGGTGACTCAATGCGATGCACTGCGCAGGGACGCGTACGACTGCTGCTGCTCGATGCGCCTGAAATGTCGCAAGCACCATTTGGTACACGATCGCGCGATGCATTGCAGCGCCTGATACAACGCAACGACACGGTATGGCTTGAGTACGACGTACAGCGGAAAGACCAGTACGGACGCACGCTGGCGCACGTCTGGACGTCTGCCCGTGGCGGAACACACGTGAATCTGGCACAGGCCGCGGGCGGATGGGCGGTTGCTGTGGTCTTCCAGCCGAACGTGCGCTACATCGAAGGAATGCGACGGGCAGTAGCCACGGCACGCCAGCGGAAACTCGGGCTCTGGGCTGATGGCGACTATACCTGCGAGCCAATCCAGCACAAGCGCGGCAACTGCTGATCACAAAAGCTGCCAATTACGACAACGGCTCATCGCGAGGACGGTTGATCGCCGCCCGTCCGTGACCGGCAGCACTTCCTTATGCCCTACTGGTGAGATACGTTCGCGGGATTGCCTAGCGCTTCGATTTTCTTGCTCTGCTTGTCGTCGCGTACTGTGATCAGGTACTTCAGACCCCAGCTCCCCATGGCTCTATCACCACTGCATTTACGCCCGCATTCGCGGCGCGCTGGTGCCCTCTGCGCGTCACACTTGCCTGCACCACGCTGCAGCGGCTGGCGTGCGGTCGGCCTTTTGGCGCTGCTTTTCGTTGGCGCCTGCAGCGACTCAAAATCCGCTGCTGAAGCTCAACGCCTGGCCACCGAGCTGGCGGCTGCCACAGCCGAACGTGATTCATTGGCGCTGATTGTGGGTAGCGCTGATGCCGAAGAG
>JBBSPO010000007.1:0-30004 GCA_038258695.1 Gemmatimonadales bacterium | reverse complement strand
GCCATCGCTTCGCGCCGACGGAGACGTAGCCGGAGAGGACCCGCTGCAGGCGTGGGGACTGGCGCGTCGCCGTGCGCTGCGCATTGCAGCGCTTGATGTAAGCATTGCCCCACCGGAGTACGTGATTGTTCGCAAACTGCAGTACGCGGCGCAGGGCGGCGGAGATCGTCACCTGCGCGACATCAAGCGCATGCTTGAGCGCGCTCTGGTCGCTATAGATCAGGACGTCGTTCGGGCATTTGCGGAGGAACGCGGACTGCTGCCCATGTGGACGACGGCAGCAGGCGCACCCCCGCTGAACTAAACAACACCAACCTATCCCTTCGGCTCCGGCGGACTCACCAGCACCGGCAACGTGGCACCGCGAATGACTTTGTCGGCCACGCTGCCGAGCACGGCGCGCTGCATATTAGTGCGTCCGTGCGTGGCGAGTGACATGAGAAACGCGTTGTCTTTCTTGGCCACGGCCAGCAGTGCGCGCGCTGGATCGTCGTCTACTACCACGCGATGCACGAAGGTGCGACCCGGCCCGGCATACTTTTCGGCCAGCGGTGCGAGATACTGCGTGCTGTGCAACTCGGTGACTTCCTGAATCCAGCTTGGTGGATTCACGTTGGCGGCCAGTCCGGGCTGTACACGCGTGAGTACCAGTTCGCATGGCGCATCACCAATGAGCGAGATGGTATCGCGCAGTGCGCGCTCAGAGTGCGGGCTGCCGTCGAGTGCGACGAGTACGCGTGGATACAGCGGTTCGGAATGACTGACGAGCGTGTACGGGCGCGCGCTGCGAACCACGAGTACGGGCGTACGTGTTTGACGAAGCAGTGCATCGGTGACACTGCCCAGCCACATGCGACTCAGGCCACTGCGCCCGTGCGAGGCCATGACGATGAGATCCGCTTGTGTTTCGCTGGCCACGGCCAGGATCTGCTCAAGAATGGGGCCTTCGCGGAACTGCGTGGCGGTGGTGATGTTGTGTTTGCTGCCCAAGCGTTTCGCGATCCGCTCCAGCTGTGATCGCAGCTGCGTACGCACGGTGTCTCTGCCGCCCTTGGCGCTATCGGGCGCACCTATCGCATCGGGCGCCCGCGTGGCCACCGCGAGTGCCGTCATGAGCGTCAGTGTGGACCTGTTTTCCTGCGCCACCGGCACGGCTACTGTGAGCGCGCGTTCAGCAAATTTGGAGCCGTCCAACGGGACGAGAATGTTCTGCATGAAGAGCTACCTTGCATTTAGAGGAAGGCACGTCGCATCGTCGCTTGATTGAAGTATGGCGCATAACCGATGTCGCCGCGAGGCGCCGACGGAACCAAACCACGCAATAACGCCATCCGTTCGCGATATTCTGGCCGCATCGGCTGGCCATATCCATAGGCGAACCGCTCACAGAATCGGGACGACGATTCGCGCTACGTGTGCTGGCGAAGAAAGGATGCGACATCCGATTCGGCAACCGCATTATTGGCAATGGCCATGGTGATCGCATAGAGCGCGCCGCTTGATACCGTAAGCTCGACACCGTTGAGCGAGAGAAACACCAAGGCGCAAGCCAGGCCGGTGCGTTTGTTGCCATCGTTGAAGCCCTGAGCGCGACCAAAACCCACGAGATAGCTCGCCGAAAGGTCAGCCAGATCAGCCGTTTGATCGTAGTGCCACCTTTGCTGTGGTCGGGCCAGTGCTGGCAAGACGACATTCTTGTCCAGCACACCGTGCGAGCCGCCGTATCGCTCGATTTGCTGTGAGTGAATGGCCAACAGCGTTGACTCCGTAAGCCACCTCGGTTCAGCACGCACGCCTGTTCAGTGCTACTTGGCGAGGTCGCGAAATGCCGCGTCGTATTTTTGCATGATTTTCTCATGCAGTTGGAGCGCTTCAGCCGTTTCCGGCGTGTGTGGCACCACGCGAAAACCGCCCATGCCGTCCTCAATCCACTCGAGCTCCTGGCCGGCGGTTACTGACAGGCGACGCGCGACCTCGGCGGGCAGCGTCGTGACGACAGATGCACCCTGCGCCCGAGTCTTACTGAGAAGAAGTGCCATGAGTGATTGAAAGCAGAGAGTTACGCGGCTGAAGATCCGACATTGTGTGACTTTAGTGTGACTTTGGGGATGTGTCAATGTGTGTTGCTGCGAGGTTCGCCGTTGCGGAACGGTCCGTCGCGTCTGCATGGTGTACCAACCTCTGGCTCTCACCCCCACGCCCCCGCCCGCCATGATCCGCTCCGCCGCCGTACGCTGCACCGCCCTGCTGTTCTCCGCCGCCCTGCTCGCGTGCAGCCCTGATTCCTCAGGCGCTCGCAACGAAACGTCGGGGAGCACCGCCTCCGCCGAAGAGATCAGCCGCTGGCAAGCGATGGCCGACCGCGTGACCATTACGCGCGACGAGTGGGGCGTGCCGCACGTGCGCGGCGCCACCGATGCGGACGCGGTGTTTGGTGTGATGTATGCGCAGGCCGAAGACGACTTCACGCGCATTGAGCAGAACTATCTCAATGCGATGGGACGCCTGGCCGAAGCCGATGGAGAAAGTGCGATGTATCAGGATTTGCGCATGAAGATGTTCATCAATCCGGACAGCATGCGCGCGATGTACGACGCGAGCGCCGATTCGCTCAAGGTGCTGATGAATGCATTTGCCGATGGTCTCAACTTCTATTTGCACACGCATCCGGAAACTACACCACGCGTGATCACGCGCTTTGAACCGTGGATGGCGCTCAGCTTCAGCGAAGGCAGCATTGGTGGTGACATTGAATCGATTTCGTTGCGTGACTTGCGTGCGTTCTACGAACCACGCAGTGGCGCAGCAGGTAACGCCGCATCGGCCAACCGCGCATCAAGCAATGCCGCGAGTGCAACCAGCATGATGTTGGACGCCGTGTCGCGTGACGCCGCGATGCGACGAGCCGCGCTGGAACCGGCGCCCACACCGCGCGCCATTGAACCAGGCGGCTCCAACGGTTTCGCCATTTCGCCATCACGCAGCGCGTCAGGCCACGCACTGCTGCTGATCAATCCGCACACGTCATTCTTCTTTCGCGCTGAAGCGCAGATGACCAGCGATGAAGGACTCAACGCGTACGGCGCCATGACGTGGGGGCAGTTCTTCATCTATCAGGGGTTCAACGAGCGCACGGGCTGGATGCACACGTCAACCGGTGCCGACGCTATTGATGAATACGCAGAAACTGTGACTGAATCAGCTGACGGCATCAGCTACGCCTACGATGGCGCGCAGCGCCCCATGACGTCGCAGCAGATTACGGTGCCATTCAAGACCGACACGGGCATGGCATCACGTACGTTTACCGTGTATCGCACGCATCATGGCCCGATTGTGCGCGAGGCCGATGGTAAGTGGATTGCCATCAAGCTCATGGAAGAACCGGTGAAGGCGCTCACACAATCGTACTGGCGTACAAAGCAGCGCGACTTTGCGGGCTTCAAGCAAACCATGGCGCTGAACACCAACTCGTCCAACAACACCGTCTTTGCCGACGCCGACGGATCAATCGCCTACTTCCACGCGAACTTTATTCCGCGACGCGATGCACGCTTTGACTGGGAGCGTCCGGTTGATGGCAGCGATCCCGCCACGGAGTGGAATGGCCTGCACACGGTAGACGACAGTCCGCTCATCAAGGACCCGACGACTGGCTGGCTGCAGAACACCAACAACTGGCCGTTCTCTGTGATTGGTGCAGGCAGCCCCAAGCCGGCGGACTATCCAAAGTACATGGATTACTTCGGTGAAAACCCGCGCGGTATTCACGCCGTTCGTGTGCTCGAGAATCGCACCAACATGACGCTCGATTCACTTATTGCTGCAGCGTACGACAATGAGCTCACGGCTTTTGAGACATTGCTGCCGGTGCTGTTCCGCGACTACGATGCACTGCCTGCATCCAGTCCGCTCAAGAGCAAACTGGCCGATCAGATCACCGCGCTGCGTGCGTGGGATCATCGCTATTCACTTACCAGTACTGAAACATCACTGGCGGTGTACTTTGGCGAGAACCTGTGGCGCGCCGTGAGCGCAGACGCAGGACGCGCCCGTGTCAACACGTACACATACATGGAACAACGCGCGACCGCTGCACAGCGACTGGAAGCCCTGAGTGCGGCAAGTGATACGTTGGCGGCGCACTTTGGGTCGTGGCAAACCGCGTGGGGTGACATCAACCGGTTTCAACGCATCACGGGCGATATCGTGCAGCCGTTTACTGACGGCGGTCCAAGTGTCGCGGTACCGTTTGCCTCGTCGCGCTGGGGCTCGCTGGCGGCCTTTGGTGCGGCCACGTTCAACGGCACAAAAAAACTCTACGGCACACGCGGCAACAGCTTTGTGGCCGTGGTTGAGTTTGGTCCGCGTGTGCGTGCCAAGGCGATTGTGGCCGGTGGACAAAATGGCGATCCCTCGTCGCCGCACTTCATGGATCAGGCGGAACGCTACGCGCGTGGCGAGTTCCGCGATGTGCACTTCTATCCCGAAGATATAAGCGCCAACGCCAAACGAACGTACAAGCCGGGAGAGACACGCTGAATCCTGCGCGGTTTTTCACCCGTAGGCTTTTGCATGCTACAACGTTCCAGTCTCCGGTTGCTGTCACTCGCGCTGAGCCTTGCCATTATCCCCGCGTGCGCGGATGATGTGACGCCGAGTGGCGCGGCGGTGCCGGTGTGGAGCATTGATCCCAACCCTGTCCTGCAAATCGGCACGCGCGACGGACCTGATGAAACCTCATTCGGATCTATCAACAACGTACTTCGCACGCGTGCCGGCTCATGGGTGGTGGTTGACACACGAACGCCGGCTATACGCATGTTCAGCGCCAGCGGGGAATATCTGCGAACGCTGGGCGCCAAAGGCGACGGCCCCGGTGAGTATCGCAAGCCGTCGTGGATTGCCGAGTCTGACAGCGGTGTGCTGGTGGTATATGACAGTTACGCTGAAGCCGTCGGTCGTGTGCTGCGGTATGACACCACGGGCACTGTGCTGCAGTCGGAGACGCATTGGCACAGTGCTGACGCTGCACTCGGTCGGCCGCTTGCTCTCTTGCCTGACAACAGCATTCTGTTCACCGGTGCCGTCAGGTCCACGTATCGCCGGGCGCCCGGTCAGGACTCGGTGCGCGGTATGGATGGTGTCGTGCGGTGGCGTAGCGGTGATTCGTCTCGCACTATTGCACGCGTGCCGGGACAGTTGCTCACCGACAAGCCGTTGGCCTGGTTCAGCAACGGCGTGGTTGCCGCCAGTGATTCACTGATCTACTCAGTCGTGCCTGATCGGTATGCAATCGCCGTGTTCACGATAGAGGGCACCGCAAAGGATTCAATCGTTCGCCGGGACATACCGCCACAGCGGTCCAACGCTGCGCTCAAACAGAGGTTGAGAGAAGCCAGCCTGAGTGCGCCCGGCAACAGCGCCACACCCGAACAGCGCTACGCGATGGATTCGGTGTTTGCCTCCCTCGTTTTTCCGTCAAGGTTTCCACTGGTCGACGCCATGCGCACCGATACGGAGCGCCAGCTGTGGGTACGGCGCCTGTCTTTGCCAGACAGTGAGCGGACAACCCGTCACTGGTCGGTTTATGCACCGTCGGGTGAGCACATTGCGGACCTTGAGCAACGTGACACACGTTTTACGTTTCGCGGTATTGAAGATGATCACGTAGTTGGCGTGTGGCGCGACGAAGATGACGTCCCGTTTGTGCGTGTGCATCGGCTGATCAAACCGCAGTAACAAACCGCAGCAGCAATCCACAGTCACACCCTCGAGTTCACTCTTTCCGGAGCATCGCATGATCCTGACCACCACCCCGTCTGTTGAAGGCCGCACCATCACCAAGTATTGTGGCATTGTGAACGGCGAAACCATTCTTGGCGCCAATATTTTCAAGGATCTCTTTGCCGGTATCCGCGACATGGTGGGCGGGCGCTCCGGCACGTACGAAAAAGAGCTGCAACGCGCCCGCGAAATAGCCATGGAAGAAATGCAGCAGCGTGCAGCAGAGCTCGGTGCCAATGCGATTATTGGCATTGATATTGATTACGAGGTGTTGGGCGAGACCAACGGCATGCTGATGGTCGCAACGAGCGGGACCGCGGTGGTGCTGCGGTAAGCGCCCGCTTGCACTATTGGCTGGCGACCGTAATTTCGCCGAACGTGCCATTTAGCGTCAGACACTCCTGGCGATTCGCGATGTCACGGCCAGCCTATTTCGGAGCCACTGAAATGCACTCCCCAAACTTTGATCTCAAACGGTGTACGTCGTTGTGCGCAGCTGGTGTGTTGGTGTTGGCGTTCGCAGCATGTGGTGGTGATCGTGCCAGCGACAGTGCCGCAACGGACACCGGGTCGGATGGCTCTCCGGTCGACCCGCAGATGGTCGACGTGACCGCCGGCGATTTCTTCTACACCGTGGTGGACACGATCTCGTCGGGCGCCACCACGTTCCGGCTCTCCACCACAGGAGAGGAGATGCACCACGTGCAGCTGGTGCGCCTCGATGACGGGCACACCCTTGAGGAACTGCTTGTCGCAATGCAGGGTGAGCCGCCGGCCTGGGCACAGTTCTTTGGCGGTCCCAACGCCCCCGCGCCCAATGCCGGTATCTCGTTGGTCACGGTGAATCTCACGCCAGGCAACTATGCCCTTGTGTGCATGATTCCTTCGCCCAACGATGGCACGCCGCACGTGGCCAAGGGCATGAGCAAAACGCTTGTGGTCACGCCGACAGAAACGGTGGCGGCGCTCCCCGCTGTGACAACACGCATGACGCTCACCGACTACGACTTTGTCTTTGATACGCCACTTAAGTCGGGTGCACAGGTGATTGAGGTGCAAAACTCTGCCGCCCAACCGCACGAAGTGGTGATTGCCCGTCTCGCACCCGGGGCGTCGGCAGAAGAGTTGATGCAGTGGATGGAGAAGCCCGAAGGTCCCCCACCGGGCGAACCGATGGGAGGTACTGCAGGCCTCAGCATCGGCATGACCAACTACGTGCACACGGATCTTTCGGCGGGTGAGTACGCGCTGATTTGTTTCATTCCCGACGCTGCTGATGGTCGTCCGCACTTTCTGCACGGCATGGTCAAGCAGATTACGGTCATGTAGCCCAAAACCACCCTGCCTGCGACGTCGGAGCAGGCAGGGTCATAGCAGGCTGTTTACGGCTGAATCTCTGCCTGCGTAGCAGTCGATCCGGTAGGCGGCGCGTTTTTCACGTGCACATCAAACCAGGCAAACCAGCGTGCCCACATATCAAGATCACTCTGATAGGTGGCCACACTGTGGTCTTCGTATGGATACATGTACAGCGCCGCATTCTTGCCCAGTCCGTGCAGCGCCTGATACATGCGTATGGAGCTCAGTGGTGCGGTGCCGGAGTTCTGATCTTCTGTGGCGTGATACATGAGCAGGGCACCGGCCAGTTTGTCGGCGCGAAAAAACGGCGACATGTCGAGATAGGTGTCCTGCGCTTCAAAGAAGTTGCGACGCTCACTCTGAAACCCAAACGGAGTGAGGCTGCGATTGTACATGCCGTCTCCGGCGATACCTGCTTTGAAGTACGGTGTGAGCGTCATGGCATTCACCACACTGAACGCTCCATAGCTGTGTCCGCCGAGTCCCATTTTTTGGCGGTCCACAAAGCCTGAGTCCACGACTGCATCGAGCACTGCGTCCAGATTCTCGCGCAAATCACGCGTGTAGTTGTCATTCATGCGACCAGCATCGCCAAAGATGGGAATGTCGGGCTGAATGAAAGCGTATCCCTGCGTGACCCAGAGCGATGTGGCCGTGGCGGGACGCGCCGCCGGCACAGTGGGGAATTGCTGGATGTTGGTGCTGAAACGCGAGCGCTCGTAGTCTTCGACGGACGAGTACTCACGCGGATAAAACCAGATGATGCCGGGCAGCGTCTGACCAGGCTGCCAGCCGCGGGGCAACGTGACTTCTACCCAGAACTTTTCGCCGTCTCGCGGTCGCACCACCTGAAAGCGCTTGAACACCGCACCGGTGACCTCGGGGGCTACATCAATGTTGCTGGTGAGCTTCTTGCTCGTTCCGGTTGCGACGTCGCGCAGGTACGCATCGGGAATGGTGGTGCGCGTCTCGTGCGTGTAAACAAACTGCGTAAAGTCCCGGTCGAGCATGGTGACGAACTCGTCATATCCGTTGGCGTCGCTGGCAAAGACACGCGTGCGTTCGCCGGTGGCAAGATTGATGCGATCCACCCATGGCTGCGGCGCCTCTTCATTCCAGCGTTCACCAGGGGCGCGTGTTCCCGCGAGATAGGCAAACGTCTTGTCGCTGCTCAGGACCACGCGTGCATCGCCGTTGGCGCCTGACGTCACGAGCAGCCGACCCGGATCGGACGTGTCGCGCGCTGCCGATCCGCGCCCCCGCCCGCCACCATTGGAAAGGGAGACACCACTCGGTAGCCGAAACCGTTGTGTCGCGTCGGACACACGGATGGCAATCACCGCGCCGCTGTCGCTGACAAACATTGTTGAGCCGTCATCGCTATAGGTGACGTCGGTCAGCCGCGATGAACCGGTATAGACTGTGCTCGTATCAGAAGGGCCGTATGGCGCACGCCACGCGACATACCGAACACCCGTGGTGCCTCGTCCGCCGTTGGTGCCGCCGCTGATCACATTCTGCAAGTACACCAGCCCCGGACCCAACGGATTCCACCACACACTGCGCTTGCTGCTGTCGAGGGCCGCGGCGTTGCCGGAGCCTGGCGCAAAGCCGGCGGTCCGCGGATTGCCTTCACGCAGTGGCGCACTGTCGAGCGTTGCCAGCGTTGACCCTGCGAGATCCCACACTTCATCCAACGTGCCAAATGAGCGCACGGGAACGACGTACGAATATGGCTTGGTCACACGGGTGATACGCACCTGTGCGGCATCGGCCGAGACGCTGGCGTCGCGAATCATGTGAGGCGTGCCGATGAGTCGCTCACCGCGTGATGCAACATTCAGCAGGGCGAGCTGGCCGGTGGCGTAGTGATCGAGCAGCGCGATGTCGTGCGGCCCTTGCAGCAGGCTGAAATGCACGGGCTGCGGTACTGCCTGGGACTGCGTGAGTCGCACTTGCGGTCCGTTGTCTACGCCATTGTTGCCGAGCACTGGTACTGGTCCGCGCGACGCGGGAACAAGCACGGCCAGCAGCTGCTGTCCATTGGCCGTCCATGAGACGCTGGTCACGAGCGTTGCGAGCAGCGGTGAGCGGCCTATCCGTTGGCTGCGTCCGTCGCTCACGTTGGCCACGTAGGCGTACGATGCGTCGTCAAAGTTGGCGATGAACGCGATCTGCGCGCCGCTGGGCGACCACACGGGAGACGAGAGGCTGCGAGCGCCGTTCGGCGGCTCGATCGTGCGGGAAGCGCCCGTGCGCGGGTTGACGAGGGTGAATCCGCGGGTAGTACTGGTGGTGAGTGAGCGCGCTCGATTAGCCTGCGTATCCACCTGTACGCCACCCAACCAGATGTGCGGCTTGCCGTAATCGGCAATGTCGCCTCGATCCGGGCCGGTGGTGCGCAGGAACCACTGACGGTCGGGGCTGGCGTTGGTAAACGAAATATCCACGCGCGGGGCGAGGATAATGCGCTCCACGTCGGCCGGCGGACGCACGAACTTTTCGGTGCGCAGGACGGTGTCGGGGTTCCAGGTCGCAGGTCGCTGCAGCGCGGTTGTGCCGTTGGCCTGCGCGTGTGCCAACGGCGTGCCGGCCAGGGAGAGTGCGGTGGCGATTCCGGCAACGGCAACAAACGGGGGCTTCAAACAACGCATTCGGGCTCCTGCGGAGGCTGGATTGTGACGTGCGACGACGCGGTTGACTGCCTCATAGCACACAATGCCCAAGTTACTCGCGGCGCGGTAACGCGCTGGAACGCGCTGGAACGCGCTGGAACGCGCTGGAACGCGCTGGAACGCGCTGATACACGCTCGTTGCGCGCCAATAAGAGTGACGGGGGATCACCTGGGCAGGTTTCTCGGTAGGACATCAAAGGCAAGCGTTCCTGTACCTGTTTTCTTACCTCTTTTCATACATAGTCACACTGAATGATTTCCGGGACCGGATTACTGTTGGCACTTCTTGGATTTGCGCTACTTGCGGTGGCTGCTGGCATCGTATGGTGGATAAACCGCACGCCATCGGCATTCAGGCGTTCGGCGGAAGGTGAGTTGCCGCTCTTTTCGGTCAGTTTGACCGAATCGCGGTACTCTCCGGTCAAACCACAGCCGACGATCCCGGCCAACCGCTCGTCCAACGGGCGGTCGGCGAGCCAGGATATGGCCCGGAAGACAGCAAGCAACCCGGATCGGGCTGAGGCTGTGGGTCGTATGGCGACCGGTAGCGGCACAGCGGGTGGCGCGACGGTCGCCAGCGCGCCACCTCGCAGCGTCGAGTCCACCAGTACGGCGCCGAAGAGCGCCACACAGCGTGGCGTCGAGTTCACCACCGCGGCGCCGGGAAGCGTGGCGCCGCGCCACGTTGAGTCCAATGCGGTTACGCCCGCCCGCGCCGCGCCCACCGTCTCCACATCAGCAGGCGCATCACCGGCTCCTCTCCCTCCGGCGAGCTCCACCGTTCCTCTCGCGCCGGAGTCCCAGACCTCGGTCAGTGAGGACGGCGTGGCTGGTACGCAGGTTGAGGGGCACCTGTTGCGCTTCGCGGTGCCGCAGGAAGGCACCTTGCAGTTTCTTCCCGGACGGCTGGAGATTCTCAACGGCCTCGATGCGGGCCGCGAGGTGCGCTTTGTGCGCGCCCCAGGTCCGGACGGCCTGCAGGTCACCTTTGGCCGGGCCGAAGGGCCAGCCTATCGCCATGTGCAGCTGCGCGAGGGGACCGTCAGCCGCTCGCATGCCCTCATGGCCATGCGCGATGGCGACTGGTATCTCACCAACCTGTCGTCCACCAATCCCGTCGTTCATAACGAGCACATCCTTAAGCCAAATGAAGAGCGAGTATTGGCAGACGGTGACCGAGTGGAGATGGGCGACGTAGTTTTCGGTTTCCGCAGTCGGTACCGTGTGTGCGCGTGATGGCGCCGGTGCCCAGGATCAAGTCGGATGACGGATGGATGGGATGAGAGCGAGGTCGGTGATCTCGAAGACGAGTATGAACTGCTGGGCGAACTCGGACGTGGTGCGAGTGCGGTAGTTTTTCGCGCGCGTGACCGATCGCTTGGTCGTTTGGTCGCCATCAAGGTTGTCCGTCCGCACTCTATCGCCTCGGCCGACGATGCCATGCTGCGCCTCGCGCGTGAAGCGCGCACCGTCGCCAAACTGCAGCATCCCAACATTGTCACTGTACACGCCGTGCGACGCCTGCGCGCCGGCGGCCTGGCGCTCATCATGCAACTCGTGCCGGGGCGCACGCTGAAAGCGGCCGTGATCGAACATGGCCCGTTTGCACCGGAGCAAGCAGAACGCGTGCTGCACGATGTCGCCGAAGCGCTCGCGTATGCACACGCGCATGGCGTGGTGCACCGCGATGTCAAACCGGAAAATATTTTTCTTGACGAAAACAGCGGACGGGCAATGCTCAGTGACTTTGGCATTGCACACAGCGCTGACCATGAATCCCGACTGACGATGACCGGCGCGGCCATTGGTACGCCGGCGTACATGGCGCCAGAGCAAATTGATGGCGCACCGGCAGACGCCCGATCAGACATTTACAGTCTTGGGTTGGTGGCGTGGGAAATGCTGACCGGTCGCCGACCGTGGGAAGGTGAATCGCTCTACACGGTGATCTCTAAACAAAAGCAGGAGGAGTTGCCCGCGATTGATGCGTTGCGCCCGGGCGCTGTGCCGCAACGGTTGCAGTACATCGTGGAGCGCATGATGCAGAAGCGTCCGGCGGCGCGCTGGGCCGGTGCCGATGGACTGCTCGCCAATCTGGATCATTGGGTGGTGCCGTCGGATTGGCGGCAGTGGGAAGCAGCACACAAGCGTCGTCGCGATGCGGCGCGTGCGGCCCGCGCCGAACTGCGTGACAAAATGGGATCGCAGCGCTCGCTGTCAGCGATGGCCACAGTGCAGTTTCGCCGTCCCGATGCCGGTGTACCGCTGTCCGCAACTGACGTCACCAACGTACAGTTGGTTGCGCGCGGCACAGGTACCACACCCGCCAGCGTACCCTCAGTCGATGATGACAAGCCGTCCTGGGCCAGCGAAACAGCTGATGGCCCCAGGCGTGGTCGTGGCATGATTGCCGTTGCTGCGCTGGCGTTGGTGGCACTGGGCAGTTCGGCGGCGTGGTATGCCGATGCAACGGGACGCATTGATGTGCGCGCGATGTTTGGCGCGGCATCACAAGCATCACAGGCGACGGCGAGCGACGAGTCAGCCAATGGCGGACCGACAACGGTGGCGCGAGGCGGTGTAAACAATTCGGTGCTTGATTCGCAGAGCGGCATGATCGCAGATCGGCTGAACGAGGGCGACAACGCAACGAGCCTTCGTGACAGCCTTGCGACGGCGGCCCTGATCGACTCGGCTGTGAACGCGCGGATTGGGCGCGGCGGCGATCGCAATGCGTCTACGTCAGTGGATGTGGTGGGAGGACAGGTGGCGCCGCGTGCGGTGAGAGGACGTGCGGCTGCAGTGGGTGCCGCTTCCTCAACCACTACACCCGGTGCATCGACCGGTCCCGCCATCCGCGCGACCGATGACGTTGGTGTGGTAGCGGCCGGTGGTCGTCACAGCTGCGTGCTCGCGAGCGGGCGCGCGCTCTGTTGGGGCGCGAATGAGAACGGGCAGCTGGGCGACGGTGCCGTCGAATCGCGCGAAGTACCAGCGGCCGTGGTGGGCGACATTTCGTTTGCACAAATCTCCGCTGGCCTGGCCCACACGTGCGGCGTGACACCCGCTGGCGACGCGTACTGCTGGGGCGCCGATGAGCGCGGTCAGCTTGGTGATGCCACCACGACATCGCGCAGCGCCCCGGTACGGGTCAACTCGAATCTGAACTTTCGCTACGTGCGCACCGGATCCAACCATACCTGTGGACTGACCACCGGTGGAGAGGTGGCCTGCTGGGGCGCGAACAACATGGGTCAGCTGGGCGATGGATCGTCTTCGTTGCGCACCTCACCGGTCCGTGTGACAGCGGACAAGCGCTTTGTGTCTGTGAGCACGGGCTGGAACCATACCTGCGCCATTGCCGCCGACGGCGAGCTATCGTGCTGGGGTGCCAACGCCGAAGGACAACTTGGCGATGGCACGCAGCAGAACCGAAACGCGCCCAGGCGCGTAAACACAGATGTACGGTTCACCAGTGTGTCCGCTGGTGGTGGGCATACCTGTGCGGTGTCCGATGGAAATGCCGTGCTGTGCTGGGGTCGGAACGCGTACGGTCAACTCGGTACCGGGAACACGGCAAGTCATGCCACGCCAACAGCGGTCGCGTCCACCTCGCGCTTTGTTTCGGTGAGTGTGGGCGGTGTGCACAGCTGTGCGCGTACCAGTGGCGGACAAGCCTGGTGTTGGGGACGCAATACGTACGGTCAGCTCGGTGACGGCTCAACGGCCGACCGCGCCTCACCAACGCGGGTTGTGGGCAACATATCCTTTGCAACAATCAGCGCGACTGGCGCGCACACGTGTGGGACTTCTGGCGATGGCGCGGTTTCGTGTTGGGGTTTCAATGTGCAAGGACAACTCGGTGACGGCACGCGCAATCACCTCTCCCGCCCTACGCGCGTCGCGCTGCCGTCCCAGTGACGTGATCAAGGCGTGGCAGCGTGCCCTTTCGGGATCGTGGCTCCGACAATGCGCGCTTGGTGTGTGCCTGGTACTGCTGAGTTCGGCGTGTGCGCGCTTAGGCGACATTTCCGGACCAACGCCAATCGGCGGCGTGGTGAACAGCGTCTCCATCAATACGCCCGATGTCACACTCAATGTCGGAAGTACGGCCGCGCTGCAGGTCGCAGCGCGTGATGCGGACGGACAGGAGATTCGCGATCGCACGGTGACATGGTCATCGAGTGATGCAAACGTTGTGAATGTGTCATCAACCGGTGTGCTCACCGCGTTGGCGACGGGTGTTGCGCAGGTGTCAGCATCGATTGCAGGGCGCAGTGCGACTGCGCAAGTCACCGTTGTGCAGCGCCCGGTGAGCAGCCTTGAGATTGGTCCGCTGGCGCCGCGTATTCTGGTGGGCGGATTTATTCAGCTGGTTGCGCTGCCGCGCGATGACACGGGTGCGGAGTTACAGAACAGACCGGTGTTCTGGTCGAGCAGCGATGCCGCCATCGCAAACGTTGACGCCGCTGGTTTCGTAACCGGCGTATCACCAGGTGCTGCGACGATCACCGCAATCAGCGAAACGCGTGAAGCGGCGATTGGTGTGACCGTTGCCGCAGTGCCGGTGGTTTCAGTGATTGTATCGCCGCGCGTTGATACGATCGTGGTTGGTCAGAGTACGCAGCTCAATGCACTTGGCCTTGACTCGCTAACCGTGCCGTTGACTGATCGCACCGTGTTGTGGACGTCGGCCTCCACGAGCGTGGCCACGGTATCGGCGTCGGGACTGGTGATTGGCGTGACACCGGGAACGGTGCGCGTGGACGCAATCATAGAAGGTGTGACTGGCTCAGCGACGCTTGTTGTGCAGCCACGGCCGATTGGTGGCGTGGTGATTTCGCCGGGACAGTCGACGCTGACCGTGGGTCAGACAGCGCAGCTGTCCGCACAGATCACCGATGCAAATGGCAATCTGCTGACCGGACGCAGTGTGACATACACGAGCGACAACCCGGCGGTTGCGGAGGTATCTGTCGAGGGCGAACTGCGCGCACTCAGCCCCGGTGTGACCACGATTCGCGCCATCAGTGAAGGACGGGCTGGTGAAATGCGTGTCACGGTGTTGCCCACACCTGTGGCATCGGTGCGAATAACGCCCGCACAAACGACGTTGTCTGTTGGTGGCAGCGTGGCTCTGGCTGCGGCGGCGCTTGATGCTGCCGGTAATGTATTGCCAGAGCGGGCCGTCACCTGGAGCAGTGGTGCGCCCAGCGTGCTGTCGGTCAACAGCACCGGGCGAGTTGTGGCACTTGCACCGGGCACCGGCCTTGTTTTCGCCTCCATCGATGGCCGACTGGCGTCGGCTACCATCACCGTGCGGTCAACCGATGTTGGTGGTATTCAGGTCACTCCCAGCATTGCCACGATAATTATTGGGACATCAGCTGATTTTGTGGCAGTCGCGCGCGACGCCAACAACAATCCGCTTGAACGTCCCATTACGTGGAGCATCAGCAATGCTTCGGTCGCCGTTGTATCGAGCGCGGGACGTGTACGAGCGCTGAGTCTGGGAATCGCGACGGTTACTGCAACGGTTGATGGTAGATCAGCGAGTGCCGTCATTACTGTAGTGCCGGTTCCGGTGGCCAGTGTCACTGTGGCGCTGGCGTCAACTGTGCTGACGGTCGGACAAACTACGCAGGCGACGGCTACGCTGCGTGACGCGCAGAGCAACGTGCTCACGGGCAGGCCTCTCGCATGGTCCACGAGTGATGCCTCCGTCGCAACGGTGTCGGGCACTGGCCTGGTGACGGCGATTGGCGGCGGTGCGGTAGTCATTACTGCCACGAGCGGAGCGGCATCGGGTTCCGCCAGCGCCAACGTGTCGCAGCAGGCGGGATCAATTGAGGTGCAACGGCAGGCAGGAGGCGCCGTGAGTGGTGTGGCATTTGTCACCCAGCCGGTTGTACGCATACTCGATCTTCAGGGCAACGTCGTCACGACAGGTTCCGGGGCTTCGGCGGTGGTCACAGCCACGCGTGCGTCGGGTATTGCCACGCTCAGCGGCACGGTTACTGCAACGGCGGTAAATGGTGTGGCCACATTCACCAACCTCGGCTTCAGTGGACTTGGCGTTGGTGCACACACGATTCGGTTCACCTCCAACAATCCTCAACTGACCGTTGTGTCGGCAGTGGTGAACGTGGCAGCCGGTTCCGCTGCGTCTGTCGTGGCCAACTCGAGTGTGAGTCAGAGTGCACGGGTTGCCACTGCGGTGAGTGAGCCACCCAGCGTTCGCGCGGTCGATGCAGGTGGTAACGCGGTCAGCGGCGTGAATGTCACGTTCACGGTGTTGAGCGGGGGAGGGAGTATCAGTCCAGCGTCCCCGGCGACGGTCACAACGGCTGCTAATGGAGTGGCAGCGATCACTTCGTGGACACTGGGTGTGACGCCTGGTACGAACGCGGTGCGCGCGGTGTCCACAGGGTTGTCCGGAAGTCCAGTCACGTTTAGCGCAACGGCGACCATAGGTTCGCCGGTTCAGCTTGCGATCACCCGGCAGCCGGCTGGTGCAACCAGCGGAGTGGTATTGGGTACGCAGCCCGTTGTGGAGATTCGCGACGCGGTTGGCAATCGCGTGGTCGGTGCCACCAGTGCCGTTACGGCCACAGTGGCGACGGGCAACGGCGAGTTGGTTGGTACGCGCACGGTCAACGCAGTAAATGGTGTCGCGACATTTGCTAACCTGCAAGTAAATGGCAGCGGTGGCCACACGTTGCGCTTCAGTGTGACCGGATTGACATCGGCCGTCTCCGGCAACCTGGTGGTGACGCAGGTTGCGTCTTCATTGGCACTCAGGCAGCAGCCCAGTGGTGCGCGAAGCGGTATTGCTCTCGTTACACAGCCAGTTGTTGAGATTCGCGACAATGCCGGCCTGGTGGTTGTGAGCGGTGCCGGTGCATCGTTGGCCATCGCAGCTGAGGTAGCGTCTGGTGGCGGCGCGTTGAGCGGCACAGCAACTGTGACTGCAGTCAACGGCGTGGCGAGTTTCAACAACCTCACGCTCACTGGTGCGGGCACGCAACGGCTACGCTTCCGGAGTACGGCGCCGGCGCTGAGTGTCGTATCTGATGATGTGGTCATTGCCGCAGGTACGCCGGCCAACATCACGGCCACCTCGGCGCTCTCACAGAGCGGCACGGTGGGTACTGCAGTCAGTGCGGCGCCAAGTGTTCGCATCACTGATGCCAGCGGCAATAATGTGAGTGGTGTCAACGTCACGTTTACCGTGACTGCTGGCGGCGGCGTGATTGTACCGGCGAGTGTGGCGACGGTGGCAACCAACGCACAGGGTGTGGCCGCGCTTACCAGCTGGACTCTGGGTGCGGCGCCCGGCGCGAACACAGTAACGGCGGCAGCTACCGGTCTCACTGGCAGTCCAATCACATTCTCTGCAACCGGCACGGTCGGTGCGGCCACGCAAATCGTGATCGTCACGCAACCATCGGGTGCGGTCAGTGGCGTATCGCTCAGTACTCAGCCGGTGGTGGAGCTTCGTGACGCGCAGAACAACCGGGTCACGAGTGCAAATGGGACCATAACCGCAGCAGTTGCTTCTGGCAGCGGTAGTGTTGCCGGAACACTCACGGCTACGGCAGTCAACGGCGTCGCGACGTTCACCAATCTGCGCCTCAATGGTGTTGGCGTACATACGCTGCGATTCTCCGGCAGCGGATTGGCAGCCGCTACATCGGAGCCGCTCACCGTGACACAGGTTGCGGCTTCTCTGCAGATTCAGACACAGCCATCGGGTGCGGCGAGCGGTTCCGCGTTTGCCACACAACCGATTGTGCGCATTCTTGACAACGCCAACCTGTTGATTGCTTCTGGCAGTGCCTCGGAGCTGTCTGTAACAGCCACGCGTGAATCTGGTAGCGGTGTGCTGTCGGGCACTGCCACGATCAATGCGGTGGGCGGTGTGGCCACATTCAGTAACCTCACGCTCACCGGAAGTGGTCCGCACACGCTGCGTTTTGCGACGACCACGCCGAGCCTGAGCGTCGTTTCGGCGAGCATTGTTGTAGGGGCTGGCGCGCCTGCACGTATCAACGCGGTATCACCGGTGAATCAGTCGGCGACCACAGGTGCCAGCGTTACTGCTCCAAGCGTGGAAGTGACCGACGCGGCCGGCAATCCGGTGAGCGGCGTGAACGTCGCGTTTGCGGTGACGGCTGGTGGTGGCACGACATCACCGTCGAGTGGATCGGTTGTGGTGACCGGAGCAAACGGTCGTGCCACATTGCAGTCGTGGACACTGGGTACATCGCCGGGCGTGAACACGGTGACGGCGACCGTGTCGGGGCTCACCGGCAGTCCGGTGGTATTCAGCGCCACGGCCACCGTTGGGGCGGCCACACAGCTTGTGCTGGTAGTGCAACCGGCTGGAGCAGTGAGTGGTGTGCCCTTTACGACTCAGCCGAAGCTTGAGGTGCGCGACGCCAGCAACAATGTGGTGAGCAGTTCAACGGTTGCCGTAACGGTGAGCAGGCTCTCTGGTACAGGCACGCTGGCGGGTACGTTGACGGTGAACGCTGTGGCTGGGGTTGTTGAGTTTGCTGCACTGCAGATCAACGGCAGCGGCAACCACACGCTTTCGTTTGCGGCTAACGGTTTGACGAGTGCGACATCAAGTGCGATCAGCGTATCGCAGGTGGCGGCATCATTGGCCATTGTGACGCAGCCAGCTGGAGCGGTCAGTGGCGCGGCGTTCAGCACGCAGCCGGTGGTGCACGTGCTCGACAATGCGGGCTTGCGTGTGCAAACCGGAAGTGCAGCGACGCTGCAGGTGACTGCGTCGCGGGAGAGCGGCAGTGGAACGCTCACGGGCACAACACAGGGTTCGGCCGTGGACGGCGTGATTTCCTTCACTGATCTGACGCTCACTGGTAGTGGCGCACATACGTTGCGCTTTGCGTCTGGCTCACCTGCGTTGAGTGTGATTTCATCGAGCTTCACGCTTGGTGCGGGGGCACCGGTTACCATTGCGGCGGTGTCCGCTACCGAGCAGAGTGCGCTGGCGGGAGCTCAGGTTGCGGCGCCGAGTGTGTTGGTGACTGATGCGACGGGCAACCCGGTGAGTGGCGTGAACGTTTCGTTTACGGTGACGGCTGGCGGTGGGACAACATCACCGGCGAGCGGATCGACGGTTGCAACAGGCGCTGATGGAAGGGCTTCGCTTACGTCGTGGACACTGGGGGCATCGGCTGGCACAAACACGGTTACCGCCACGGCTGATGGATTAAGCGGCAGCCCGGTGGTGTTTAACGCAACCGCAACTGCGCAGCCTGCAACACAGTTGGCGATTGTCACGCAGCCTGGTGGTGCAGTGAGTGGTGTGCCGTTTACCACGCAGCCGGTCATTCAAGTACGCAACGCAAACGGTGATGTGGTCACCACGGCAACCGATGCGGTCACCGTATCGATCACGTCGGGTACCGGCGCGCTTGCAGGCACGCAAACGGTGAACGCCGTAAATGGTGTGGCGACGTTCACCAATCTGCAGCTGAACGGTTCGGGCGATCATCAGCTGCGCTTCGCCACCACATCGCCGGCACTCAGCGTGGTCTCGGGCACCTTCACCGTGCAGGCAGCGCCGCCAACCACGATTGCGGCGCAGAGCAACACGGCGCCGTCGGCGCCCGTTGCCACGGCAGTGCCAGAGGCACCCAGCGTACTTGTGACCAACGCCGCTGGAGATCCGGTGGCTGGTGTGGATGTCACCTTCGCTGTGACCGCGGGTGGAGGGACCACATCGCCGAGCAGCGGGTCGGTGGTTGCGACCAACGCATTGGGGATTGCCTCGCTGACGTCATGGACACTGGGTGCGGCGGCGGGTACGAACACCGTGACTGCTACCGCGGCCGGTTTGAGCGGCAGCCCGGTGACATTCAACGCAACCGGAACGGCAGTTGCGCAACCCGCCACACAGTTGGCGATTGTGACCCAGCCGAGTGGGGCGGTGAGCGGCGTGCCGTTTGCGACGCAACCCGTGATTGAAGTGCGCGATGCAAATGGTGACCGGGTCATCACGGCCGCCGATGCAATTACCGTTTCGAAAACATCGCCGAGTGGTACGCTGGTGGGCACGCAAACGGTAAGCGCCGTGAACGGGGTGGCGACGTTCACCAATCTGCAGCTGAATGGTTTGGGCGATCATCAACTGCGCTTCACTTCGGGCGTACTGACTGAAGTGATCTCAAACACGCTGGCTGTCACGCAAGTCGCAGCATCGTTAGCGGTGGTGACGCAGCCGGCTGGCGCGGTGAGTGGTGCGGCGTTCAGCACGCAGCCGGTGGTGCACGTGCTTGACAATGCGGGAGTGCGTGTGCAAACCGGTAGTGCAGCGACGCTGCAGGTGACTGCGTCGCGGGAGACCGGCAGTGGGACACTCACGGGCACAACGCAGCTGTCGGCGGTGGACGGCGTGATTGCGTTCACGGATCTCGCGCTCAGTGGCAGCGGCGCGCATACGGTGCGCTTCAGTACCACGTCGCCCGCACTGAGTGTGATTTCCGGCAGCCTCAACGTCGGCGCAGCACCGGCCACTACCATTATTTCGAACAGCAACACGTCGCAGGCAGCGCCCGTTTCCACCGCTGTCGCCGAGGCCCCAAGCGTGCTGGTCACCAACGCGGCAGATGATCCGGTGGGCGGTGTAGCGGTCACCTTCACGGTGACTGCGGGTGGCGGCAGCACATCGCCCACCAGCGGGTCGGTGGTGACGACGAACGCCTCGGGTATTGCCGCGCTCACCTCGTGGACACTGGGTGCTGCGGCGGGGACGAATACCGTGATAGCCACGGCAGCCGGTTTGAGCGGAAGCCCGGTCACCTTTAACGCCACGGCTACGGCAGTGATACTGCCAGCCACACAGCTCGCAATTGACGCGCAACCCACTGGCGCAGTAAGCGGAGTAACGTTCGCCGCGCCTGTAGTAGTGCAAATACGTAACGCCAACGGTGATGTCGTTACTGCTTCAACCGCGCAGGTAACGGCAGCAATCGCGACGGGCGGCGGTTCAGGCGCGCTGGTTGGTACCGTGCAGGTAGCGGCCGTGAATGGTGTGGCTACCTTCTCCAACCTTCGCATCAACGGATCGGGTAGTCATACGCTTCAGTTTGAAAGCGCAGGACTGGCCAGTGCCGTTTCAGCGAGCATCGCGGTCACACAAACAGCTGCGTCGCTTGTTCTCGTAACTCAGCCCACCACCGCTGTAAGCGGTACCGCGTTCAGCCCGCAGCCTGTTGTTGAAATTCGTGACAACGCCGGTCTGCGGATTACCTCGGGCCCCGATGCCACGCGCAGCGTTACTGTGGCGAGATCGAGCGGAAACGCTACGCTTGCCGGTGCAAACACTGCGGCGGCGGTGGCCGGACTGGCCACCTTTACCGATCTCTCCTTCACCGACTTCGGCACAGGTAGTCACACACTCGATTTCACTATTGAATCGCTCGGGCTGACTACCACATCAAGCGCTATCACCGTGAGTGCCGGCGTCGCCACTACGCTGAGTGCCATCTCCGCGCTCACACAGTCGGCCACGGTCAGTACCTCCGTCACTGCACCACCGAGCGTTCGGGCAACGGATGCCTCGGGTAATCCGGTGGCGGGCGTGAAGGTGGTCTTCACAGTGAGCTCCGGTGACGGCGTGCTCAGTCCGGCCAGCGGCGACACGATGCTCACGAACGCCGCGGGCGTGGCAACGGTTGGTAGCTGGACACTCGGCGCAGCGGAAGGTGACTACACCGTGACTGCTGTGGCAGCGGGATTGAGTGGCAGTCCGCTTACGTTCACTGCCACTGGTATTCCTGCTGAAACGCCAAATGTCGCGTGGGGCGCGCCGTTGCGCGCTCTGTCAGACAGCTTGCTGCCTGCGCCTTCACGTCATGTGCTGTACACACTGTCGCGCACGATTGCGCACGCTCCACAGCGCACGTATCCGCACCCAGTTGCTGCCACTCGCTTTCAGCGGCCGTCGTTGTATCCTGATCGCGTGACAACGGATGCGGAGCAGTGAGTATGCGACGGCTCCTGTTTGCCGCGGCACTCCTAGCTGCGTCTGCCTGCACTGCCGCATCAGTGGCCGACAATCCCGGTGTCGCCGAGTTGCTGCTGACACCGCCTGAGGCGAGCGTTGAAGCGGGTCGCAGCATCGCACTTGTTGCACGTCCTGTTGATAGTGACGGTTCGATCATCAGCAATCGTCCCATCGCCTGGTCGAGCAACAATACGCAGGTGGCTACTGTGTCCACGGCCGGTGGTGTGTCGGCCCGCAGCGCTGGCGCCGCGCGCATCGCAGCCAGCGTTGATGGCCAGAGCGCGGTGGCCAACATTACTGTGACCGAACGCGAAGTAGCCAGCGTACAAGTCACGCCGGTCGTTGTGTCGGTGCGTGTCAATCGTTCAGCCTCTTTGCAGGCGCGCGCACTTGACGCTGAAGGCGGGACACTGAGCGGCCGCAGCATTACGTGGAGCAGCAGCGACAGCGAAGTCGCACTGGTTAATGCCTTGGGTGTGGTGACGGCGTTGACACCCGGCGCCACTACCATCACGGCCAGCAGTGGCGGCCGCAGTGGTCAGGCCGCGGTGACCGTTACCCCCGAACCGGTGGCGAGTATCGCTGTGTCTCCTGAGCGCGATACACTGGCCGTTGGCACCGAACGCGCGCTGTCAGCTGTCTTGCGTGATGCCGATGGTGTGTTGCTCACCAACCGGTCCACTTCGTGGAGCGTGAGTGATCCCAATGTCGCGAGCATCTCGTCTGTGGGCGTGGTCACTGCGCTTGCACCGGGCACCGTAACAGCTGTCGCGCTGAGCGAAGGACGGGTTGGTCAGGCAACCATCGTGGTGCTGCAGCGTCTGGCGGACGCCATTGTGCTCACACCATCGTCGAGCACCGTTGAGGCGGGTGCCACCGTGCAGCTGCTGGCGCAGGTGACCGATCCCAATGGCAACCTGCTGCCAGGTCGTACGATCAGTTACAGCAGCAGCGACGTGAGCATTGCCACCGTGTCCGCGCAGGGGTTGGTATCGGCGCGTGTGCCGGGTGTGGCTCGCATCACCGCAGCGAGTGATGGTAAGACGGCCGTTTCTACCATCACCGTGATTGCCGTGCCTGTGTCACAGGTGCGCGTGCTGCCGGAGAATGCGAATGTCATTGTTGGCAACACGCTCGCACTGCAAGCCGAAGCGCGTTCGGCCAATGGCAACGTGATCAGCGGACGGGTTACAACGTGGACATCCGGCGCACCAAGCATTGCGACCGTCAATGCGAGTGGTGGGGTGACAGCCGTTTCACCAGGCGCTGCGATTATCGTTGCGACTGTGGGCGGCGTCAGCGGTAGTACCACCATACAGGTACAACCACGCAGCGTTGCACAGGTCATCATCACGCCCACGTCACCTGACATTGATGTAGGCGCACAGCAGCAGTTGCAGGCAACGTTGCGCGACGCACAAGGCGCTGTGTTAAGCGGTCGCAACATCACGTGGGTCACCAGCAACGAGTCCGTGGTGTTTGTTTCCAGCACAGGCCTGATCGTTGGCACTGGTGCTGGCACCGCAACCGTTACGGCCACATCGGAGGGAGTCAGTGCAAGCATTACAGTTGTTGTTCGCTAGAGCGCGTGACACACACGTCGCGAACAGCGTGAACAGCGGACATCGGGTGAACCGAGCAAACCGGGCGAACCGCGTATGCCGGAAAGACTCCGCGAACCGACGGTATCCGATGCTCGCCGCGTTGATTGCAACGGTTGTGTGCATGTCGCTGAGCGCGTCGGTGTTGCAGGCCCAGACGTTAAGCCCCAAGCGCACGCTCACCACCGGCGCTGCGCCCGGATGTGATCTGGCACCGCCGATATCCAACGCTGACGCACCGCGCAACAACGCCGAAGCGCGCCGCCTTGCATCGGTTGCACAGGAAGCTGCACTCGAAGGCAATCAGGAAGCGGCGCGTGATGCGTTTGTGCAAGCGGCACGACTCAACCCGTCAGATGATCGCCTGGCGTACGATCTTGGTCGCGCCCACGAAGAGTTGAGCGATACGCTGCCAGCGATTGGCGCCTTCTGTCGCTACCTCGTGCTCGCGCCGGCGGGCACCGAATCTGCCGACGTGCGCGCGCGCCTGCTTCGCCTTGTACCCAACGACGCCAGGCAGCGTGCCGATGAATCGCTGGTTGCGTTTAACCTCGGTCTGGAGTTTCTCGACGCCGGTGCGAACGCCGCCGCCGTACGCGCGTTCGATGAAGTGGTGCGACTGGCACCGGCTGCACCCGAGGGTCACTTCAATCGCGGGCTGGCGCGGTCGGCCGTTGGTGAACGCGCGGCTGCACTAACAGACCTTGAGGTGTATCGCGCTGCGGCGCCGTCGGTGGAAGAACGTGTCGCGACGGCCCGCGCCATTGATGTGCTGCGACGTCCAGTCTACTCACCCGGCGCCGCCTTCGCGCGCGGCATTGTGCCGGGCTTTGGGCAGTTCTACACCGCTCGGCCCGTGCGCGGTGTGGTCGTGCTGTCGGCCGTGGCTGGAGCGGCTGCTGCGGCCTTCGCTCAGCAAACCACCGAGCGCACCATCAACTACGTTGATCCCAATGGTGTGCCGGCGCCGTACACCGAATCATTTACCGAACGTCGCTACCTGACCGCTGGCCTCGCGGCCGCCGCGGGCGTTACTGTGCTGGCGGCGCTGGAGGCGGTGTGGTACGCCAACCGTTCGCAGCGTGGCGCGTCCATTCTGGCGGGTGACGCTGCCCGTTCGGCGTCCAGTGGACTCGATGCGTCGCTGGCGCCGTATCTGCCGAGCATGGGCGGCGGCGGTCTGCAGTTGCGATTTAGTTTCTGACTCGGCATCTGTAACGACATCGGACGCCGCTTGTGACGCGGCGTTCAACGCCTTCTTTGGCGCCATGTTTGACGCCATACCTGACGCACTATCTCTCCGTTTTTTCCTCGCACTCCGTCTTTCATGCGACTTACCGTATTGCTGGGCGGCGTATCGGCCGAACGTGACGTTTCGCTCTCCAGCGGTCTGCGCATGGCGGCCGCGTTGCGCGAACTGGGCCATACGGTGACCTGTTTTGATCCGGCGTTTGGCACCCTGTCGTCTGACACGGAGCAGTCGCTGCTGGCCGCAGGCGTTGGCAGTCAGCCGCCGGCACTGGCCGATTTGGCGGAAATGCGGCACCGGTCGCTGAACGCGGACTGGATCGCGCATCCACAAATCAGGAATACGGAATGCGTGGTGCTCGGCCTGCACGGCGGGCAAGGAGAGGACGGCACAGTACAGGCGGCGCTGGATCTGGCGGGTGTTCCATATTCTGGAAGTGGACACATGGCCAGCGCGCTTGCCATGGACAAGCACGTCACCAAAATCGTATTGCGACATGTGGGCGTGCCAACGGCCGACTGGCTCATGGCCCCGCCGTTGGGTCAGCTGCTTGACCCGCAGCTGGTGGCCGATCAGGTGGGCTGGCCCGCGGTGGTGAAACCATCACGCCAGGGCAGCACCGTGGGCTTGAGTATCGTGAACGGACCGGAAACGCTTCAAAAGGCCATTGAAGAGGCTTACAGGTTCGATGATGCCGTGATGGTGGAGCGATTCGTCAAGGGTCGCGAGTTTACCGTTGGCATCATTGGCGACCGGGTGCTGCCCATCATTGAGATCGTGCCCAGCAAGGAACTGTACGACTACGAGTGCAAGTACACGCCCGGCATGACGCGCGAGTTTGTGCCGGACGACCTGAGCGCGGAAACGGTGGAGCGCATGTCCGCGTATGCCAAACAGGCGTTTGTGGCGTGCGGGCTTGAAGGATACGGTCGCGTGGACTTTCGGATGGACCAAGCGGGCGACCTGTGGTGTCTGGAACTCAACACGTTGCCGGGTATGACGCCTACCAGTCTCATTCCGCAGGCGGCATCGGCGGCTGGTCTCTTGTTTCCGGCTCTCTGTGGCCACATTGTGCAGTTGGCCCTCGCGTCACGGCGGCGCGGGTAATCTTCGCAGGCGCGCTCTCCTACCATGTCTTTTGAAATCGCGGACGAATACGAACCGCAGCGCAACAGCGCACCAGCCGTAGCGTGGATCATCGGCCTGTGCGTGGCCGTGGCATTCCTGCAGGAAACGCTGCTGCGCACCGGGTTCACCATCGACTGGCTGGGCTATCGCGCCACCGACCTCACTGAGCGTCGGTTGTGGACTGTTGTGACGTACATGTTCGCGCACAGCGGGTTGCTGCACCTCGCGCTCAACATGTACATGCTGTGGATTTTTGGACGGCGTGTAGAGAAACTGTGGGGCTCCACCACGTTCACGTGGTTCTATTTGTGGTGCGGTGTGAGCGGGTGGGCGTTTCACTGGATGTTCACACCGCGCGCCGGTGTGCTGGTAGGCGCCTCAGCGGCAATCCTCGGCGTCGCGGTAGCTTACGCCTCGCGTTGGGGAGATGACGAGCTGTTTCTGTTTGGCATTGTGCCCATGAAGGTGAAGTGGCTGGTCGTGTTTCTGGCCGTGCTCAGTGTGGTGATGGGGGTGGTCAACGCTGGCAGTGTGGGCGGCACCGCGTACGCCGCGCACTTTGGCGGCATGTTTGGTGGCTGGTTGTATTTGCGCACGCCCAACTCGCAATCCATTGGCAGTCTGCGCCGTCGCATTGCACCCGCACCAGACTACGGCGACGATCCGCCGCGCGCGGTACCGCGTCACTCTTCGCGTCCACGTGACCGCGAGCCCGAGATTGATGACATCGTAGCGCAGAGCAAAGCCGCCATGGCGCGTACGCGTCCGCAGAGCGCACCAGTGGCGACAGCGCCCAGTGCGCCCACGAACATGGTCGCCGCCCGTGCGGCTATGGACATGCTGCTCGACAAGATTGCCGATCAGGGTATGCAATCGTTGTCAAACGACGAGCGGAAGTTGCTGGAGGATATGAGCCGGAAGTTGCGAGGGGGATAAGTGCGCGGGATGCTGTCGTGGCAGTCGCGTGTGCGCCCGGTTGCGCCACCGCCCCGCACACCGCGACTGCTCGCCGCTGTCGTATATCTCGCGCTGGTGCCGATTGCCGCTCTGCTCGCAGTAGGCGCGGAGTTCCTCGCGCTCTCTATCGTCAACGCGACGCGAATCCGGTACCCCTGGCTTGTTGTGCTTCTGAACATCATTCCCGCGTTGGTAACCGGATTCCTCGTGTACGCAGCTGTGGCGCGCGGATTCAAGGATCAGCAGGTGATGTCGGGTGGCCTGCGTGATCACCTGCTGCGTTGCAGTGCGTTGTACTGCATCGTGCTGTTGATTGGTGGATGGATGGCCTATTTCTTCCGGAGCCCTGGTTTCGGCATCTTTCTGCAGATCATTCTATGGCCGTGGCTGGCAATTGTTGGCGGTGTGGTGGCTGACGGGTGGGTGGGGAGAGGTTGTCGCACACACTAGCGCGGTTGCACGGGAAACACGCTGGACAGCATGGTGACCGGCTTTCAGCTTACGACCAATGAGAATGCAATACTTTCTGCAGCTGCGCAGCCGTTGAGCGTCGAACCTGCGACAACCACCGAAACAACGTCCCCCCCCCGCCGAGTGTTGCTGGTGGGGTCGACCGGGACGATTGGACGTGCGACGGTGCAGGCGCTGCTCGCGCACGGACACGAGGTGGTGTGTTTTGTGCGCGCGCCGTCATCATCCTCTGCAACGGGTACATCGGGGTCGCACGCACCGGTGCTCGCTGCTGCAGCGTCGGGTTCGATTCCGTCGCAGGCGCAGGCGCAGACGGCTGCTGCCATCATTCGTCACGGCAACGTGCGCGACCCCGAATCCATTGCACGTGACGGCTTTCGCGGTGAACACTTTGACGCCGTGGTGTCCTGCATGGCCTCGCGCACCGGTGCACCGCGCGATGCGTGGGCCATTGATCACCAGGCGCATATGCACCTCATGCACGCGGCGATCAACGCTGGTGTTACACAGTTTGTATTGCTCAGCGCCATTTGCGTGCAAAAGCCCAAACTGGCGTTTCAACATGCCAAGCTCGCCTTTGAACGCGAGCTCATGCAGTCGCCGCTCACGTGGTCCATTGTGCGGCCCACGGCGTACTTCAAGTCTATTTCCGGACAGGTGGCGCGCGTGCAACGCGGCAAACCGTTTCTCATTTTTGGCGACGGCGAGCTCACAGCCTGCAAACCCATCAGTGACCGGGATCTGAGCGAATACATGGCCGATTGTCTGCACAATCCGGCACGCCACAACCAGGTGCTACCCATTGGCGGACCGGGTGACGCGATCACACCGCGCCAACAGGGCGAACACCTTTTTTCGCTGCTCAAGCGCGAACCCAAGTTCAAGCGTGTGCCCGTGGCCATGCTCGACGCAATCATTGCCGTACTCGGCGCACTCGGCAAAGTCATTCCGCCGCTGGCCGACAAAGCCGAGTTGGCGCGCATTGGTCGCTACTACGCCACGGAATCCATGTTGGTGTGGGATGCTGCCGCCAACCGTTATGATGCCGCAGCGACGCCGTCGGCCGGCCGGGACACGCTGTTTGAGTATTATGCGCAGTTAGTGCGCGGCGAATCGGCCGCGGAGCGTGGAGAGCACGCTGTCTTTTAGCCCCGGACTGTTGCGCGACCGTTCGCGTGATGCCCGGTGCAACATCCAGCAGGATTTGTCTACATCATGAAACCGTACGAGCGTCTTGCAGAGACGACCACCCCCAGCGGCTCCGTGCTCGCGCTGTATCGGCATGACGGTGCGTACCTCATTCGCGCCGACGGGGTGGAGCTCATGTCCACACGTCGTCATTTCTCCGAAGACAAGCTGGCTGAAGTCGCCTGTGCGTCGCTCACCGAAACCCCGGCAGCGCGCGTGCTCATTGGTGGACTGGGGCTTGGCTTTACCATGCGTGCCGCGTTGCAGAATTTGCCGGGTGACGCTGAGGTGGTGGTGGCCGAACTCATGGCCGATGTGATCGCATGGAACGCCAATCCGGAGTACGATCTGTCGGCCAGCGCCATGCAGGATGCTCGCGTGCAGGTGGTGCACGACGACGTCGTGAATGTGCTCAAGGCCAATCCGGCGGGCTTTAACGCCATCATGCTCGATACCGACAACGGCCCTGACGGCATGCTCATGCTGGAGAACGCACCGCTCTATGCGGCGCGTGGCGTTGTGACCACCGTGGCGGCGCTGCGCCCTGGTGGGGTGATTGCCTACTGGAGTGTGGGCAAGGACCCCAAGTTTGCCAAAACGCTCAAAAATGTGGGGCTCGTAGTGGAGACGCTGCACGTGCGGGCGCACGAAACGTCGGGCCCTATTCACACGCTGTACGTGGCGCGACGTGAGGGTGAGTAGCGACCCGGGCGCGCATGCGTCCATATTTGAGCATGCCCAAACCTGAACTGCTCGAGAACTTCCCCAATCCGTACGCCGATCGCGATTACGAAATCGTGATTGAGACTACCGAGTTCACCTCACTCTGCCCGCTGGGCGGCATCGAAAGCGACGCCACCGAGCTCGATCTGCTCAAAGGTGGCGCGCCGGACTTTGCCACGATTCGCGTGAGCTACGTGCCCGATGTGAACTGCATCGAGCTCAAGAGCCTGAAGATGTATTTCTGGAGTTTCCGCAACGACGGCATTTTTTATGAGCGTGCCGTCAACCGGATTCTTGATGATCTCGTGGCCAAATGCACGCCGCGTCGCATCACGGTGGTGGGCGACTTCAACGTGCGTGGTGGACTGAAGAGCCTGATCACCGCCAGCTGGCCGCCCGCGCCGCCGCGCAGCTAGTCCTCAAACGTCGCCCAGTCGCACCGCCTCATGTCCCAGCCGCTCACGTACGTTGAGTTTTCGCCGGGCGGCGCGGTGCACGATCTGGCGCTCACGTACTGGGGCCTCACCGTTGGTGAACTGCCGTTGGGCGAACTGGCGTACGAGCTTCGTCCCTACGGCTGTCTGGTCATCGCGCTCGGGTTGCGTGACGATGAACCAAACGCCACGCTGATCGGACCGCGGCGCGATGCGTGCGCATTGCCAGTACAGAGCAATATGCAGTACTGGGGTGTGCGCTTCCGGCCCGAAATGGGCGCTGCATTTCTCGGTCGACCGGCCCGGATGCTGCGTGATCAGGTCGGACTGGCCCACCACTGGATGGGTGCGGAGCCGCTGCGCATGCTCGAGCAGCGGGTCACGTCGGCGTT
>JBBSPO010000006.1:0-32296 GCA_038258695.1 Gemmatimonadales bacterium | reverse complement strand
GGCAACAGCGCGTGATGCGCGACTCGACCTGCTGCTCAGCGGTCCGCACCTGATCGTGTATCATCATGGATATCTCGGACTCGGCGACGCACAGGTTGTTGGACTGCAGCGACTACGGCGCGCGGTGTGTGAGGCGCAGGTGACGTATGTAGAGCAGGCCAAACCGTGGCGCGAGCAGTTGGCTGACTTGCTCAGCGATTCGGCGTCGGTTGCGCCGGTGGCATCGGTGACATCGGTGACATCGGTGGCATCGGTGACATCGGCAGCGCCGGTTACGTCGCGATACTCGCCCGATGCCGTTGTCGGATCGCTGCTGCTCAACGTCATGAACGGGCTCGCTGCCGTGGAGTCGGAGTGGCTCACCGCGTTGCTGCACGCTCGCCGCGATGCATTCGCACTGCTGTCGGCGTCACAGCGCGAGCAAACGTTGGCGCTGCGCGACCACTGGGCGCGTGAAACTGCAGCGATGATCGATCAGTCCACACGCCCCGGTCAACGCGGGCATCCCGGGACACAGCTTCCCATTCGCGTGCCGGGCATGGTCGTGGGCGAGACAACGCTGTTGCCGTACTGTGAGGCGTTGCACGGTCCGTCGCTGCACATCAGCATGCCGCCGCCGCGTTGACGCCCCGCGCGCCGTCTGCATCCCGCATCGGCACTACGGGCCACCAGTTGCGCGACGCTCACCGCGCGGGCAACGGGACTGCTATCACTTCAAGACCGTCAATACCGATGAAGTCATCGGGATTGCACGTGTACGCGGGCAACGCATGCGCCAGCGCCGTGGCGGCAATCATCGCATCGCAAGAGCGGGTGGCTGGTTTGCGACCCGGCTGGCGGAGTGAAACCACCACACGACCGAAGGTGCGTGCATGCCGGGTACGCATCAGACAGGAGCATCCGTAGCCTACGCACCAAACTCACGCAGCCGCGAATCCACAAGACGGTAGTATCGCTCCGATAACTCCGCCGGTATGAGCGCACTCGACAGCACATCGTGCAGATGCAACCGCACGTTAGATGCGACCTGTTGCACGAGCGTTTCGGCCATGCGCTTCTGCCCCTTCCAGCGTTCAGCGACACCTGCAATGTCGCGGGGACGAATCCTGTTTCGCTTGCCATTCACTGGTATGGCGAAGTCATCGTCTGGAATGACCATACGGGTGCTGAGCAGATCGTACAACGGTGAATACTCAATCGACCGCAACGTTGGAAACGCGCCTAATGCGCCCGACCGGATCACCCGAACCGCGGACACGTTCTTCGCGTGCAAATCGCCGTTGCCCACGAGCCATGAAAACGCGACGTGCTCGATCAATCGCCACATGCCGTGAGCATCAGGTTCTACAGGCAGGTCGGCGTCTCTGAGTGAATCGGCGATCCGTTCAACAGACGTCTTGTATTTGTCGTTGCGGTGCAGCAAGAGCAGCGAACACGCGTCCTCCTGCAGTGCGAGGTTAACGCGCGATGGCTCGATCTCGAGTGCGGCGCGCATCGGAATGTCGTATCGCTCCACGATCAACGAGTTGCCCACAAACGCACTGTCTGTGTCGAAGGTGATGATTCGTACAGAAGCCACCTGCAAGCCCGCGCGACGCGCGAGCTCCATGGTGGCCCACTCGTTCTCCACGAGTGACGGGTGGTGTGGCGACTGGAACTTGAGAATATGCGTACACGACGTTCTGAGATCGCCAATGCGCACTGTGGGTCTACCCAGCTCCATTGTGAGCGACACTGGGAGTTTGGGTTGCACGCCTGACAAGCCAACAGCGCCTCGGCTTCGTAACTCCTTCCAAAAGCGGTTGGTCTCAGGATCGTCTTCGATTACTTCCCTCGCGACGATCGGCCGGGACGACTCCGGCTCAACGTCCGCCAGCACGGTGTCATGCGTGTCCAGGCAAAACTCGTCGTCCGGGATGTGCAACGGGCGCAGTGTCAGGTTTGACAGATATTTTCGCGTGCTGCCAAGCAGTGCAACGGTATCGTTTGGATCGAGTCGATACGTGGTGACAATACGATTTTCTGTCCATCCTTCCGGCAGAAAGTTTTCGAAAAAAGCAGGCATGCGAGGCCCTTCGAACGACACGCCGTTGCGCATGGATAGCGGCAGCTCTCGCGACAGCTGCACCATCCAGTTCTGATTGTACTGGAACCGAAACTCGGCGTTGCTCAGCGCCGTCAACGATCCGACATGCCAGTTGTAGAAGTACAGCTCAAACTTTCTGAGGCCGTCCTTGTGCACGGCAGCCTTTTGACTGGTGCCTGCGAGAAGTCTCTGGAATCGCACATACTCCGGGTCAAGGCGGTTGCGCTGGGCAAACGCTTTCGCCCGCGCGATGTCCTTCTGACTAAGGCGCTCGATCAGTTCGACGAGCGCAGCATCAGACAGTTGCCTTTCCTGACTGCGCCGAGGGATGATCATGCATTCGAAAACTGTCTGCAGCGCGCTCGATGCCCTGGCAGTTGCCGGAGCGGGCTCATCGTCCCTGCCGCTGACCACGTGAATCGGCAGCTCAATCTGCTCAGTTTCCGGGTAGGCCAGAGCCGGCGCGCGCACCACGCGGAGGCCCGGTAGCCTGAGCACATTCTTTCTCCCGCCCGCCTCCGACAGAAACAGCGTGTCTCCCACCGGGCCCCGTTCCGCGGCAGAGCGGTGAGAGAGGTAGGCGTCCGGGTACAGGTGAGAGGCGATGGCAAGCGCCGCGGCGTGAATCTGCACCTCGGCGGGGGTCACCGTGTCGTCAGAGTAGATGGCGCGTGCCAGCCGAATTAACGCGCCGCGTTCGACGCGTTTGGCGAGCATTCGGGCGTGCGAGGGTGTCTGGGCGAAGTAAATCATGGGGAATTTGTCTAAAAAGTGTTGCGTAAAACATAGTATAAGCAACAGTTTTTAGACACAAATCCCCATTGTCTGTCAGATAGCGCGATTTCCGCCACTCGTCGACCTGTGCAAGAACACCGTCACGGGATGGGCGCGACGCGACGCGACCATCAGTTCGTCACCATCACCCGCACAAACCCGTTCGACCAACAGCACTGCTGACCCGGCGCACTGTCGGTGTTGCCAAAGTTGTCTACGCGCACTCGCAGCATGTACTCGCCCGGTGCGCTAAAGAGAACGGACGTCATCGCGTCTCCCCCCCCCGGCGGCGTTTTTGCTGCACGTGGCTCAAAGGTCACGTCGCCCGGACCCTGATGTTTGAACCACGACATGTTCACCGGAATTGGCTCCCGCTCGCCACGATCTTCCATCCAGATGCGAATGTCGAGCGATGCGCCCACGGCGACGGTGAGCGGACCGGCGATCACGCCTTCGCGTCCGTTTGACATGGGTCCGTCCGGTGCAAATCGCACCACGGGCATCATGGAGCCCGCGGCCTGCGGCGTATACGACAGCTTGTACTGATCGCTGGTTGCGCGGCCCGGCACAGAGTAGGTCACGCCATTGTGCGTGAGTGTCCACACCACATCACCGCGGTGGTCTTTGGGCACCGTGATCGCAAAGGCACCACGCTCACGTCTGCCCCCGAACGCGGGGTAGCGCACCACGGGAAAATGTGTGGGCTGCATACCACCGAACTGCGCCGGTTCGATTGCATTGTTGGGGCCCACGGGGATGTCCACCGCGCCGCTGGCGTTCCGGTTCATGAATCCGAACGACAGTGTCACGCTGCCATCGGCATTCGCATACCAGCCGTCAAAGAACGGAGCAATGCCCGCACCATCGGGCGACACGGGTCCCAGCGGAAATCGCTCACTCGGCGGCTGCGCGGCAGCCGGTACTGCAACGGGCATCGCAACGCACACTGCCAACAGCATACATCGCTGCATACGACGCAGCATGCGACGTTTTATGAAACGCAGCTTGCGAAATTGCACGCGACGTTTCAAAAAACACAGCATGAGGAGTTGCGCACAATCCTCCACACCACGCAGCATCAATCCGCCAGAGACGTTCCCACTCACTTGCTCGCCCGCTGCGCAGCTAGCCGCTTGTACGCCGCGTCATCAAGCTGCGTGACCGCAATCCACGCATGACTCATTTCGTCAGTGGTGCGATCGCCCACACCCACCCACTGGTCGGGATCGGGATTGTAAAAGTTCTTCTCGGTATTGTCGTACCACGCCGTGTTGATGATCACCGAACCCGCAGGCAGCAGCGGCGCGGCCGACTCCTCATACACATGGCTGTGGTGCCAACCGGGATTCCAGTTCGACACCATGCTCAGCGTCTCGCGTCGGCCATCGGGATAGAGCACTTCCAGCCGCTTGGCCACAAGCCGCAAATGTCCGTGCGGTTGCCAGGAGTCAATCCGCACCGGTGTGTTGAATCGATGGAAGCCCTGTGTGACCAGCGTGCCGTGCGGCTCGATCTCAAAGTCTCCCGAGCCACTCTGCAGTGCATACAGGCCGAGCGTTTGGCGATGACGCGTCTCCGGCGTGACGTCAGGCTCGTGGAACCAGATGCCGATCTCAAGCTGGTCGTCTACAATCTCCGTTCCGTTGGGGAAGTAGTGGATGTCAAACAGCACATTCGAGCCGGCGGGTGCAATCCGGCATGCATCGGCCGGCACCACTTCGCCAATCTTGCCGAGCGCGTATTCACTCAGCCGCACACTTCCCGGGCCGCCGCCACCAACCGCGTCAGGTCCAGCGGTAGACGAGGCCGGCACAAAAATCGAGTTTGCGTGGTGCGTGACCGCGCGACCGGCAACGCTCGGCTTGGTCTCAATCGCCTTGATGCACCGGTCTGTAGTGATGCCGCTAGGGACCGAAGGCCGCCACCAGCGGTCCTGACCGTTTGCGGGAACGGTGTACTTCGAGGCCTTCACAATGAGGTCGGGCGGACCGTACTCCTCGGCCATTCGGTACTCGGAGGCGTCGGGAAACCTGGGCGACGGAGGCATTACAGCCGGATCGCCCTCGGGCATACCATCGTCCACCCACTGCACAATCGTTTTGATGTCCTTTTCGGACAAACGCCAATCGTGCTGCAGCTCCTGAATGCCAATGTGCGCGTCGTACTGGTAGGGCGGCATTTCGCGCAGCATCACCATCTGCTTGATCAGCGGGCCTTCACGCCGCGCGTGCTCGTAGGTGAGCAGCGGCATGGGCCCAATGCCGCCGGGCGAGTGGCAGAGCTGACAGTTTTTCTGGATGATGGGCGCGACGTCGCGGGAGAAGGTGACGGCGTTGGAGTCTGCGGCCGCGCGCAGTGTAGACGGCACGTTGGACGCAGCACCAGCGGCGGGCGTGACGCCGCGAAACACCATCAGGCCCGCCACCGCAGCGGTCGAAAGCGTAGCGGAACGAAGCCAGCGTCGTATACTGATGGGCTGCATCACGAACCTCCGGGGGTCGGGGTGCGGGGAGCGGCGTAGCGCTCAATAGCGGGAGGGACCGTCTTGACGGGGAAACAATACGGTTTCTGAGCATGGCCCGCTAGCGAGCTGCTGCGTGCTCACTTGCGGAACCGGAATCCCCGCTGCATCAACTGAAAGGTTCGTGGCTGCAAATGATCACCCGTATTCCGGGAACACCAATGTCTGGCTCACCGCGTGCCGGCGTATTTGTCTACGCCAAGAACCTTGAGCGGCTCTCCGGCTTTTACGAGTCGGTGCTGTACATGACGCGAGCACACAGCACCGCGGACATTGTCGTGCTGCGCTCGCCGGACCTGCAGATCACCATCAACGCCATCCCTGCACATATCGCCGAGCATATTGAGCTTTCTACACCACCGGCACATCGCGACAATGTCGCATACAAGTTTTTCTATACCGTAGACAGCCTGTCAGCGGCCCGCGAGCTCGTGTCGTCGCTGGGCGGGCAGATGCTACCTGAACCGTATCGTGGACCAGGCTTTGTTGTGCACAATGTGGTTGATCCCGAAGGCAATATTTTTCAGCTGCGCGAGATGGTGCCCTGACGGTGCAGGCACGCCGTACCACACGTCCTCCTCCCGCCGACAGCTCATGCACCACTCTCCTGCACTCCGATCTGCGCACCGCAAATCGCGGCAATACCTGCTTGCCGTCGTAGTTCTTGGTGCAGCCTCAGCGTGCACATCCAGCGAACGTAGCACCACCACCAGCGACGTTACGGTGAGCGATTCCGCCGGAGTCGAGATGGTCACAAGTCACCGCGCGCAGTGGGCCGATGGCGACGCATGGCAGGTAGATACGGCGCCGCTTACACGTCTGGGCAACAACGAAGCCGACTCCATGCAGCACTGGGACTACGTGGAGCACCTCACCCGACTCAGCGACGGTACGCTCATCGTCGCGCTCGATGGTGAGATTCGTTTTTTCAATACGAACGGAAAATATCTCAAATCCATCACACGAAACGGCGAAGGACCAGGCGAGTTTCGATCGTTTGGCGCACTCTATCGCACGGTGGGCGACTCGCTGCGTGCAACCGACGATCGCGGCCGCAAATCGGCGCTGTTCGCACCCGACGGGTCACTGGTGAGTGAGACGCTGCTTGACGAGTCACGCCTGCGAACGCTTGGCCGTTGGCTGGACCATTGCGGTGGCGACGTGCTCGCCGACGGCTCGCGACTTGGCTGTCAGAACGACCCCACAATACCGGACGACGGTTCTCCCCGAATGTCCGATACGCACCACAGCGTTGCCCCCGGTCCGTACCGACCCAAGCATCGCTTGTACGTGATCTCACCAACACTCGACCGCGCGTGGCCGCTCGGCGTCAGCGCGAAAGCCGAGGGATACGGTGTGACGTTTGAGGGAAACACGGAACTCGTGAGCTTGTGGCCATACCATGCACAGGTGGTCACCGTCGCCGGAGGTGATCCACTGCGCATTGCACATGCAATGAATCCGGAATATCGCATCGAACTGTGGACAACCGACGGGCAGCTCACCCGCGTGGTGTCGCGTTCAAACGCACGTCGGCCACCCACCGAGCAGGAAGTTGCCGATGTCGAGGAATCGGAACGATTGAGTCGCGGACGGCGACCAATCGCGATGGTGGAGGCTGCGCTCAAACAAATCCCCACACCGGACTTGCTGCCCGCCGTGATCAGTATCTCCATGAGCGACGCCGGGGAAATGATGGTCATGCGCGAGGGTCACATGCGGTCGCACACCACTTCCGTGTACGACGTGTTTGACGCCGACGGTCGGTGGCTGGGTGAGTTGCGCATCCCCGGTCTGGTTGGCGTGGCCTCATTTGGCCGAGACCATCTGGTGGCAATGCGACAGAACGAGGACGGAATGATCCTGGTGGAGGTGCTGCCGTTGCGGCGGAATCCGTAGCGTCGCACCACGCCCCCACCTCAACGCCGTGAGCCCGGTCGCCCCGCTTTCGCGCGTAACGACGTAGAATAGCTCTCAGTACCTCTCACCTTGCTCACCAAACCATGCGCGCTACAAACTCATTGACATTACGTGCAGCACAAATAGGCGGTTTGACGCGTAAATGCTTCACTGGTGTTGTACTTATGGCGCTAATAAGCGCGTGTGGAGGCGATTCAGGAGGGACACCGGTCGTTCCCCCGCCGCCGCCAACCGCGGTCACCTCACTGTCCGTTAGCCCCACCGTCGTTGCACTGATCACTGGCGGTACCGCCACGCTTACCCCCTCCGCCGTCACCGGTGGAAGCGCCGTTTCGGTGACATACGCATACACCAGCAGCGCGGCGGCCGTGGCCAGCGTGAGCAGCACAGGCGTGATTACCGCCGTGGCGCCGGGCACCTCCACAATCACCGTCACTGCCAGCGGCAACGGCTCCGGATTTACGGCCAACTCACGACAGGCCACCGTCGTAGTGACGGTCAGTACGCCGCCACCGGCGCTCACCGGTTTCACACTTAGCCCGGACAGCGTCGCACTGCTCACCGGAGGCACCGCTCCACTCACGCCGTCGGCCACCACCGCTGGCGCCTCCGTATCGGTGCAGTACAGCTACGCGTCGAGCGCCACGGCCGTGGCCACAGTTTCCGCGAGCGGTGTGGTCACAGCCGTCAGCCCCGGCAGCGCCACAATCACCGCGACCGCTACCGGCAGTGGCAGCGGCTTTACCACGGTTGAGCGTCAGGCCTCGTCCACCGTCACCGTTTCAACCCCACCGCCGGCCCTCACCGCGCTTAGCGTGACGCCCGACAGCGTGACGTTGCAAACCGGAACCAGTACAACCCTCACCACGTCGCCTTCCATCGCCGGTGCCAGTGTCGTGGTTACGCTGACTTACACCTCCAACGCTCAAGCAGTCGCCAGCGTGAAGAACACCGGCGTCATCACAGCAGTGGGTGTGGGCAGCGCCATCATCAGAGTGACCGCCACCGGCACTGGGTCCGGTTTCACCACCACTACGCTGGAAGATCTCGTCACCGTGACCGTGGTGCCGGTTCCTGTCGCATCGGTAGACGTGACACCATCTACGCGCACAATCGACGTGGCCGGATCCACTACCCTGGTGGCCACAGCCAAGTCGGCCAGCGGCGCCACCCTGGCCGGTCGCACGGTGGTGTGGAGCAGCGACAACCAGGCCGTCGCATCCGTGAGTACCAGCGGCGTTGTGACCGGCGTGAGCGGCGGCACCACCACCATTCGCGCCAGCGTTGAAGGACAGGTGGGATCGGCGGCCATCACGGTCAACAACCCGATATCACTGGTGGCCGTCTCCGCGGGCTACTACCACACCTGCGCGATCACGAGCGTTGGCGCAGCCTACTGCTGGGGCTCCAACTTCCATGGCCAGCTGGGCGATGGCACGACCACCAACCGGCTCACCCCCACCCCGGTGGCTGGTGGACACACCTTCAAGCAAATCTCGGTGGGGCTGCAATACACCTGCGGGATTGACGGCAACGACGTCGTGCGTTGCTGGGGCTTTGGGGGCAAGGGCGTGCTTGGAAACGGCTCCAACGCCAGCCGGAACGTGCCCACACCAGTCACGTCACCGGGCGAAGTCATGGTGGCGGTCTCGCTGGCGCTCCAGGAAGACTTCGGCTGCTCCCTGAGTGTGACCGGCAAGGTCTACTGCTGGGGCGACGACCCAACCGCCGAAATCGCCGGCTCCACAACGGTGTTCATACCAACACTGCTGCCGGTGCCCGCGCCCAGAGTGACCATGATGAACATCGGCTCCGACCATGGATGTGGTCTCGCGGTAGGGGGCGCCGCCTACTGCTGGGGCAGGAACGCCGACGGCAACCTGGGCAACGGGACCACCAGCCGGAATCCAATCCCCACTGAGATCCTGGGTGGTCACCTGTTCACCGCCGTGGGCACTCGCTCATCCACCAGCTGTGGCCTCAAGGCCAACGGGCAGATCTGGTGCTGGGGCAACAACTCCAACGGTCAGATTGGCGACGGCACCACCACGCTGCGCTCCACGGCGGTGATGGTAGGCGGCGTGAGTGACTTCACGCAGCTGGCGGCCGGCGCCAACACCAACTGTGGTATCCGCGCCGACGGAACCGCCTGGTGTTGGGGCAATAACACGACCAATGCGCTTGGCGATGGCACCAGCATCCGCCGCACAACCCCAGTGGCCGTCTCCGGCGGACGCACCTTTTCATCGATCGCTATTGGTGGAGATCATGCCTGCGCCATCGCCAGCGACGGTCTCTACTGCTGGGGCCGCAACTCCGATGGCGTGCTGGGCGATGGAACGACGACGTCCAGCGCGGTACCCAAAAAGATCATCTTCTAACAACCCGTCGGCAGCGACCTGGCAATAGCAATCTGCCGGCGGATATCCGCCGGCATCCTTTGAGCAGCGTCAGTCTTACGGCTTCACCACCGGCCCCGACTTGACCTCCATCACCATCGTCTGATTCATGCTGTTGAGCTCACCGCCCATCTCGAGGTCAATCGCCATATTCACGTTCATCTTCATGTCCATTGACGGCTGCGCACTGTTGAATCGGATCACAACCGTAGACGTGCCTTTGCCATCAAGTGTCCGCACGGTCGCCTTCGCGCCGGCGGGCATGGCAGCGGCGTCCATGACCTGATTTTTGGCCGACTGCACCAGCACCATGTCCAGCACCATGCTGTCGGCACTGAGCGACTTCACTTCGTACTCGATGTCCTGCGTGATCGTCATGCCGTTCTGGCTCACTGGACGAACCGCCTTCCAGCGTGCGCCTACACCCACCGCCTCGGTCGGAAACGAGACGCTCATTTGCTCGGTGGACCCCATCGCTTGCATGGCCTGCATTGCCTGCGCTGCGCCACCGTCGATTTTCATGTTCGATACTTCTCCGGTGGGGCTGATGCGGTAGCTCATTTTCATGCCGTTCATGGCTGAGAGCTGCGGGCGCATGGCGTCGGCGATCATCGGATCCGCGCCTGCGGCGTCAATGTCCATGCTCACAAACTCACCGGTCACCGCCGCCGTACCGTCGGGCGCCACGTCAGTCACGGTGTATTGCATGGTGCTCACCATGGTGGGCAGTGATTGCGCCGGCATGGCCATACCGCCCATTTCCATATTCATCGTCATTTTCTGCCGCACGACGCCCGATTCGGTGGCACCCTTCACCAGCGTGTAGCGAAGCGTTTGCCGGGGCGCTGCACCTGTGCTGAGCACGGTAATGTCCGAAGACACGGCCGGCGCTGCAGCGGTGGACTGTGCAGACACGTACGTCGCGGGCGCGACGCACAGCGCGACAGCCAGTGCAGTCGAACACAATACACGCAAAGGAGATTCAAGCATGGGACGTCACCGGCTGAAGGATCGGAAGAATGCGTTGGGAGCCACCTCGCGCGGCGCCGTTGCAAGAAACTAATCGGTGTAACTACGGCCTCACACGCACTCGGCGCACCAGAACGCGCGCGCCAGTGGTGTCAAAACGCGTCGCATATGTGCCGCGAATGGTATCGCCCACAACCACAGCAGAGAGCAGCGCCGCCGTGTCGGCCAGACTCGAGCCGGCCAGCGTGGCCAGTCGCAGCTGCTCACCCTCCAGCGTGCCCACCACAAAGCGGCGCTGACCGGTGAGTTCGCGCCCGCTCACCGACGAGCGCGGGCTGCCAGGTGCCTCTACCCACAAGTCATATTGTGCGTTGTCGCCCGACGCGGTCACCCCGGCCCACCGTGCGTCCAGCGGGAAGCGATCGCGCTCTGTCACCGACACTTCACGTCGTTGCAGTGCGAGCACGCTGCCGAATAAACCAATCCCGCCCCGCACACTGCTGATCAATCCGGTGCCACCAAACGGATCGTTACCGGAGCGGTTGTAATCGTAAAAGTTCACGTCCACCGCAGCCACGCTCACCAGCTGCTCAAAACCGGGATAGAACACCGACGGCAGACCACCCGCAAAAAAGTTGCGCAATGTGCCGGCCAGCGCGAACTGCGTGGAATCAGAGAACAGAAACCAGGGGCCATTAGGCGTCTCTACACGAATCGCGTATGTGCGCGCACCCTCGCTCGCCAACCAGTTCAGTTGCAGCGTATCGTCGGATCGATTGATTGACACCGGCTGCACGACTTCGCCTGAACCCGGAAACCAGCCAGCCGGTGCGGACGGTACCCGAGTCTCGCCGGTTAACTCACGGCCGTCGGCAGTGCGCACCAATAGCCGATACCGCACCCCGGGTTCAATCGTGAGTTGCTCGCGCGACACGGTGTAGCGACCCGTGCCGAGCCTGTTGCCGACGAGTGTCTCAACAGCGTCTACACCGCTTGTTTCGTTGTCGCGAAAGAGCTGCACAGTGGCGTTGCTCAGCGGTTGGCCACCGGCGGTACGAATGGGATCAAGCGGATCAAAGCGTACGGTGCTGTCAATGGAAACACGCCCCGTGAGCGACGACTCTACCAAGATGACCTGCTCTGCCGCATCGGGGTTGAGCACAGCGTGCACCACAATGCGGGCCTCCGGCGACGCCACCGTTTCTGTGGCGATTTCGCACGCGCTCAACGCGGGCAGCAGCAACAGCAGCGCGCACACCGGCCAACCTCGCGGCATGCAACCACGCGGCATGCAACCACGCGGCGAATGAACAGCGCGCAACCATGCACGCAACACACACAATGCGCCTACCACGACACACTCATACCCACCGTGGGCAGCAGCGGAAACTGAGACACCGTCGTGCGCGACGGTGGATTTTGCGCAAAGTCAAATACATAGGTGAACACGTTGCGCGCGTTGTACGCGTTAATGAGTGACAGATACGGCGCCCACGACAGTCTTCCGGTACTGGTGCGCGTCACACTTAAGTCCAGCCGCTGAAAAAGCGGATAGCGCGCCGCGTTGCGCAAACCACCAATCGGTTCACGATCCACATCACGATCATCGGTTGGAAAGCTGTTGGTGACGACATCGTAGCGCCGGCGCACGAGCTGTCCCTCGACATCGGTAAACGGCGTACCGGTGCCAAGCCCCAGCCGTAATCCATAGCTCCACTTGGAATCGGTGCGATACGACGCCACCAGATTGACGTTGTGCCTGCGGTCCTGCACCGGCGCAAACTCGCCCTGTGGACCATTGCGTGTGCTCACGCCAAACGAGTACGCCAGCCACCCCGACCACGGACCGCCTTCAAGCTGACGCAACAAGACATCGGCACCGTACGACCGGCCGGTGGTGACAATGAACTCATCACCGCGAACCGCCGGATCATTAAACAAATTGGACGCCGGCAGACTGCCGTAATCCTTCACGTACGCTTCAACACGTACAAACCGTCTGCTGCCAAACCATCGCTCCACTCCACTGATCGCCTGCCACGCCTCGGCCACCGGCGTCTCACGATCACTCGTGAGCCAGAAGTCGAACAGACGCACCGGTGCCTGCTCGTTGCGCAGCGCCGGAGTCCACTGCGTGAAGCGGCCGCCCGACACCGTAAACGCCAGGTCCTCGTTGGCAAACCACTTGAGCGAGAGCCTTGGCGATACACCCACCCAGTCGGTACCGGTCACTGTTTCGGCGCGCACGCCCACACGCGCCGTGATGGGCCCAGTTCGCACCGTGTGATCGGCGTACAACGACAACGCCGACGGATTCTGGCGCACCTTGAGCAGTTCATCGTTTCCGGCCGCCGGTGCGGCCACGTCATAGCGCACGCGATAGGCCGACCACTCGTAACCCAGCATGGTCTCATGCTGTCCACGCCAGCGGGTGACCTCGCCCCACGCCCGCGACTCGGTGATCTGGTTGTTGAGCGTCAGCGACCCCGATCCGAGATCCAGGTTGGTGCCAAAGCCGCTGCTCGACAGACGCTGCATGAGACGCGCCGAATCGCCGCCCGCCACTGCGCCCAGCGGTTGCTCCCAGGCCGCGCCCACCACCCGGTTACCCCAGTCGAAACGCAGGCCGCCCGTGCCCGCGCTGGTGCTGTCGCCAACACCTGAGAGGAATCCGTCGAGCACATCTTCGCCCGTGTAGGCCGTCATGGAGAGCGTACCGCCGTTGCCCAGTCGGTGCTTGATGTGCGCCTGCACATCGGTGAACCAGTAAGGCAGCGACTGGTCAGAGATGAGCGCCACAAACCGATCGGCGTAGGTGCGTCGTCCGGCCACATTCCAGCTGGTGTTGCCGCCCACCGTGCCGCCGAGCGACAGCGTACTGGCCAGCACCGACACCGACGCGGCGCCATGCACACCGGTGCGTTCTTCCGCTTTGGGCGTTACCGAGAGCACGCTGGAGAGGCGCGTACCGTAGCGCGCGGGGAAGCCGCCTGGCATGAGTTCAAACTCGCCCACCGTCTCGTCAATGAACGTGCCAAAGAGCCCCGCGAGATGAAACGGATTGTAAATGGGATAGCCATCGAGCAGCACCAGATTCTGGTCGCTCTCGCCACCGCGCACGTTGTAGCCGGCATTGAAGTCGTTGGTGGCCACTACGCCGGGCAACAGCTGCACCACGCGCAGCACATCCGGCTCGCCGATCACCGGCACGCGCTTAAGTGTTTCGCCACGTACGGCAAACAGCCCCGGATTGGGCGAGAGCGTGAACTGTTCGCGTTCGGTGGTTTGCGTTTGAATACGGACGGCGCGCAGCTCTGTGGTGGCAGGCGACAGCGTAAAATTCAGGGTGCGCAGTTCGCCGCCTGCAAGATTGAGCTGCTCACTGCGCGGCGCGTACCCAATACGCGCCGTGGTGAGGTTTACCGCACCGGCAGGCACGCGCAGCACATAGCCGCCGGCTGAGTCACTGACTGTTCCGAGTCGGGTGCCTGCCACGGAAATAGCCACTTGTTCGATGGGCGCCGAACTGGTTGCGTCAGTGATGCGTCCGCGCACGGTGGCCAGCGAATCAACCGGCGGTTGGATGGCAGCAAACAACAGCAATACAGATAACGAAAGCATGCCCTGAGGTGGCGGGTTCGCGGATCATGCGCCCAAGCGGTCGCGTGACACGCCCGGCGCTCACGAGGCAGTACGCACAGCCTGCGAAAGAGTTCCTGCGCAGCGATGTCGCGGTGTGATTGAAGCCTTGGTTTGCCGATGGGATGATCAGCGTATAGTTACTTTAAGGTTCGTGGTTCCATCTGGCACCCGCGATTGGGAGATCTGACATGTCGACGCAACGTTTCCGAATGTTCTCCATGCCCATGCACGCCGCGATTGCACTCGCGACGTTGCTGATCGGATTGTTCAGCGCAACCACAGCGCACGCGCAAACACGTGAGAACGGCGAAGCGGCGTGGGCCCTCGGGCTTGAACGCGCACTGGTTGGCGAGGCCGATTCTTCGCTGGCCGCGTATCGGCGCGCACTCGACGTGGCGCGGGCGTCGCGCGATCCGGGGCTGGCGAGCGCCGCCCGCCTGGGTATGGCCGACGTGTTTGATGTGTGGCAACGCTGCGCAGACTCAGCCGATGTGGCGTATCGCGAAGCCACCCAACTCGCCGAACCCGGTGATTTTGCTGCGCTGGACGCCTATGTGCGCTGGCTGAGCGCGCAGGGCCGCGTTGATGACGCCCGCGCATGGCACCGTCGTTCATACGCAGGGCTGAATGTGCCGCAAGCAATCAAACGTGAAACGGTGTCCTATCTGCTCGGCGAGGCCGCGATGCAGCGGGCATCGGGCAATAACAGCGCCGCGTTGAGCACACTCATCAATGCGCGCGACATCGCCAATCGGCTGGCGACCGGTGATGGGGCGGTACCGCTCGCCGACAGCGTGCATCAGTACAGCTATTGGGTGCTGCACGACCTCGCCGAACTCAGGCTTGATCCAAAGGCTGGTAGTGCGCGGAGCACCGCACAGGGTTTGGCGTTGCGCGCCATGATTGAAGGTGCGGCGGAACGCGTTGAGACTGAACGCGAACAGCGCTTTAAAGCGGCCCGACTGCGCGACCGCGTGGCACAGGCGCGCCGTGCCTGCGGCACTGGTGCGTGCGCCGTGCCACCGCTTCCGTCGGAATCGTCGTGCTGAGCTGAGGCGGGGTTTTACAACAACTGCATGTGGTCTGAGACTAAATCGGCACTACATCGACTGCATAAGCAGCACTTTGCCCGACCACTCTTTGTCAGCGACAGCATCGGCCAGTACCGAGGCCACATCACCACGCGCCGCGTCGGCGCTGACATCTACCTCGTCGCCAAAACGCATGTTGCGTGTGCCGTCCTCTTCCGTGAGACTGACTGGCCGCAAGATCGCATAGTCGAGCCCTGAGCGCTTGAGATGCTCGTCGGCCTCGTGTTTGGCCTGCAGGTAGTGACCAAGCTTGGCGTCAGGATCGGGATCCTCTGCACCCACCGAACTCAACATCACGAATCGGCTCACATTGGCCTTCTGCGCAATGTCGATCAGGTGTTTTGCTCCGTCGCGGTCCACGGCATTCGTGCCATCCTTCCCTGTTGAGCCACCCGAGCCGGCGGCAAACACCACGGCGTCACATCCGTCGCAGACATCACTCTTGAGATTCGTGAGATCACCCTGTCGCTGCTCGGTGCTGGGAGGCAACACACTCGTGTCTGAGCCGTCGCGCACCAACGCGATGGGATGGTGCCCACGTGACGTGAGCTCTTTGACAAGACGAATCCCGGTTTTTCCTGTAGCGCCTGCAACGAGAACCTTCATGAATAACTCCCTGGGTTGTGTAGACAGCACACTACCCCGCGCGACCGTGGTCTGGTCCCCGGATGAGCTGGCCAATACGCAGCAGATTACCATCCGGGTCAACGATGGCGAACTCGCGCAGTCCCCACGGCTTGTCTTCGAGCACATCCATACGGGGCTGCCCTGTTCGCGGCAGCTCACTCAGCGAAAACGCACGATACACGCTCTCAACATCCACAACGCGCAGGTAGCAGCCAGCCGATGAATCGGCGGGCACCAACTCCTTGTGCGTGAAAAAATGCAACTCGATGGATCCACGTGTGAGTATGGCGTACTCGCGGTTGAACTCGTGTGGACCGCCCTCAAACCCGAGCCGCTTGTAAAACGCAACAGTGGCGCTGATGGAACGGCTGGGAAGTGTGGGAATAGCGAGGTCGTCTGTTTGCATGTTAAGACTGTCCGGGACAAAAACGTCGCGCGTATATGCACTCGGCATAACATGCATCACGATCACTGTCACAACTCCTGCGCACTTCAGGCAGCCGCGGCGGGCAACACGCCGTCAACAAGAAACTGCGTGCGTTCAAACACGTGTACATCGCGTTTACGCACAAGGTCACCACGCGTAAAGTCCACTGCGCCGCGGGTGGCGGTGCAGTGCCAGCGTTCAAAATGCTGTGGCGACGCCTTGCGAAACACATCGGGAGTGAACGCACCAACATTCACACCACCCAGCGTATCGCGCGCTGACAGAAAGCAGAACATCTCCACCTGCGCCGCGCGCATGTCGCGACCCAGCTGCTGCGACGCCACGTACGACACCGGTGATGCAAGCTCGCGAGTGTGCGCGGCAAACGGCGCCGCCGTAAGATCAATGGCACGCGCGCTGCGCATGCGTACCGTAAAACTGGTGAGCGAAGTGGTCACCGGCTCAAGCGCCGCGTGCGTGCCCTCCAGGAACAGCAATCGGTAGTAGGCCACTTCGACAAAAGCCGTACGCTGATCGGTTGACCCGTACCAGATACCACGCTGCTCACGCGTGCCAAAACGTGAACCGTGACGCAGCGGCGGATAACGAAACGGTGTGAACAGCAGATAGTGCAGTCGCGAACCCACCTGCACCGGCGGCTTCACCTCGTCAATTAACTGCTCAAGTAAATACTGCTCTTCGGCCGAACTCACCAGTTTACGCGTGGACACTTCGTGCTGCGATTCCACCACGCGCCACGCGGTACGTTGCAGCGTATGAAGCAGCGTGTGAAGTTCAGAGTCGCCCGCGCATTGCATCCAGATACTGGACGACATCTACCAACCCCTCAACAGTGCGTATTCGCTCGGCGGGTACGCCGCGCAGATGATCGTTCATGGCGTGCAACCAGTCTCTGGACTTGCTGTCATCACCGCCCACGAGCGCATCAAGTGACCGGAACAGACGCACAAACATGAGCGCGAGCTCGCCCTCTTTGCTCGCGGGCTCAATGCCACGCGAGTGCTGCATGCGGGACACCGACGCCTCACTCACACCAATCACGCTCGCCAGGTGGCGATTGTTGAGCCCCAATCGGTCGGCGGCGGCCAAGGCGGCTTTGGCGACGACGAGTGATGGGTCAGGATGGGTGACGCGCGAAGACACGGCTGGCATGATGCAAGATTACTATATTATCCTTTCATGTGCAAGTATTGTCATCAGACGCCGCAGCGTCGGATGTTGCATCCTTCTCACACAGATGATTCTGCCGACACACCGTTCCTGACCCGTGATCCCCTTCTCCCCCGCACCGCTCGCCACCGAGTGGCCAACCACGTTTCCGTCCCCGTTCGACCGCGCCGCCGTGCATACGCTGGCACAGCGCGCGGCTATGGAGATGGTAAACGCGGTGGAGGCGCACTTCGCCCACGCATGGCGTCTGCACGAAGCGGGCAACGGAAAAATGTTTGGTGCGCTGGTGGTTACCGCACCGGACGGCAGCATTGGCTACCTGCGCGCCTTTTCCGGCATGATCAACGGCCGGTGGGAGATTGATGGGTGGGCTGGGCCCGCGTTCAATCAGCAACAGCGCGACGAGGCGTGGATTCCTGGAGAAGCGGAGATGCTCAACTTCGCTGCGCAGCGTGCGGCGTTGCTGGCGTCCATGCCGGAACACTCCGCAACCGCACCAGCCCGGCGCATCACGGCGGCCATTCGTACGCTCGACGAGACACGCACCGAGCGCTCTCGCACGCTAATGCGCCAGATTCAGGACAGCTATCACTTCGCCAACGCACGTGGCGAGATGAAGTGTTTGCGCGCGATTTTTGAACCCGCGATGCCGCCCGCCGGCGCAGGTGATTGTGCCGCGCCCAAGCTGCTCGCGCACGCCTATCGGCTGGGTTTGCGTCCGCTTGCACTCGCCGAACTGTGGTGGGGCGCCGCCTCGCCTACCGGCGACCGCCGCGCCGGCGTGTTCTACGCCGCCTGCCGCGGCAAATGTCTGCCTATACTCACGCACATGCTCGACGGGCTGCCGGTCGACGCACCTCCGCTCTTTGGTGCGGCAGCCATTGATGCTGCCGAACCGCTCACGGTATACGAAGACGAGCACTTGCTGGTTGTGAACAAACCCAGCGGACTGCTGTCGGTGCCTGGCCGGAGCGCGGCGTTGCAGGACTGCGTGGTATCACGACTTCGCGAGCGCTACCCACAGGCAACCGGTCCGCTGGTGGTGCATCGACTGGACCTCGACACATCGGGATTGCTGTTGGTGGCGAAAAATCAGACCGTCGCGTCAGCATTGCAGCGGCTGTTTTCATTGCGCGAAGTAGAAAAGCACTACGTCGCATGGCTCGACGGTGACGTGGCAGCCGATCACGGACACATCACCTTGCCACTGCGCGTGGATATTGACGACCGGCCGCGCAACATTCACGATCCGGTATTTGGCAAACCGGCGCACACGGAATGGCGCGTGCTCGCTCGCGAGCCTGGGCGCACCCGTGTTCAGCTCACACCACATACTGGCCGGTCGCACCAGTTGCGCGTGCACTCGGCGCATCCGCAAGGGCTGGACGCGCCCATTGTTGGTGACCGGCTGTACGGACGCACTGCACCGCACGATGATGAGCGCCTGCTCTTACACGCCCAACGCATTGGATTTGTACATCCGGTGACAGGCGTGATGGTGGACGTAGAGCAGCCGGCACCGTTTTGATATAGTGTTCTGCATGCTCAACGCCTGTTCGCTCCCAACTGCGCAATCCGCTCACTCGGTGTTGTCCGACGCCGAGTGGCAGTCGCGCGCGTTGACGCATCTGGAACGGGTGCAACGCTACACCGTGCCACGCCGGCAGCGGCGTTCGCGCCGTGAGTCGCATCCTGTGTACGATTTTCTGTTTCAGTACTACTCGTATTCCGGCGGTAAACTCGAAGCGTGGCATCCGTCACCGCACGAGCAGCTGGAAGACACACCCGCGGCCCGCGAACTGTTCAGCGGCCGGGAGTATCGCGCAGCAAACGGTGTGATCATGCGTGATCCTGATGTTATCACAGCAGCCGAACGCGAACAGCTGCACGAGCTGTTACACGTGTTGCGCAGCACGCACGAGCGTACACCCAACTTTGCGTGCTTTGGCATGCACGAGTGGGCTATGATTTACGGCGGGCACGATGTGCGGCACGCCGAGATTGCGCCGCTTCGGCTGTCGCAAGCCGAGGTGAATGCGTTTGTGGAGAGTCGTCCTGTGGCATGCAGCCACTTTGACGCGTTCCGTTTTTTTGCGCCGGCTGCCAAGCCTAAAAATCGTCTTCCGTTGGCCTGGGAAACGCGATATGACTTGGAGCAGCCCGGCTGTATTCACGCCAACATGGATTTGTACCGCTGGGCGTACACGTCCATGCCCTGGATCGGCAGCGATCTGCTCTGGCATTGCTTCGAACTCGCCTCAGCGCTGCGTGTGCTCGATATGCAGGCCGGTCCGTACGATCTGAGTGCCATGGGATTCGCGCCGGTGTGCATTGAAACACGTGAAGGGCGCGACGAATATCAGCGACGTCAGCGTGAGCTGAGTGAGCGTGCGCACGCGTTGCGCGCGCAACTTATTGATGTAGTGCGTACTGTGAGCGCCTGAACAGCGCCCACGAAGCGCGTGAGCAGCGCGTGAGAAGCGCCTGAGAAGCGCCTGAGAAGCGCCTTGCAAACAGTGCAAACATTACGCTCCGCCAATGCGTAACGCGCGCCCTTGACCAACGACGCCACGCGAAGCGTCGCGAAGTGCTGCCACACCGTTTACCAGCACCAACTGCATGCCCTTGGGATACTGAAACGGCGCTTCGAATGTTGCGCGATCGGCGACGCGTGCGGGATCGAATGCGATCACATCGGCCCACTGGCCAACCGCAATACGACCGCGATCCTGCAGGCGTGCACGTGACGCTGGCAAGCCGCTCATTTTATGAATCGCGCTGGCCATGCTCAGCGTACCGCGTTCGCGAACGTAGCGCGCCAACACACGCACAAAGCTTCCGGCACCGCGAGGATGTGGACTGCCTAGGCGCGTAGGACCGTCAATGGCAAACCCACTGCCGTCGGTACACACCATGCCGAGTGGATGTGCGAGAATACGTTCGAGGTTGGTTTCGCTCATGGCGTAGCCAATCATGCTCACATCACCGTTGCTCTGGCGAAGCAATGCGACCGTGCGCTCGTACGGATCGCTGTTAGTACGCGCGGCGTACGCACCAAGTCGCGCGCCCTCTGCATCACGATCCGTCACTGCTTGCACGGACGTAATCTGTACGTTGTCCCACCCACCCAGCAGTTCAATCTTGGCCAGCGTTTCGGTGCGGATTCGCTGGGCCACCGTGCTGTCGTCCAGGCGACTGAAGAACGCGGCGGTGCCGCCATCGCGACTCCACACCGGGAACAGGCTGGTGAGTCCGGTGGCGTAGGCGAGATACGGATACCGGTCAAAGGCGATGTCCATTCCCGCATCACGCGCTGCTTCAATGCGCGCGAACGCGTTGTCGAGCGAGGGCCAGTTTCGTGGCCCTTGTGTTTTAAGATGCGAAATCTGCAATCCGCACCCGGCACCACGCGCTACAGCGATGGCCTCATCAATGGCCGCCAGCAAGCGGTCATCTTCGTTGCGCATGTGCGTGGAGTACACCAGCCCACGTGCGGCCAGCGGTTTGCACAGCGCGACCAGTTCATCGACCGTGGCGAACGCGCCTGGCGTGTACTCCAAACCAGTTGATGCACCACACGCACCGTCTCGCAGTGCGGCTTCAACAAAGCGCTGCATGTCAGACAGTTCGCGTGCGGTCGCCACGCGGTCGTCATTGCCCACCACCGCGCCGCGTACACTGCCGAGCCCCACATTGCTGGCTACATTGCACGCCGGTTGCAGTCGATCGAGGCTGTCGAAATAGGCCGCGAACGGTCGAGCGGGCGATCCAACGGCGCGTGAACTGCCGTCGGCACCACCAACAATTGTGGTGATACCTTGCCGGATCACCGATTCGGCGCGCGGGTCTTCAAACAACGAGCTGTCGGCGTGCGAGTGCAAATCCACAAAGCCCGGCGATATCACCAGGCCAGCAACATCAATCTCTTCACGCCCGCGACCATTGATGGTGCGGGTCAGTTCTGCAATGCGACCATCCGTAATGCCCACATCAAGCAGCTGTGCTTCAGCACCTGTTCCGTCGTACACGGTGCCACCGCGCAGGATCAGATCATGGTTGGCGCGCAAGGCCGAAAGCCCACGCGGCGCCGCTACAAGCGCGAGTGATGCAGCCCCGGTGGCAAGAAAGGTGCGTCGCGATGCCATGACAGTTTTTCGGTGTTCGTTTGAGCGGTTCGCCGGACGCTACTTGAACGACACAGGCTGGAGAACCCGCCACGCGTCGTACCGCTGACGCAGTGTTTTGACCGGATTCAGATTTTCACCCGCCATAATCGCGTGTGGCCCCTCTTGTTCAGGTTGTACCACCGTGAGGTACATGGCGTAGGTGCCGTCGTTGTGGGACTCGCCCACACGGTCGTCTTTTTCCGACATCAGAATGTAGGCGATGTACGACGTCCGTCCTTCACAGGGGATGGACAGTGTGCTGCCGTCAGCAGGTGCGGGCGGACAGCTGCAACGGCTGTCTCCACCGGCGTTGTCAGCGGCTTCGAGCGCAGCCATGACACGATCCGTCAGTGCGCCGTTGTTGCCAAGAAACGCCTGTTCGGCGTTGGGCACCACGTTGCCCGGACGCAGGATGTTGCCCTGTATGGAATAGTAAATCTGGGTGCCTGGCACGCGACCCTGCACATCCTGCGACACCGACCCGTTGCGCTGCCCCGAGTGTCCGGCCGACCGGCCCGTCAGATCGAGAATGCCAAACTGCCGCGATTGAAACGCCGGATCCTCGGACAGCATCTCGATAATGCGCGCCGGGTCGGTACCCTTTTGAAGTTCCCGGTACACCAGCATCTGGTTGGCGTGCGTGCGATCGACACTCGCCTGGCAGGCGGCCACGCCCTTACCCGGGACGATGACGGCCTGCACGCCCATAAGAAATCCGTCATTGCCTCTGACGCACGTGGCGGACGCGATCACAACCCGACCAGTTGCCATGTCAACAGCAATGACAGACCAGGTCGCGTGGGCGGTTGCGGGGAGCACAAGCAGAAGCGCGAGCACGGTGGCGGCTCGAGCGCTCATTCGGCGGAGCAGGTGAGTGATCATGCGGGAGAAGCTGTGCCCGTGTGCGATGCGTGGCAAGTATGGGCGGTGGGGCTTATGCGGCTCGCCAACCCTGCACCGGCGGTCGTGCGGCAGATGCCAGTGACAGATCGTCCCTGCACCGCCATGTTTGTGCCTACGAGCGTTCCCACCGAGCCAAACAACAAAGGCCAATGCCATCAACTGACACCGTGCATCGAAGCGGACTGCGCCAGTCGTCCTCACGATGCACCGGACGCGTGGTGCAACTTTTCGTCGCGGCCTGCCTGGCGTTGACGTTCTCGCGGCCGACAACGGTTGCTGCGCAGAGCGTCACCACTGCGCCCCCACCTCAACGCTCGGTGTCGGATACATCCAGCGCTGCACGGGCGAGTTCGCGCGGAGAGGCGCGCAACATTCGCACCCTTGGCGCGACCCGCATTACCTCGCCGATCACGCTCGACGGCGTGGTGAACGAGGCCGAGTGGGCGGGCGTCAAGCGATCGGGAGATTTCATTCAGTATTTCCCGTTCGACACCGCACCAGCGAAGGCTGCCGTGGAGTTCATGGTCGCCTATGACGATGAAACACTGTACCTGGGCGCGGTGATGCTCGAAGACCGCGCGGGTGGCTATGTGTCAGCGTCGCTGCGTCGCGACTATCGTGGCAGCGCCAATGATGGTGTCACCCTCGTGCTCGATCCATGGCGCGACGGAACAACCGGTGTGTTTTTTGGCGTGAATCCGTACAACGTGCAGCGCGAAGGGTTGATCGTAAACGGTGGGGTGAGCGGCGAAGATTTTGACCGCTCATGGGACAACGTCTGGTCGAGCGCCACGTATCGCGGCGATGGCTACTGGTCGGTGGAAATGGCGATCCCCTTCAAAGCGCTGCGCTTTAACGCTGGCGATCCCACGTGGGGCATCAACTTTTACCGTATCGACAGTAAGGCCAACGAGCGCAGCACGTGGAGTCCCATTCCACGACAATTTCAGGTGTACAGTCTGGCTTATCTCGGCGAATTGCACTGGGATGAACCACTGACCGCACGCAGCGGTGGATTCACGCTCATCCCGTATGCGGCCGGTGGCGCCACGCGGCAATTCGAGGGTGGAGTGGCGCGGCAGTCGGACGGTGATGTAGGGCTTGATGCGAAGGTCATGCTCACTCCGTCACTCAACCTCGATCTCACAGTCAATCCCGACTTCTCACAGGTCGAGGTGGACGAACAACAAACCAATCTTGATCGTTTCGAGCTGTTCTTTCCGGAACGCCGCCAGTTTTTTCTTGAAAACGCCGATTTGTTTGCCGGATTCGGTTTCGACAACGCACGTCCGTTTTTTTCGCGCCGGATTGGAATCGCCATTGATTCGAGTACCGGGCAGAGCGTGCAAAACCGAATCCTTGGTGGTGCGCGCGTGAGCGGTCGGCTCAGCGACAAGTGGCGCATTGGTTTGATGTCCATGCAGGCCGCGTCGGATGGCTCGATTGGTGTAGGAGCACGTAACTACGCGGTGGCCGCCGTACAGCGGCAACTGTTTGCCCGCTCAAACCTGGCGTTCATTGCGGTGAACGAACAGAACACGGAAGGTGGTCCACTCGATGCGCGTCGCCCGAATGATGTGTCGTCCAGTCGCCTGCTTGGTGTGGACTACAATCTCGCCTCAGCCGACGGCGCCTGGTTTGGGAAGTTCTTTCATCACCAGCAGGTGTCCGAAGGTGCTGCCGGCGATGCCTATTCGCACGGCGTGTCGCTGCAGCGCAACGCGCGATTGTGGCGCGCGAAGTGGGAGCATCAGCTCATTGGTGATGGTTACGATGCGCGCGCAGGCTTTGTACCACGACGTGGATTTCAACGCATCAACCCTGAACTTGAGTTGAGTGCATTTCCGGCCAGTACACCGGTCAACCGGCATGTACTGCGATTCGATGGCAGCTTCACCTGGGACGATCCGTGGGGGCTGACAGACCGCACATTGTCGTCGCGATATACCGCAGAGTTCCGCAATACGGGGCAGTTCAATGTGACGGCGCGTTCACGGTACACGCAGCTGTTTGCTCCCTTCAGACCCGTGCGCGGCACTGGCACGGCATTCGTTGCCGGTGAGTCGTTTGAGCAACCCGAGCTCGAGGCGAGCGTCACCACCGACCCTCGAGAGGTGGTGTCTGCAACCTTTCGCGTACGCGGTGGAAAGTATTTCAACGGCTCGCTGCGTCAGACGTCGGGCTCACTCAACTATCGATGGCGGCAGTACGCCACCGGCGCGCTGACATGGAACGTGAGTCAGATTGATCTCGCGCCGGGCTTTGACGACGGTACGCTGTGGCTGGTTGGGTCACGCATTGACGTGACATTCACCACCACGCTGTTCTGGACCACGTTTACGCAGTACAACAGTCAGTTTGACAATCTCAACGTGAACAGTCGGTTGCAGTGGCGCTTCCTGCCGGCCTCCGATCTGTTCGTGGTGTACACGGACAACTATGTGCCCGATGGTCTGCGCCCCAAAAATCGTGCGCTGCTCGCCAAAGTGAGCTGGTGGTTGAACCTGTAGCGCAAAGGCCAGCTAACACATACCGCGCGCCCTCGGCGAACAGCGAGCCGAACTCGTGGTTGCGTGTCTGCTGACGATTCCCGCGGGCTGCACAAACGTCCCGTTGGCACTCATCACCTCCCTCGCATCCACGCCACGACGCGGGGATCGGTGACAGCTTTGGGTAACATCCATAGCCCAAGCATGGTCCGTAAATCGATCGACTCCCGCGCCGACAGCATCAGGTCGGCGGCGACAGTGGGCTTACCTGTCGCCTCGGCGATAGTCGCGCGCGCCATGGCCGTCGCGCCGCGCAGTGGTGTGCTGGTGTCTGCTGCCAATGCGGCATCGAGTCGCTGCGCCGCCACGGTGTCGCCCATGCGCAGTGCGGCCAGCGCCAACCACCCTTGTCGCGATTGTTCGCGCGCGTCCCGGCGCAACGACTTGGCCAACAAGAGTGCGCGTGCATCGCTGTACCGGCCCAGCGCCAGCTGAAGGCGCCCACGCATCAGGCGAATGGAATCAGTAGCCATGGCTCCGCGTGCGGCAGCGCTCGGGGCGGTGCTGTCCAGCACGGCTAGCGCGCGACGATACGCTTGGTGCGAAAGCGCCACGTGTCCCGCCGCCAGCAACGCGTCGCCGTAGTTGCCGTACACCGCAACCGGATCGACACGGTAGCCGCGCGGCAGCGATGAGAGTGCCGAATCAACCAGCGCGGCCAGCGGTGCGGCGCCCGGTGCGTCCGGCTTCACAACAAGCGCCAAGGCGCCAAGTTCAAGTCCAACCGCGAAGTAGTTGCGCTCGTTGCCTGGGTAGCGTCGCATTGCGCGTGCGGCCGTAAGCGCCGCTGGTGCGTCACCACGGAGTCGGGCAACAATCGACTCGATTTCTTCTTTGAACGGTCGCGATGGAGTGCCTGGCGCGGGCTTCCAGGCGCGCGCCATGGTGAGCGCCTCGTTCACCTGGCCAGCGCCCAGCAACAGCCTCGGCATCGCCGATACAAACTCGCCTCCTCGCAAGCGCGCCAGTGACCGGTACGCCGCCAGCATGGCGGGCTGGTTGGCATGCGCGCTGGCGTGCAGATAGCGGATCTGCAGCACCATGGCGGGTTCAATATCCGACTCACGCGCCAGCAGTTGCGTGAACAGCATCGCGGCGCGCGGGCGATCATCAGCTATCACGTACTCAATGAGCTGCAAGTTGTTCTGCAGCGTTGCTGAATCGATCGGCCCGACCGGTAATCGCAACTGCTGCGCGTGCAGTTGCCTGGAAGCGGCCAGGCACCCTGTGATTACCAGCGCAATGAGCGCCAGTCGCTGCGGAAGCCGCGAGCAAATAGTCATGAGGCGAGTAGTTGGCGCGCGCCAAGGGATCGCCCGCGCACCAAGCGGGAGCACGAGACACGTTCACACATCAGTTCAAGCGTCAGTTGACACGCATTTTCACAGGTCATGTTCAGACGTACGTTTTGTTGGCATGTGTACCCGCTACTGCTGACGACTGCTGTTCGGCAGCGAGTCAACGGCTTCGTAGCGTCCCTGCCGAATGAGCGCCGCCTCAATCGTCATCAGTACCGTCTCTCGGCGCAACGTTCCGTATTCTTCAGCTTTGCCCAGCAGCCGCAAGGCCTCGCGCGCGTATCGTTCCGCAGACTCCGGCGAGCCGACTCGCATTTCCATTTGCGCGAGCTCGTGCACCACCGTGGCCCGTCGAATATCGCTCGTTCCCCAAGCGTCACGAAACGCCTGGTCTGCCTGCTTCAACATCTCGTGCTGTCGCTGCCACTCGCCCAACGCGAAGTACACCGGAGCGATCGCGGCCAGCAGATTGCCGCGTACCTCGGGGCGCCCTGAGAGCTCGCGCTGCGCCCGTTCTGCTCCTCGGTCAAGCAGCGCCCGCAGCGACGGGGTCGAATCGCCGCGAGTGTGCAGGTTCGTACCAGCCAATGTCTCAGTCAAGAACTGCGTGACCTGCTCGGCGTTCTCCCGCTCAATGTCCAGACGGCGCGCCTGGCGCGACGCGCTTGAGGCGAAAGCAGTCAGCGAGATCAACAGCACGGCGGCGGCAATCGTGGCGGCGGGATAACGACTCACAAACTTGCTCAGGCGATACATGGCGCTGTCGCGTTGCGCGCTCACGGGCAACCCATCCAGCCACGCGCGCAGGTCGTCGGCCAGCGCAGCCGCACTCACATAGCGACGCGCCGGCTCCACGTGCATGGCCTTGAGAACGATCACATCAAGGTCGCCGCGCAGAGTCCGCGTGACGGTACCCGCCGGCAGTCCAGCGGCCAAGCTGCTCGTCTGCGACAGCTGCTGCGAAGGCCTACGCGCGTCGCCGGCGAGAATCCGGGCCTCCAACGCTGCCCGTCCTTCCCGTCCGGTGCCGTATGGTAAAGCGCCCGTAAAAAGCTCGTATAGCAGCACACCAAGCGCATACACGTCGGTTTCTGTGCTCACGGCCAGCTCACGTACCTGTTCCGGCGCGGCGTACGGAAGCGACATTGGCGCACCGTTATTTCGCGTCATGGTTGACGCGAACGGGCGTGTCGCATCGGTATCGAGCTCGGCCGTGAGCAGCTTGGCGATACCAAAATCCAGCAATCGAGGCGCGCCATCCTGCGCCACCACCACGTTGCCCGGCTTTAAATCCCGATGCACCACCAATCGCGAGTGCGCGTGCTGCACGGCGTCGAGCACGCGCAGCATCAGCCGGACGCGATCGCGCACGCCAAGACGCTGCGTGCGACACCACTCGTCAATGGGCAGCCCGTCCACGTATTCCATGGCAAACCACGGTGTCCCATCGGATGAGACACCTCCGTCAAGCAGCCGCGCAATACCGGGGTGCTCCAGCTGCGCCAGAATGCGGCGTTCCTCGCGGAAGCGGCGCACACCGTGGGCGTCGAGCGCCGCCCCGTCACGCAATCGTTTGAGGGCCGCGCGCATGGGTAGTTCGGCGTCGGGCCGTTCCACGAGGTAGACCACGCCCATACCGCCACGGCCCAGCTCGCGCAGCACACGCCAAGGGCCAATCTTTGTGCCGGCCACCGGTGCGTCCAGAAAACCGTCCGACGTGGCACAACCGCGCAGCCACTTGAGCGCCGCGTCGCGCACGGCGGCATTGTCACCGGCCAGCCGAGCCACCAAGGCCGCCTGTTCAGCCTCGGGCACGTCAAGCGCCGCATCAACAATGGGCTCGACCAGAGCCCACGGCACGGCGGTCATGCCCGCGTCATCAGACACCAGGCCCACGTCACCGATCACTGAGTGCCGCGTACAGCCAACCGCGCGCCTTCACCCAGTCACGGCGAACGGTTCGCGCGGTCACGCCAAGCACGTCGGCCGTTTCTTCTTCGGTCATGCCACAGAAGTACCGGCATTCCACAACCTGCACCAAGCGCGGCTCGACATCTGTGAGCCGCCCGAGCGCTTCGTCCAGCGCGAGCAGTGTGTCTTCCCGGAGTTCAACGATTCCGGGCGCGGTCTCGAGCGACAGCGGCATCGCGCGTCCACCCCGTTTCTCCGCTTTCTGTCGACGTGCGTAGTCAATGATCACACGCCGCATGGTGACAGCCGCGGCGGCCAGAAACTGCGTGCGATCAGCCTCCACCAGCTGTCGCTGTGCCACCAGTCGTAAAAACGCCTCGTGCACCACCGCACTGGTGTCGAGCGTCGCCAGGTCGTGCGCTTGGCGGCGCTCACGTCGGGCGATGGCCTGCAGCTCCTCGTAGCAGAGGCTGGCGAGCACGTCGATGGCGCGGGGGAGCGTCGTGGAAGAGTTCATGTTGTGGTGAATGTCCGCTTCCGGCGTGCCTTTGCGCCATCCCCTGCATTGGGTTGCGTATAGGCACTTCTGAATGGACGAACAAGATGCCAGGAATCAACAATGTGTTACAGGGCTGCCGCGTCAGTCTCTATTCGCTCTTGGCCACCGCCATGGCACTCACGCTCACGCCCGTATCGGCCTCCGCACAGTTCCTCGGTCCGGTAAGCGATACGCTGGCTGCGGGGCGCGAGCTCTATCGATCCGCCCTGCAGGGTCCCGGTACACGGTCCTGGGCGCGAGCCGGGGCTTCGGGACAATGGCCCGACGCGTCGTCCGGCTGCTCACTCTCAGGTAATGGCTGGACATGGCCGAACTGCCGTCCCACAACATGGGCCGGGGCAAGTGACGCCGAGCAAACGCTCACAACCGACCGCGTGCGCGCCAGCATCGCCCCTCCGGATTTCGCCAGTCCAGCATGCATTGGGGAGGCGATCGTGATGCTTCCCGCCTTCAGCCGCTGCGTTGCTGCCGGCGCCCGCGCGCAAACGGCATTTGGTGAGAACAAGGTTTACGCTGTCGCACGGTTTGGCTTCGAAGACGAGCTCGACCTGCCAAACACAGAAACTGCGCAGGCCTTCGACACGGAACGGGTAACCGTCTCTTTTGACCCATCTGCATTTGCCGAAAGTGAATGGGTGGGCGAGTTCACGCCCACTTTTACCGACTACATCAACCTGAGCATTGGTGTGGAGATGCACCCGGGAGTGTCGTTCGCACAACTACCGCGCGGGAGCGGCACATTCACGTACGCGCTCTTCGAAAAACCCGTCAATCTCATTCCTCCCCCGCTGCGCGCCTTTTGTGATGTATCAGATCCGTCGTATGCTGTTGATGACGCCGCCGCCGCGGCGTGCCGGGAAGGTTGGAGCTTTTACGGTCGGGATTTTTTCTTTGAAAATGAGGCCTCCAATGCCGATCGCTGGGGATGGAGCGTAGCGGCGGGAGGGAGTGTGGACGTCAACACACTTGGAGTGACGCCGGTGCCGCTCTCGTTTGACCTCGTCGCTGGCACCACCTACTCGCTGGTCATGAACTTCACCGCGTTTGCTTCCATGATGGAGGAATCGAACTTCTGGGGAACGGCCCGACTGAACTATTTTGAAGTGCCATCGGGCGTTGACCCTGGGAATGCGCTGTCGTTCAACTGCGGAGCAGGCGTTGCGTGTGCATTCGATGTACGGCAAGCGGGTGCCACCAACGGTGGTGGCAATGGCGACGGCGGCAGTGGGACTGCTGTTCCTGAACCCACCACGCTGCAACTGATGGTTGGCGGTTTGGCCTTGCTCATGCTGGCCCAAGCTCGAAAGCGCTCAATGGGGGCCTGAACAGCAGAGCTCGCGTAGAATCGTGCTGCCTGCTTAACGTGAATAGTCTCTCACGGAGGTACGCATGAAAGATTTTGACAACAAGGTGGCAATCGTCACCGGGGCAGGTTCAGGACTGGGTGAAGCGATCGCCAAATCGCTGGCGCGCAAGGGCGCAAAGGTAGTGCTCACCGACATTGATCTCGAATCGGCACAGCGTGTTGCCCGCGAGATTGAAAAAGACGGCGGTACCGCCAGTGCGATTGCGCAAGATGTAGCAAAACCTGAAGATTCTGAACGCGTCGTACAACACGCGGTGAAAACATACGGCGCGCTGCACTACGCCGTGAACAACGCCGGCATTGGTGGCGCGCAGGCTCCGGTTGGCGAGACCGATCTGGATGACTGGAATCGCGTCATTAACATCAACCTGAATGGTGTGCTGTACGGCATGCGCTATCAGATCCCGGCTATGCTAAGCGCGGGCGCCACTGATTGTGCAATCGTGAACATGGCCTCGATTCATGGACTGGTGGCGGCACCGCTCAACGCCGCCTACACCGCCGCCAAGCACGGTGTTGTGGGGCTCACAAAAAATGCGGCCGCCGAATACGCAGCGCAGGGGCTGCGCATCAACTGCGTGGGCCCGGCTTACATAAACACGCCGCTGCTCGCCAACTTGCCGGACGACATGCGCGAACAGCTGGTGAGTCGGCATCCGTTGGGCCGTCTGGGAAGGCCCGATGAAGTGGCACCGATGGTGGCGTTTCTGTTGTCGAGTGATGCGTCGTTTATCACGGGTGGCTACTACCTGATTGACGGGGGCTATACCGCCGTGTGACTCGGCATGCTGCGTGAATGTGTCAGATGCGCGCTGCCGCGAAATCGTGTTTCGCGAGCAGCGCGCTTTGGGCGACGTTCCGCGTCATGAAATACCGATGACGTGAGCGGTTTCGACACCCTCACCTGTTGTCAAAGCTGATCTGATCGTTCACACCCTCGCGCAGATTCGAACCCGCACAATCGTCCGGACTCTCCCGCACCTCGAACGGGCCGCTCATCGTATCGGTGCGTGACGCGATCGTGCTGCCAAAGAATCGCAGGTCAATGCCACCCTGCACGAGGTATTTTACGTAGGCGCTTTTGCACACCGGTCCCCACTGCAGGCGAGAGCCCACAAAAAACTCGGGACGAATAAAGGGCACGATTGTCTCGCCAAAGATTCCCACTTCAATTTTGGGCGCGGCAAACCCAAACTGCGCGTCCACTTCGTTGCCAATAAACGCTGCAGCGTCGCCAGTGGATGCGCCGAGGACTGGTGTTCCCAGGCCGACTGACGCGGTGGTGTTCATGGTCATGCCGTCGTATCGGAATCCGGCATCGCCCCCGTACGAAAAGCTCGTACGTGCCATGGCCGATGCATTGCCGTTGACCACCAGCTTTGTCACCAGCTGCACCTTGAGCGCCACCAGTACCGGTAACGGTCCCACCTGCACCGGAAAGCGCAGTATGGCCTCGGGCCAATCGAAGGCCAGTTCATCGAGTCCGGCGCCCGCAGCAGAAATATCGAGGTCTACTGTACCACCGAGGTTTTTTGCGTCGTAATCAAAACGTTCGGTGCGGTTATTCTCAATATCGATGCGCGCCAGACTGCGCATCTCACCAATCACAGTGCGCGCCGAAAAGCGGGCGTTGGCCGCACCTCCGGTTTTTTTGAGCACCTGCACTTCAATGGTGGCGTTTGATCCAGTGGTGCTCAGTGTCGCCGTGATTTCATTGGCGCCAGCGGTGTATTTCCACTCGACCGATCCGTTGGGTAGTACCATGGACGGTGCAAGCAGGCCGTCTCCTGTCTGCAGTCGCGCGTTGGTCAGCACGCTGGTACTGTAGCGCAGCGGCTGATCCCACGTGATGTCGGCATCCTTGATCGCCTCATTGAGCGACACATATGACGTGGTC
>JBBSPO010000005.1:0-32731 GCA_038258695.1 Gemmatimonadales bacterium | reverse complement strand
GAAGCTTATGCTCACGCATAGCCAAAGCGCTCCGTTACCAGTGCACGCGGGCAATCCGTCGCTCTGGCATCTGACCGACGTGCTCACGTGGCTTGGACAAGAGGTTGGATACAACTATCCAGCCAACACATACGAAATTGCGCGAGTGGCGGAAGAGATAAACATCACCCGAGAGGCGACGCGACTACCCACAGCGGGTACAGCCGGAACAGCTTCGTAGCTTCACACCGGCTGATACCGCCCCCACTTCGCTTCAAGCGCCATCGCCACCTCACCAACCGATGCACGAGCGCGCACCGCATCAATGATGAGCGGCATCAGCGGCGTTCGATCACCCGAGTGTTCGGGCAGATACGTAACGGCGGCTTCGCTGATCGCGGCCAGCGTACGCGACGTTGCGTCCTGATCGCGATTGGCCTTGGCGGCCTTGAGACGCGTGGCCTGATCGATTTCGAGTGCGGAAAAATCTGGCGCCGGAATGATTGGCGGGTCCTGTCCGTCGCCAAACCGGTTGACGCCCACGATGACCGTGTCGCCGGCTTCAATGCGCAGCTGCTGCGCGTAGGCACTGCGACCGATCTCGTCCTGAAAAAAGTTTGCTTCAATGCCGGCCACCGCTCCGCCGAGTTCGTCTACATGATTGATGAGCGCCATGGCGCGCTCTTCGATCTCGTTGGTGAGCTTTTCCACGTACCAGCTGCCGGCCAGTGGATCGACGGTATCGGCCACTCCACTTTCGTAGGCGACAATCTGCTGTGTGCGCAACGCCAGCGTGGCAGCTTCGGCGGTTGGCAGTGCCAGTGCTTCGTCGTAGCCGTTGGTGTGCAATGACTGTGTGCCACCAAGGGCTGCGGCCAGCGCCTGCACCGTGACGCGCACCACGTTGTTGAGCGGCTGCTGTGCGGTGAGCGTGACACCACCGGTTTGCGTGTGGAAACGAAGGCGGCACGATTTGTCGTTAGCGCCAAATTTTTCGCGCATGAGTCTGGCCCACAAGCGACGCGCCGCACGGAACTTGGCGACTTCCTCAAACAGGTCGTTGTGCGCGGCGAAGAAAAACGAAAGACGCGGCGCGAACTCATCGATCTTGAGGCCGGTCTCGAGGGCTTGCTTTACGTAGGCCAACCCGTCGGCAAAGGTGAACGCCACCTCCTGCACCGCGGTACTTCCAGCTTCACGAATGTGATAACCTGAAATGGAAATCGGATTCCAGCTCGGCACTTCCGTCGCGCAAAAGCGAAACGTTTCGGCCGTGAGTGCAAGCGATGGCGCAGGCGGATAGATGTACGTCCCGCGCGCGATGTATTCCTTGAGAATATCGTTTTGCGTGGTGCCCGAGAGCTTGTCACGCGAGATCCCGCGCTCTTCGGCCACCACGATGTACATGGCCAACAGCGTACTTGCCGTGGCGTTGATGGTCATGGACGACGACACCTTGTCGAGCGGGATGTCGGCCAGCAGCAGGTGCATGTCGTCAACCGTGTCAATAGCCACGCCAACGCGCCCCACTTCACCGAGCGCGCGCGGGTTGTCGGAGTCGAGCCCCATTTGCGTGGGCAGGTCAAAGGCCACCGACAAACCGGTTTGACCGGCCGCGAGCAGCAGCTTGAAGCGCTCGTTGGTGGCTTGCGCCGTGCCAAAGCCGGCGTACTGGCGCATGGTCCAGTGCCGCCCGCGGTACATGTTGGGCTGCACGCCGCGCGTGTAGGGATACACGCCCGGATCACCCAGATCCGTGGCATAATCCAACGTGGTGTCGCTCGGCCGGGCGGCGACGGGGATCGGAATACCGGCTGGGGTCATGCGTTCGTCAGACATGCACGTAACCTAGAGTGGCGACCGAGGCAGCGGGATAGGCTGGGTGACACTAGCTTCTGTTTCATGACCCATGGTCCAGTGGTTTCCCGCAGTTGGTCCGCCCGATTGGTATTGTGTGCCTGCCTTGCGCTTGCGGCGTCGGCTTGTGCATCGGCCCCGCGCGTGACGGCCGAAGCCAGCACATTTGCGCCGGCACTCGATGTGGACTTGTCGAACATGCGTCGGTTGCCGTCGGGTGTGTACGTCCGCGATATCGTGGTAGGCGACGGGATTACCGTGACTCGCGATGACGAGGTGTTTCTGCACTATGCCGGTTGGCTGGCCGACGGAACCCAGTTTGACGCATTGGTTCCGCCGCAGCCGCCAATGCGCGTGCAGCTGGGCAAAATGCAGATGATTCAAGGGTGGGAACGCGGCATTCCGGGCATGAGAACCGGGGGACAGCGCATGCTGGTGGTACCACCGGCCATGGGCTATCAATCGGCAGACAAGCCCAATATTCCGCCCAACAGTGTGTTGGTATTTCTCGTAGAGTTGGTGCCGCGTATTCGTTAGGCCTGGCGCGCTGCGTTGCGGTTGCTGCGTTGCGCTTTCCGCGTTTTGATTGCCACCCGTCGATCAACCCAGTTTGTTGACGGGTTGCCGTCATCCTGTACCGTCCTCACCGGAGTTGTCATGTCACGTTCGGAAAAGCCTGGTTTGCGCTATCAAACCACACGGCGCGCGGTTCAGCTGCTGCTCCCCCTCTCCCTGCCCTTTTTCGCGTTGCAAGGACAGGAAACCACACAGTACGGTCCGCCCAAGGGAGCGTTGGTGATTGCCGGTGGTGGACAGCTCAACGGCACTGGCATCATGGAACGATTCATTGCACTGGCCGGTGGTGACGGAGCAAAGATCGTGGTCGTGCCCACGGCTGGAGGGAATCTTGGTCGAGACGGTACACCCACGGCCTACGACGCTGAGCGTGTGCTGGCCGGGTGGAAAGCACGTGGTCTTACCAATGTGCACATGTTGCACACGCACGACCGTGCGTTGGCCGACACCGATTCATTTGCGGCTGTCTTGCGCGATGCAGACGCGGTGTGGTTTAACGGCGGTCGGCAGTGGAACATCGTGGATTCATACGCTGAAACACTCACCTACCGCCTGTTTCATGAAGTGCTTGCACGCGGCGGTGTGATTGGTGGCAGCTCAGCGGGCGCAACGATTCAGGGCGCGTATCTGGTGCGTGGGGCAACCGCGGGTTCGCACATCGTGATGACCGACGAACCCAACCATCAGGAAGCGTTCAACTTTCTGCGGCGATCGGCCATTGACCAACATGTCGACACGCGTGACCGCTGGAATGATCTCATCGCGGTGATGGATCGGTTTCCTCAGTACATTGGCCTCGGCATTTCAGAGGGCACGGCTGTTGTTGTGCAGGGTGACACGTTCGAAGTGATCGGCAAGGCGGCGGTGGCGGTACACGATCGGTCGGGCAGTGACAAGGTGCCTGACCCGCCGTTTATCAAGTTGTCGGCGGGGGACAAGTACGATATGCGCGCGCGTGCTGTTGTGAACAGCAACCAGTCCTCACATCAACGCACCGGGAAGCCTGTAAATACCCGAGTGCGATAGTCGGTTATTGAACGCGGATCATCACCTGTCGCAACAGCGGCAGGTGCATCAGTAATGAGACACTACGAGTATCCTGTCAAACCTTTGACAGAATGCGAAGTTGGCCATATGGTAAGCGAGTGTGCGGCGTGCTGCTGACTGTATGGCCGGCCTGAACGGACGGTCGGGTTTTGCATCACTGTTTGCACGGCTATGCGCATAGCGTGTTCCCGTTTGTGCAGTCCCTCCCACCCGGCCCCTTCATGTTGAAGCAACGAATATTCGCGGTGCTCTTTGGCACGGTGCTCTTCGCGTCCCCTTCACTGGCCCAGGAATCGAGAGTCACAGGACGTGTGACTCGTGAGACCGGCGAGCCCCTCGCGGGCGCCTCTGTCATTGTGCAAGGCACGACACGAGGTACGCAAACCAACGCTGACGGCATGTACTCCATCTCGGTGGCGACGGGTGTGACGCTGCAGTTCCGGTTGATCGGGTATCTGCCGCAGACACGCGTGACGGGCAGCGGCAGCATCATCAACGTGGAGCTTGAAAAAGCCACGACCAACCTTGATGCTGTTGTGGTCACCGCGCTTGGACAGACGGCGGTGAACCGCAGCATTGGAACGTCACAGCAAACGGTGAGCGGCGCGGATATTGCGCAGACGGGACGTGAGAACTTCATCAACGGACTGCAAGGGCGTGTGGCCGGCGTCGAAGTCAACAGCACGTCCGGCGTGCCCGGAGCGTCGGCGTCCATCACCATTCGTGGTATCAGCTCAATCAGCAGCAGCAACCAACCGCTGATGGTGATTGACGGCCTGCCCATGGACAACAAGACGCTGAACACCAACGTGCTCGCATCGGACGCACCGGGATCGCCCAATGCGTTCAACAACCGTGGTGTGGACTTCACCAATCGTGCGGCCGACATCAACCCGGAAGACATCGAGAGCATGGTCGTGCTCAAGGGCCCGGAAGCGTCGGCGCTGTACGGCATTGACGCGGCCAACGGCGCGATTGTGATCACGACCAAGCGCGGCAAGCCTGGCACAAGTGAGATGCTCTACAGCAACAACTTCCGCATGGACCAGACACGTGCCGAACCTGATCTGCAACGTGTGTACGGGCCCACGTCCATTGCCGGCGAAGCGTTGGGGTCGTTCCAGTACTTTGGTGATCCTTACCGACCGGGAACGCAGTTCTTCAACAACGTAGACGGGTTTTTCCAGCGTGCCTTCACGCAGGCCCACAATCTGTCCTTCAGCGGTGGCTCTGACGACGCACGCATGAACTACCGTATTTCGGCGGCCGCGAATCGTCAGGAAGGCGTTGTACCCGGATCCGACTACAACCGCGTGACACTGACCGGAGCAACCGGCGCGCAGGTCACGAGCTGGCTGCGCTCCGATGTGTCGCTGAACTATTCGCAGGCCGACAACGAACAGGCGTACAAAGGCGACAACGGTCCACTCATCGGGCTGCTGCTGTGGCCGCAGACAGACAATGCGTCTGATTTTCTGACGCCGGCCGGCAATCGCCGACGCGTGACGCTGCTCAACGCATCTGCAGAAACGGACAATCCGTATTTCAACGTGTTGAGAAATCGCGTCAGTTCAACGAATGGACGACTGATCGCCAATGTGGGACTGGTGATCACACCCTTTTCATGGGGAAACTTCCGGAGCAACATCGGGTCGGATAACTACACCAACGAAAACCTGATCTTGCGCCACCCGGAAAGCACCTTCGGCCAGTCGAATAACGGCATTCTTGACGTGGCGAACGATGTGACGCGCAACATCAACGTGCAGAATATCTTCAACGTGAATCCGATCCGTGTTACCAACAACCTGTCGATTTCGGGATTGGTAGGTAACGCGATCCAGAGCACCAAGTCACAGACGAACTCTCTGGCCGGACAGGATTTTCTCGACCCGAACTTCGTCTCCATCAACAATACAAACTTCCGGCAGAACCGGACGATTCTTTCGCAGCGCCGCTTGCTCAGTGCGTTCGGTAGCGCCACGGCGAACTACGCAGACTATCTGTTTGTGACGGTCACCGGCCGCAACGACTGGACGTCAACGATTCCTGAAGAGCGCAACTCGTTCTTCTATCCGTCGGTCAACTCATCGTTTGTCTTCACGAGTGCATTTCCCGCGCTCACCAAGTACCTGACATCGGGCCGTCTGCGTGCCGGCTACGCGGAAGTCGGACGTGACGCTCGGCCGTATGCGTTCCGTCCGTCGCTCGAGTTCAAGACAACATCTTTTGGTGGATACGGCTACGGGTTTACGGGCCCCAACCTGGGACTCCGTCCCGAGTTCGCGCGGTCGTACGAAATCGGTACAGACCTGAGTTTCTTTGAAGACCGACTTGGTATTGACCTGACGACGTACCGCAAGCAAACCAAGGATCAGATCGTCAACGACATCCGCGGCAGTTATTCAACGGGCTTCATCCTCTTCAACCTCAATGGCGCCGTGACGCGCAATGAGGGTATTGAAGCCACGGTGCGAATGACGCCGATTCTGAAGGAAAACTTCTCGTGGGATGTGCTCGCCAACTTTGATCGGGCACGCGGCAGGGTGCTGGAGCTGCCCAACGAGTTGCCGGAGTCGTACGTGTCTGACACGTGGCTCTACGGCAATGTGCGCGCCGGTACCGCACCGGGACTGTCCACGCGCTCGATGACCGGACGTTTTTATGCACGCAACGAGGCCGGCCAACTGCTGATCGACCCTACCACCGGATTGCCGTTCCGCACAACGGACTTCATTGACGCGGGATATGACCGGCAGCCTGACTTCACCGTGGGCTTGAGCAACACCTTCAGGTACAAGCGCATGTCGTTGAGCTTTCTGCTCGACTTCCGGCGCGGCGGCGATGTGTTCAACGCCACCGAACAGTTTCTTACATCGCGAGGCTTGAGCGCGCGCACTCTCGATCGCGATGTGCCGCGTGTGATTGATGGCGTCTTGCGCGACGGAAAGGAGAACAGCGCGACACCCACACGTAACACGATTGTGGTCATTCCCGCGGTGCAGCCTGCGTTCTACGCCGGCATCAGTGAAGAGCTCTTCATTGAGAAAGACATCAACTGGGTACGCCTGCGCGACATCACGTTCCGCATGACACTGCCGGGGCGCTACCTGATGGCGCGGGACGCCAGCGTTTTCGTCACCGGCACCGACCTGTTCCTGCTCACCAACTACTCGGGCCTCGACCCAATCGTCAACGGCAACACCGCTGCCGTGGGCGGGTCTGGTGCAACGGGCATCGACTACGGCAACTTCCCCATGCCGCGCGGCTTCGCGTTTGGCTTCCGCGTGGCGTACTGATCATGCGTACTCTGCAATCAGCGAGCGCTCTTCGCGCGACGCCCCCCTCCTCGCTACCGCGTACTTCCATGAAAATCGCACGGGTGGCGCTGCTGGCCAGCGCGCTCACGTTGGTGTCGGGCTGCGATGACTTTCTCGACGTCAACGAAAATCCCAACGCGCCGCAAACGGTATCGGCCAATCTGTACTTGCCCCCGATGCTCTATTGGATGGGCACGTCTCCACTGTGGGACGGTCGTTTTATCGGCCGCTACACGCAGCAGTACTTTCTGGCCACAACAGTGCTAAGCACCTGGGATCGCATGGGCTACGACCCGGGCAGCGATAACGGTGCGCAGCAGTGGCGCGATGTGTACTGGAGCTTTGGTCAGAACCTGGTGGACATGATGACGCTCGCCGAAGCCGAAGAGCGCTGGGACCTGCTGGGCGTCGGGTATGTGCTCAAGGCCTGGGGTTGGCAGGTGCTCACCGACATGCATGGCGAGATCGTCGTCAAAGAGGCCATCGATCAGACGAAGTTCAGCTTCAACTATGACTCGCAGGAGTTCGTGTACGAGGAAATCGGCCGCTTGCTCGACGAAGCCATCGCGAACTTGCAGCGTACCGATGGTGCCGTTGATCAATCGTATCTGGGTCGTACCGACCGCGTGTACAACGGCGATCGTACCAAATGGCTCAAGTTTGCGTATGGCCTCAAGGCCATGCATCTCAATCACTTCTCCAACAAGGCATCGTACGATCCGGCAGCGGTGATTGAAGCGGTGAACAACTCGTTCGCGAACAACGCTGATGACGCACTGTCGGAGTTTCCCGGTACCAACAACAACGACCGCAACTTCCTGGGTCGGACACGCGGCAACTACCCGTCGTATCGTCAGACGGAGTTTGTGGTCGGGCTCATGGACGGTACCGTATTCGGCGGTGCGGTGGATCCACGAATGAGCCGCATGCTCGCACCGTCTCCCGATGGCGAATACCGTGGACTGAATATCGACGTGGTGGGGTTTGGCGCACTGAGCGTGGCACAGCGTCCCAACAACTTCCACGGCTATCCGGGCACAGAAGGCATCGGAGCACCTGGTCGGTATCTGTTCTCAGACGGAGTTCGTGTGCCGATCATGACGTACTCACAGCTGCAGTTTGTGAAGGCGGAGGCAGCGGTCAACGTGAATGATCAGGCGACGGCGCTGCAGGCGTATACGAATGCTGTCTCGTCGCACATTGATTTTGTGAATGCACGAAACAATGAAGATGGACAGTCCCCCACGCCAATTACGGCGGCGGAAAAAGCCGAGTTTCTGGCCGATACGGCCATCGTTCCCTCGTCACCAGCCGGACTGACGCTAACGAAGATCATGTCGCAGAAGTACATCGCACAGTGGGCGTGGGGACACAACGAACTCTGGCTCGATATGCGACGGTACAACTATACCGACATCGATCCGGCCAGCGGCCGGCAAGTGTATCCGGGGTTTGAGCCGCCTGTCACCTTGTTCCCGGACAATGGTGGCAAGATCGTGCAGCGTGTGCGCCCGCGCTTCAACTCCGAGTACGTGTGGAACATTCCCGGACTGGATGCCATCGGCGCCAGAGCCGATGACTATCACACCAAGCCGCTCTGGATCACTCAACCGTAACCCTGCGATGACCACACTTCGTACTTTTGCATTGATACTCTGCGCTGCGGCCCTCACGGCATGTGGGGAAGAAGCGGTACAGGACATCACCGGCACGTTGCCGGAATCCCGCATCAAGTTTTTCAACTTTGGGGTTGGTGCACCGTCGGTGAACTTTTACGCCAACGACGCCAAACTGACGGCGGTGAGCTCAACGAATGGCACCGAGAGCACCGTTGGCGTGGCGTATGGAGGCGTTGGCTCAGGCAGTTTTTATTCGGCCATTGATCCGGGCCAGTACACGTTTTCAGGCCGGATCTCGGCGGCCACCGACAAGGACCTTCCAATTTCGTCGGTCTCCACCTCGCTGAGCGCCAACAGCGCCTACTCGTATTACCAGAGTGGATTTTACAACGCCACCAGCAAGACGGTCGAAGGCTTTGTGGTGCAAGACGATTTTCCGGCCGAGATCGACTACGACGTGGCCTACGTTCGCTTTGTGAACGCGATTTCCAACTCGCAACCGATGGCGTTGTTTGGCACCAATACGGAGACGTCGGCGGAGGTCCCGATTGGTGGCGCGGTGGCGTATCAGTCGGCAGGAAGCTTTGTGGCGATTCCGGGTGGGGTGTACAACCTGGTGACGCGCACCACAGGGTCGACATCGGCGTCAATCGGGCGGTTGAACGTCTCGTTCAACAATGGGCGGGTGTATACGATTGGTGCGCGTGGTGATATGACGGTGACGTCTGCCACGGCGGCGACTCGGCCCATCCTCGACTTCACTGCAAACCGCTGAGTGGCTCTCGGCAACAGCTAGCACCAAGAACCGCAGAGCACGCGGTGAACAGCGTTACCACAGAGGCTCGGAGTCGCAGAGAACTGCGCGCTGATTTGACACGATTGTATGAGGCGCGGATGTGATTTGATGGTGGAACTGCAACAGAACCACTAAAAAATCTTTTGTAGTTCTCCGCGTCTCGGTGCCTCTGTGGTCACGGTTTTGCTGTTGCCCTACAGCATGCTGGGATTGCGCCGCCACACAGATACGGTGAGTGCGGTCGCAAAGCTCACCCACATGACGTATGGAATGAACAGCATGCCGGCCACCGGATCGCGCAGCCAGAAGGCGGCCATGGTGGAGATGACGGCGGTGAGCATGAACGAGACTTCTACCGTTGACAGAAGTCCGCTTTGTTTGACAAAGAAGCACCAGCTCCAGGCGGCGTTGAGGGCCAACTGCACGAAGTAGAGAATGAGCTCGTTGCGTGCGCCGTCAAACCCGAAGGCGCTCCAGATGCGCCAGGCGGCGACGGCCATCAGGATGTAAAGCACCGTCCATGCTGGTCCGAACAGCCAGGCTGGCGGTGCCCAGGGCGGCCGTTCAAGTCCACCGTAAAAGCGGGCCGCGGTCTTGGCGGTAACAACTCCGCTGATTGCGGCCAGACTGGTGCCAACAATCCACGCGGCCAGACTGAGTATCGTACCCGTCAACGGGCCGCCAGGGTGCGCAGCGCACTCACGAGTTTTTCCGCGTCGGCTGGCGTGTTGTAGAGCATGGGGGTGACACGGACACAATCGCCACCGGCAATGCCGTTGCGGGCAACCGTGAAAATCCCGAACTCCTCAAAGAGCGTGCGCGAAAGAGCCGCGTTTGCTTCGCGAGATGTCTGTCCCTTGAGACGGAATCCGGTGATGGCACCAACCAGATGCTCGTCGTCAGGAGTGAGAATGTCGACACCAGAAATGTTGCGCGCCTCATTGACCCACGCATCGCGCAGGTAGCGCAATCGCGCGGCCTTGTTGGGAATACCAATAGTGGCCTGGAAGTCGAGCGCGTCGGGCACGGTGATGATGTTGGCAAAGTTCATCGTACCAGTATGAAGCCGGCTGGCGATGCTTTGTTCCGAACCCTCGTCACCGTGCGCACGTTCAAGCGCACTCAATCGACCTGCGCGCACGTACATGGCACCTACACCAACTGGTGCGCCAATCCACTTGTGCAGGTTGATGCCAATAAAATCGGCACCCAGCTCTGGCAGCGCGAGCGGTACCTGGCCAAACGAATGCGCCGCATCAACCACCACATCAATCCCACGCGCTTTGGCCAGGTCAGCGATGGCGCGCACAGGATGAATGAGTCCGGTTTTGTTGTTGCAATGGGTGAGCAACAGCAGCTTCGTACGCGGATGCGCGCTGAAGGCTTGCGCGTACGCCGCGAGGATGTTGTCGTGCGTGGCCGGCTCGGGGATGTTGAGCGTGGCCACCGTTGCACCGCGCTTTTGTGCCAGCGCGTTCATGGCCCACTGCATGGCGTTGTAATCGAGGTCGGCGTACATCACCGTATCGCCAGACTCCACGTTCTTGTACTGACCAATCAGTGCCTGCAACGCTTCGGTGGCGCCGCGCGAGAACACCAGTTCGTCGGGCGTCACTCCCAGCGCTTGTGCAGTACGAAGCTGGGCGTTGGCCATGAGTGGTGCAAAGTCGCGTCGCGCAAACATTGAACTTTCGCGATTGACCCGATCAATGTGCTCGTGATGTGCCGCCAGTACCGGGGCCGCCATCATGCCAAAATATCCGGCCTCCATGTTGGTGGCGCGATCGGTGATCCGATACTGTGCGGCCACCAGCCGCCAATACGCTTCATCGGTGGCAACGTCGCGAGGTGCTCCGGTGCGCGGTGTACGCGGTGCGGACGGAGCGGGCGCCGAAGGCAGCAAATCGGCCGCGAATGCGGGGCGCGGCAAGGCTGAGCCTGCCAGCGCCGCCGCCGATGCCAGTGTGCCTGTGCGAAGGAAATCTCTGCGTGAGGTCATTGCGAAACGTACCGGCACACGTGACATGGGGCAAACGTCCAATTGCGCATTGCGCGTTCAGGCGAAAGGTTCTGGTTGGCACGCGCCACTCACTCCCGCCCTGTCCCCCTCCCGATGCCCTTCACACCACAATCGCAACCCTGGCCTGGTAAACGCGCTGTGCTGCTGGTGCACGGCATTGGCAACTCGCGTCCCGGCGACTCCCCTGCACTCATGCAGCGGCTGCAGTTGGCGCTGGGAGCAGATGACGACAACGTGGTGGTCTACCAACTGTTTTACGACCACTTCAACGACTGGATGGTAGAAAAAACGCAAGCCAAAGCGCTGCTCGATGCGGCCACCCAGTCACTCTCCACGGCCATCGCTGATCCGGAGCTGCAGGACACGGTGGCCGAATACATCGGGGACATTCTCTGGCCGGTGTTGAGCAGCAATGCACGCGCCATGGTGCGTGAGGCATACCTCGCGCAGCTCAAGCAGATTGTCGACGACGGTGAAGAAGCGGGTGTGCCAGTACACCGTCAGAAGCTCACCATCATTGCGCACTCACTCGGCTGCTTTCACACGTACGAAGCGTTGCATCACGCGGCAAAGTTTGCGACGCACGTGTTGCAGCCTGCGTCGCATGAGGTGCGCTTTGCCAATGTGATTCTGATGGCGTCGCCGGTGCAACTCATCAGAACGGTGGCCGAACGCCTGGGCAAACTGGTGCCCAATCGGCGGTGGCTTGAAACTGTGCAGGGGGACGCGCTCAGCATCCCGCAGGAAGTGCGCACCGACGGAACAGCCGTGTTGTGCACCGAGCGGTTGATCTCGATTACCGGCGATCTCGATCCGGTTGGCGGACACTTTTTTCGGCACCGGGCGCCGTGGGCGTACATGGATATTCCGGGTCAGCAATCCATTGTTGTCAAGCAGAATGCCACAGACGTGACCAGCAAGGCCGAGCTGTTGAACCGATTGCGCGGCTCCGCACTCAGCGGATCAGCTCCAATCGTGTCGCCGCAGGATCCTCACTCGTGGGACGCATACATTGCGCAGCAGAGTGATGCGCTGCGTGGTTGGGTGGTGGCATGATGAAAGGCACGCGAATGATTCGCAGCGGCTGTATTGTGTTGTTGGCGCTGAGCGTTGGTGGTTCCGGTTTGTCGCGCAGCGCGTTGGCGCAGTCGTCCATCGTTCAGCAATCGATCACGCTCGGCGAGCTATTCGGCGCTGTGCGTGCGAGCGCCAGAGTGGCACAGTTCCAGCAGGTGCGACCAGTCGAGAATGAAATCCTCTCCCGCCAGTTGGACCGTCTGTCCCGCGCCGCGCTGGAACCACTCAACATCGACGAAGTAGCCCGTGCATGGACAGCCGCTGACGGCTCACGCAACGCGCCGCTGTCGCGCATTGCACGTTACAAGCCACGAAGCGCGCGCTCTGTGCTCACCACCAGCGAGGGCATTGCCATCGACTCGTTGCTCATGGTCACACTGCAGTTCATACCAGAGCTGCTCGATGCGCGTGTCAGTGAAGACAGCGCTGACGCACTGCTCGCACCTGTGCGACGATTCAATAGCGTACGTCGAACGGAATCGCTCGCGCAAAGCCTCGAAAAGCTGGCGCGCTACGAGCGCAAGTATGGACCAGAGTCAGCGCGTTTGAACGTGGCTGAGATCGGGCTCAACTATGTAGCGCAGAACATTCCGCCATTTGCACCCAGCGCTGATGGTTGGCCGAGTCCGCTGGAGCTGATTGCATCGTACGTGCCGAGCTATCTCACCGTGTCTGACGGGCGCGCGCAGGCGTGGACGCTGCTCGAGGGCGGAGTGCGCGTGTATCTGTTTGGCGAGCAATGGGGACGGCCGGGCGTAGCGGGCCTGCTGCGACCAGCGCACGCCTCGCTGGGCGTGGCATTGGTGAACGAACAAGGTGGCGCGCTGCGCGAGCCGTGGCGTGGCAACTCGCGCGTGGGCGCCTTTGTTGCATGGGGCGGCGCGAAGCTTGCGTTTGTTGGCGGCGAGGGTCCGAACGTGTTTATCACCCAACAGGTGCAGCTGCTGCCGTGGGTGTTTTAGTCGTTCAGCGCCACCACCGTATCTTCACGCCGACGCTTCGGAGCCGTATCGTCTTCTCCTTCGAGAAACTCGATGGCCGTCTCCACTTCATCCTTGCTGCCGATATACAGCGGCGTGCGCTGATGCAGCTCGGTGGGGTCCACATCGAGAATGCGACGCGTGCCGTCGGTAGCCATGCCACCTGCCTGTTCGGCAATAAACGCCAGTGGATTGGCTTCGTACAGCAAACGCAGTTTGCCGCGGACTGAGCGGGCATTGCTGGGATACGCAAACACGCCGCCGCCGAGCAGGTTGCGATGGAAATCGGCCACGAGTGAGCCAACGTAGCGCACGTTGAGCGCCTTGCGCTCTCCATCGAGTCCGCGGTAGCGACGCATGAGTGCGCGCGTGGCCTCAGGCCAGTCCTGCTCGTAGGCGTCGTTGACCGACAGATAACGCGCCTGCGCCGGAATGCGGATGTGCGGGTGCGACAGCAAAAACTCACCGATGGACGGATCGAGCGTGAAGCCGTGTGCGCCCTGACCGGTGGTGTACACCATCATGGTGCTGGAACCGTAAATGATGTAACCGGCGGCCACCTGACGACGGCCGGGCTGCAGCATGTCTTCCATTTCACCGCGCGGACCGCGTGTGATTTTGCGATACACGGAAAAGATCGTGCCCACAGGCACGTTCACGTCAATGTTGCTTGAACCGTCGAGCGGATCGAACAACATGACGTACTTGCCAGCACGAAAGCCTTCGGGAATCTGAATGATGCCCGCTTCCTCTTCGGAGGCCATGGCGCACAGGCGTCCACCGTGATCGAAGGCCTTGATGATGATTTCGTTTGAAATCACATCAAGCTTTTGCTGCACTTCGCCCTGTACATTCTCGTTGCCGGCGCTGCCAAGGATGTCCACGAGTCCGGCGCTGCGCACCTTGTTGGCAATCATCTTGCCAGCCAGCGCCATGTCGTAGAGAACGCCCGACAGCTCACCGGTGGCGTCCGGATAATTGCGCTCTTCTTCAATGATGAAGCGCTCGATCGTGACGACGGATGTGGCGGTATGCTTGACCACGGAAACGGACCTCAGCGATTAAGAAGTACGCTCGGCGAGAACTCGCGTTGCGAAGTTGTTGGCGTCCTGCTCAAAGCGATTGGCCTGATATCCGTGACGCAGAGACTGCCACAGATAGCGAAGCGGAAACACCTTTACCTGAGCAAACTGTCGTACGTGAGCGAACTCGTGCAAGAGCAACCACGGATCGAGTGCGCAATGGGGCGCCAGAAATACGGTCCTACCAAGGGCGATTCCGCTTACCGTGGCCCGCCCCAGGCACCAGCCGCCAACCCGTGGCGCAAACCCGCCGCGCCTCCACCTGGCTTGTGCGAGCATGGGATAGGCCGCCAATAGCGCAGGTGGCAGCTTTAACGGCTGCCCCCACACCGCATCGATCCAATCCGCTATTGCACCACGTGCGTCCATTGTGTGTGTCGGGTTTCCAGTTCCAGCGTGCGACCATCACTGCGAATCACAATCGCACCATCGCGGTCGGTACGCAAAATGTCCACCTGCCGTTCGCGCAGCGCGTCCATAACCGAAGGCGACGGGTGACCGTAGGTGTTGCCCGCCCCCACCGAAATGAGCGCGATCTGCGGCTGTACAGCGTCGAGCAGCGCGTTGGTGGAGCTGGTTTTGCTACCGTGATGTCCCACCTTGAGAATACTCGCCTTGAGGTCCGCACCATAGCGCTCTACCAGCCAGGCTTCCTGCGCGACCTCGGCGTCGCCGGTGAGCAGCGCGCGCACCTGTCCGTGCTGCACCATGAGAATCACACTGGCGTCGTTGGGGTTGTCTTCGTTGGCCATCCATGCTGAATCGGGGCCGAGCACACGCAGCATCACGCCGTCCAGCGACAGCGAATCACCGGCTACCACGCGCTGCCAGGTGACGCCGCGCTGTTCGGCGACCGCAAGCGCATCGCGATATACGCCGCTGCCGTGCACAAACCCGGGGTCCCACCAGAGCGAGGGGCGCAGCGCATCGATCACGCTGGGGGCGCCTCCCACATGATCGGCGTCGGGATGCGACAGGACAAACAGCGCCACCTGGCCGCCCAGCCGGCGAATGTAGGGAATGACGGCGCGACGTCCGGCGTCCCCGCCCTGCCACGTGCGACCGGCATCGACAATCACCCAGCGTCCACGCGGCGTGCGCAGCGCAATTGCGTCGCCCTGCCCCACATCAATCACGTGGATTTCGAGTTTCCCGGGCCCGCGTGCGGCAACCGGCGCCCAGACGGCGACCACGAGCGCGGTGGCGCCCACCATGAGTGGCGGCAGCACACGCCGGCGTGCGGTGCTCACAACGAATGCGGCGACCATTATCCCCATGCAAAACGCGGTGAGTTTGCCCGGCGCCACACCGAGCGACGCGTACGGCACATCGCTGGCCGACCGGGCGATGTAGTCGAGCACCGCGAGTGGTACGGCAGCGGCGTCGGCCACCCATTGGGCCACTGGACGCAGCGGAGCGAGCAGCAGGGCCAGAAACAGTGTGGGCTGCAGAAACGAGACAATAGGCGCGGCCACCACGTTGGTAATGGGTGCAATCACACTCACCCGACCAAAAGCCCACGCCACCAGTGGTGCTGTGATAACGCTGGCGGCGGTGCCAACGGCGAGCTCACGCACGATTGCGAGTCGCCACCCGTGCAAGCGTGGGCCCGCGTTTCTGAGCCGTCGCCAGGCGTTGTCAGTGGTACGCCACAGGCCGCGTTGTGCTTGTGACGGCTGCAACAACGGACGCACGCGCCAGCGTCGCAGCATGGATCGCGCGCCCACGAGAGCAGCCATGCCGCTGGCCGAAAGCTGCCAGCCAAGCGCGGCCACCACACGTGGGTCGGCGGCGGGCACCCACACGCCGAGTGCGAGGCCAGTCCACGGATGCACAGGTCGGCCAAGTCGACCGGACAGCAGCACCACGGTGAGCATGGTGGCGGCGCGCGTGGCTGGGGGGGGGAATCCCAGCAGCGTCACGTATGTACCAACAGCGGCGAGCGCGAGCAGTTCGGCGGCGCTGCGTCGCATGCGAAGTGCGGCGCCAACGGTGCGCAGTGCGCCGGCAATGATGGCGACATGCAATCCGGAAATGGACAGCACATGCACCAGTCCGGCGGTGGCAAACCGGTCGCGCACTTCGGGTGCAATACCGTGTGAGTCGGCCACGAGCAGCGCCCGCACGAGTGGCGCGCGCTCGCCGAAGAGTGTGTCAATGGTATTGCCGGTGCGACCGCGCCATCCGTGCACCCAGTCTACGGCGCCGGTGGGCGTTATCTCTGCATCGTCGAGGCGCAGCATGCGACCAGATGACAGGCGGTGTGCTTTGACGCGCACCCATGCGCCGGCGGGTGCGACGCCTGATTTCACGGAGACGGTGGCGACTACCCGACAGGCGGTGAGTGGTGGAGTGGTGCCGCGTGCGTCGGCGCGCAGCCAGGCTCTGGGGTGCGCGTTGGCGTGCAGGCGTAGTACGAGTTCGGTGTCGGGTTGACCGAGGGCGTGCAGACAGCGGGCGTCACGTTGCCAGGCGGCATTGGCGACGAGGACAGAGGCGCAGGCGATGGTGAGGCAGGCGGTCGCGGTGCGCGCCTGCTCTGAGAGGTGGAGCAGTAGTGCGGCGAGGCTGGCGAGGGCCAGGAGGGCCACAAGGGCGACGGCGGCCGGTGGCACGGGCGTAGAGCCGGCTCGTGCGGCGCCGTAGGCGATGGCGACGAGCGAGGCGCCGAGTAGCCAGGCGGTTACGAAGTAAACGAGTCGGGGCACGTGGTACAGTGCGCCTACTTGTTCATTAGTACGTGATCGTTTTGTTGCGGGGCCGGTCTATTGGGTGCCGCTGGTTCGCGGTTGGGATTGCGGGTGGGGCTTTGTTTGGCTTGGCGTTGGTGCTCTGTTCGGCTTACGAAAAGGGCGAGGCTTCAAGGCCGTAGGGCCTCAGGGCACTTTGTGGCCGGAGCGACGGTGATGCCTCGCGACGGCGTATGTGCTGTAATCAGCTGGCCATGGGCAGCGGCGTGCGAGCAGGCTGATCATTACGCACGAACGTGCCGGTGAAGGTGCTGCCGGTGGTGCCGGTGAGTTCTACCTGATGATAGGTATTCACCATGGAGGCATCGCCAGGTACCAGCACGGTTTTCCAGTCGCGTGTGCGGCCCATGAGCAGTTCACCGTCTTTGGCTACGCGTTCCAGCAAGACTTCGGCGCGCGTTCCCAGTAGTGCGATGTTCTGTTCGCGTGACTGCGAGCGCACGGTGTGAATAAGTCGCTGCAGGCGCTCACCTGCGACATCGTCGGGCACCATCTCTTCGGCGGGCATGCGTGTGGCCGGCGTGCCGGGACGCGGTGAGAACTTGAAGGTGAACGCTTCGCTGAAACCGGCGGCGGTGACGGCGGTGAGCGTGTCCTGAAAGTCTTCTTCCGTTTCACCGGGAAAACCGGCGATGATGTCGGTGGTGATTACCAAATTGGGAATCGCCGAACGCAACTTGTCTACGCATTCCAGAAACTCTTCGCGCGAATAGCGACGCAGCATGCGCTTGAGTACGCGTGTGGAGCCACTTTGCATGGGCAAATGCACGTGCTCACATACGGCGCTCACTTCGGCATGCGCCGCGATGACACGATCGGAAAAATCATTGGGGTGCGGGCTCGTGTAGCGCAAACGACGCACACCATCAATGGCCCCAACGGCGCGCAGCAGATCGGCAAAGTCATGTGTGCCGTCGTTGTACGAGTTGACGGTCTGGCCGAGCAGCACAATTTCACTGGTGCCGGTTTCCACGACCTGGCGCACTTCGCGCACCACTTCGTGCAGCTGACGCGAACGCTCGGAGCCACGCGTTTGCGGCACAATGCAGTACGTGCAGCGGTAGTCGCAGCCACGCTGCACAGGCACCCATGCCTTCACAACATCAGTGCGACGCGGAATCACATCTTCGTAGTGCTCTTCGAGATCGAACGTGGTAAAGATTCCACGTTCGCCGTTGCGCGCGTTGTCAATGAGCTGCGGCAATGCACGGTATCCGTCGGGTCCCACTACCAGCGAAACGTGACGTGCCTTTTCCAGCAGCTTGGGACCGAGTCGCTGGGCCATGCAGCCGGTGACGCCCACAATGGAGTTGGGCTTCATGAAACGGCGCAGCTCACCGAGTCGCCCAATAACGCGCTGTTCGGCGTGATCGCGGATGGCGCAGGTGTTGACGAGAATGACGTCGGCGCCATCGGGCGCTTCGACAGCGTCATAGCCGTGCGCGGCGAGTGAGCCGTACATGAGCTCCGAGTCGGCCACATTCATCTGGCAGCCGTAGGTCTCGATGTATACTGTGGGGCGTGATGTGCTGGACATCCTTACAAGATAGCCGGTCGCAGGGCCGGGGTTCAACGTTGCGCGCAGATTGTCCCCCGTCACTCAGCGGCAGCGGGAGACCGTCCGGGCGGAAAAGGGCCGGTGGCGGGCAGCGCTCCCCTCAGCGCGGCAACGAGTGTCGCGCCGCTGAACGGCTTGCTCACCAGCACCGCGCCGGCCGTGGGTCGAACAGCGCCTGGCAGGGCGTCTCCGGTATACCCTGACATATAGACCACCGGCCGCGTGTCACCTGCCTCGCGCAGCTGCGCGATGAGCTGCGGCCCGGAGAGACCGGGCATGACCACATCTGTCAGGATGATGTCGACCCGTTCGCCACGGGCGTCGCAGGCGGCGAGCGCGGCCAGCGCGTCGTAGCCGCTGGGCACTGCGGTCACGGTGAAGCCCGCGCGCGCGATCAAGCGTTCAGCAGTGCGCAGCACCATGGGATCATCATCAACAACAAGCACGTGGCCGACCAGAGGCACCGATGAATCCGTGATGGGGATCGCGAATGCTCCCGGAGATGTCGTGGCCACAACGCGCGGGGCGCTTGCAGTCAACGGCCGCGGACTCGTAGCCAGCGGCAGCCACAGCGTCACTTCTGTCCCGCCTTCGGTGTGATTGGTCACCGATATATGCCCGCCCATTTGCCGCATGCGGGCGAGTGCAACGGGCAGCCCAAGTCCGGTTTCCACCAACGGGCCCTTGTGCGACAACGCGGGTACGAAGAGTTGAGACAGACGGTCGCCCGGAATGCCGGGCCCCTGATCCTTTACTCGCAGCTGAGCCCACGTCCCCTGACCCACTTCGCCATGCATGTCTACGTGCGCCGACGTGAGTTGCGTGGTGCCAGCCGAGAGCACCACTTTCCCACCTGGTGCCGTAGCATCGACGGCATTTTGCACAATCGCCAGCAGCACATCACCCAGCATAACACGATCCACCACCACCATGGTGTCGGGGGGGGGAAGCTTGACATCCAGGGAAATCTGCGGTGGCACGATGCGCAACAGTTGCGCCCCCAGGTCGGCCATGAGTGCGCCGAGCTCTGACACTTCGCTGTGCAACTCGGTACTGCCGCTAAGCGCACGCAGCTCGCGAGTGAGTGCGACGGCGCGTTCAATGGCCTCAAACGCAGCGTCTACATCCTCCCGCAACTCTCCAGTCACCCGCTCTCTCACCATTTCGAGTCGAGCGCGTGCGACGGTGTAGAGGTTGGTGAAGTCGTGCGCCAGGCGTCCGGCAAGTTGCACCACGCCACCCAGTTGCTGACGCACCTGGTTACGAGCGTCCGTCTCCACCCGTATGTCGGCGGAGTGGGATGTGGTAACGAGACGCATCGGCACCGTCTCGGTAGCGGCCACGACCGCCGTTTCTGTTTCGAGCCAGGTGTACGTGCCGTCGGCACGACGAAATCGATAGGTGATGGACAACGCCCGAGATCCGGCCAACAGCGGTTGATGTGATTCTCGCCGAATGCGCTCGATATCATCGGGATGAAACAGCTCGTACGGATTGCGTCCAATCAACGCTGCTATTGGCCAGCCCAACACGTCGGCCGCCCCCTCGCTCAGCCAGGCATACGTGCCGTCCGCGTCGTGCAAACAGATCGCATCGCGTGCGGCGGCGGTAATCGCCTGCAACTGCCGTGCATTGCGACGCTCCAGTTCGTCGGCCTCTCGTTCGGCGGTGATATCCACGAACGTGGTCACCACGCCTTGTCGGGATCCTCGGCCTAGCAGCGTGGTGAGCTGTGAACTCACACGCAACCATACACGGTCACCGTTTGGCTTGTGCACGCCCATGACGATGCCCGTCACCGACTTCCCGGTACGTAGCGCGACGATCGCCGGATGCTGATCGTCGGCCAGCGGTTGTCCGTTGGCGTCGAACGCGTGCCACTCGCGAGACGTGGGAGTAACGCCGAGCAGTTCGTTTGCACTCAGCCCGAGAATGCGTTCGGCGGCCGGATTCCACAGCTGAATGGCCACGCTATCGTCCTGCACCACGATGGCTTCCTGTACCGCGTTGAGTACGGTGCGCAGCAGGAGCTCAGCGTTTTCTACACTGCGCTGCTCTTCCCGTCGTTGTGTGATGTCAGCCGCCACACCGACATGACCGGACAAGGTGCCGTTCGCCGTGCGTATCGGGGCCACGCGCACACTGGCGGTGCGCCGCGCGCCGTCGGGTCGAATGAAATCAACATTCTCAGGACCAAATCCTCCCGACTCCGGAACCGATGCCTGAACGCGCCGGAGCAGTTCGAGTGATTCGGGTGCGAGCGCTTCCGTCCAACCATAGCCGAGCGCAGCCTCAACCGGTCGGCCGGTCATTGCGGCGTAGGTGGCGTTCACCCAGACGCAGCGCCCCTCGGCATCATTTTGGAAAATGCCGACAGGCAGCGCGTCACAAAGCACGCGATCACGGTGCGTGCTCGTGTCCATAACTGGGTCATCCGGCGGCAATGCTCTATACCCACCCAGCGCATCGGCGCTGCTTTGGTGTGCTACCCCACCCAGTAGGACCGAACGCATCGTCGCGCTCTGCGGTGAATGCGCACCCGGTCGTCGAGGACATGAAGTCCGCGACGGCCTGGCTCCGGGTGCGAGAACTCACAACGCTCTACCGTCAGGGTGAATCTGCTTCACCCCGACAAATCTAAGCGCTCAGCTCGCTAAGGGCGAATGGTCAGCGCCGCCGAGAATCCAACGCCCGTTTCCTGCGCCGCATCGCCGCTCACACGGCGTTGCGCGTTGCGCACGGCGAAGTCGAGCGTGGCGAACTCGCCGGCCAGCGGGATGCCCACACCGCCATGAAACCCGCGCTCCGTGACCGGCAGATCGCGCAACAAAAAGGGCAAGTCGCGCTGCGCGTATCCGGCCCGCCAGAGAATGGGCACGCGCCGGAACGTGCCAACGGGAAACTCCAGACCCAAAGACCAATTGGTCGCATCCTGCGCCACGGCCGCTTCGCCGCCCAGTCCGTTCATGCCCGACCAACCAACCTGCTCCACCGACGCCGCCACAACCGTTGCACCGGCCTCGTAGAGCACACCCAGCCCCAGTCGATCGGGCACCGACGCACTAGCCAGCGTCACGTCATTGCGCAGTGCGTCAAGGCCGCCACCAATGAGGTAGCTGGCTCCCAGCAGCAGATTGGCGGAAGGACGCCAGTTCACACCAAACGCCGCGCCGATACCCTGAAATCCAAGCCGTGCGGAATCCCGCACGTTGCCGAAGGCGAGCGTGTCGGAAAAGTTGCGCGCGCGCACGACGTCGTGTTCGCCCGAGACTGCCACGGCGGCCACTCCAAGCCCGAGCGACTTCCACTGCCAGCCGGCAGACAGGCGCAGCTCGTTTATGGAACCGCGCGATTCGAGTCGGTCGGTGGTGGCCACCGGATTTCCGTCAATAATAGTTGATCCGGGTGACTCGGTCACAAAGCTGCGATCGAGCAATGTGGAGCTGGAGATCAGGAAGCCAACGCGATTGAGGCGCAGTCCGGCGGCAACCAGCGGCGTGCGCTGCAACACGGAACGCTCTGTCAGATCACCCACCCGCAGTGAACGCCATTCCGGTTCGCCCTGCACGGTCAGCACAGTGGAACCAAGTCCCGTCAGTGCCGCAGGATTGCGTGCAGACAGCAAATCGAACTCGCCGGTGGCGCCTGCGGTGCCAAGTGCACGCGTGCTCATGCCGCCGTTGGGATAGCCAAACCCTTGTGCGCTCAGTGCGCCTTGCGCATGGGCCTGCGCCAGGGGCAAAGCCAGCACCGCGAATGATGCGCAGCCGAACAGGCGCGCCAGATGAAGTCGGGCAGACACGATCATGGAAGCGCGAACTCCGTACGCGGCAAGTAAGTAATTCGCAGCCGCGGACGCAGTGCGGCCGGTGCGGAAAGATCGTAGAACAACAGCTCAGCGCTCGACGCACCTTCTTCAGTCAGACGCAGCGACAGAACACGCGGCAGTGTGCTGTCGAGCGAGGCCCAGCTGCGAACGACGTTCACGATATTGAGGGTTCGCTGTCCGCTGTCCTGTGGTACGAACCGTCGCGTTTCGAGGCCCAGCAGACGACCGTCCACCGACAGCGCGGAGGCGAGATACAAGTCCGTGACCGCAGTCGTACTCACGTTGACCAGCGGCAGCACGGCAACACTGTCACCACGGTCGGAGCCGCTGGATGGCCGCTGGGTGAGCAACAGCTCAGCGCGTACGACCGTACTGGAATCGATGATCTGCGGCGGCACTTCGAAGCGGAAAAAGGCACGACGGGCCGGCCATCCACCGATGGCCAGTGTGTTGGGCGGAGGCGGCTCAGAGCCGCGCACCGTGAGTGCATACACGGTGTACGAGCGCTCAAGCGGTACGTCGTCAACGCCGCCTTCAAGCAGCGTATTGGGCGCGATGTCAACCGGCCGGAAGAGCGTGTCGGTAGCCGGATCAAAGCTGAGTCGCGGATCACCTGCACCTGAAATGAAGGCTTGCAACCGTAACATCACACTGCTGCCGCTGACAATGCGCAATCCGAGTCTCACGCGCGCGCTGTCGGCAATGCGCTGTGCAACGAAGGCGTCGGGAATGGGAATGCGCAACGAGTCTGTGGTGAGCGGACCCTCAAATGCCAGCTCGCTGATCTTGCGATCTGCGCGGAACAGCGAGCGTATCGTGGCCGCTGCGGTGTCGGCGGGTGTGGTGTCGACGTCGTACACTTCAATGACAAACGGGCCGTTGATGACCGAGTTGAGCGTGTCCACGCGCACATTGAGTACGGTGGAGTCGATGTCGGTGATGGGACGAGAACCGCTGCTGTCGTTGGGCACAAAGGTGAAGCGCAGCTCGTCAAAGCGCAGCACGACATTGGTCTGGATCGTATCACCGCGCGATGACAGCATCGCGAATGGAGACAGTCCCAACAGCGGGAACGGTCCAAGTGTGGTGTCGAGCGCAATCGCGTTCAGCACCGTGTCCCGGAACGGCGCCTGCTCCTGCGGACAAAGCGCAGGGCATGCGCCCCCGCCCTCCAGTTCCTCGGTACAGGCAGTGGTGGTGACAGCGGTGGCGGTCAACAACAGCAGGGCCGCAGCGCGCCGGGCGCGAAGAGACCAGGTGTTGGACCAGCCGTGAGTTGGACGAAGCAGCGAAAAACGCTCAGGCATGCGCGAGCGAGGAGGGCGAAAAGGGAAAAGGCAGCAGATCGGCAAGCGACCAACGTTGAGTGCGCCCGCGGGCCGCCACACTGATCACAGCCAGTGCAGGAGCAAACTCCACGAGCGCCTGTCGACAAACTCCACACGGCGGCGACGGGGCGTCGGCGTCGGTGACAATCACAATACGCGTAAATGAACGGGCGCCGGAGGCAATGGCCGCGGCCAATGCACCGCGCTCAGCGCACACACCAGCCGGAAAACTCGCGTTTTCCACGTTGCAGCCGGAGAATACGACACCATCAGCGGTCTCAATCGATGCCCCAACGCGAAAGTTGGAGTACGGCGCGTGGGCGTTGGCCTGCGAGATGCGCGCCGACGCGATGAGCCAGCTTTCGGGGACCGCTGACTCTGGCGCCTGCTCTTTATCGCTCACGACAGCCCGCACTCGGCCAGAAACGACCGGCCACGGCCACGCCAGCTCAGACCAAACCAGTGGGCAAGGCTCGCGCCCACGTCGGCAAAAGTGTCTCGTGTACCAATTGGCGCCGGCCGCACGCGGGGGCCGGCCACCAGCACAGGCACCCGCTCGCGCGAGTGATCGGTGCTGGGCGTTGTTGGGTCGTTCCCGTGGTCAGCGGTAATAATGAGCAGGTCGTCCTCCCGAAGGGCTGCGAGCAGACGCGGCAACACCGCGTCGAACGCGATGAGTGCGTCGGCAAATCCGGGCCCGTCGTTCCGATGCCCGTACAACTGATCGAAATCTACCAAGTTGGCAAAGCAGAACCCATGCCCAGCCGATTCCAACCAGTTTAGCAGCTCGCGCACCCCATGTTCATTATTGCGCGTATGCACCGACGTCAGATTGCGGCCGGCAAAAAGGTCATCCACCTTCCCCACGCCGTGACGGGGCACGTTAGCGTGCGCCAGTTCGTCCAGCAGAGTGGCCTCAGGAGCCGGCAGCGAATAGTCGCGGCGGTTGGCTGTGCGCACGTATGACCCGAACGACCCAGTGAATGGACGGGCGATCACACGCGAGACATCGTGCGGGGGTACCAGCTGTTCCCGGGCGATTTCGCAGGCGCGATACAGCTCCGCGAGCGGGATCACGTCTTCGTGGGCGGCAATCTGAAAGACCGAATCGGCGGACGTATACACAATCCACTGGCCCGTCTCGCGCTGTTGTTCAGCGAACTCGGTAATCACCGCCGTGCCGCTGGCCACTGAGTTGGCGAGTACGCCACGACCGGTGGCCTGGATAAATGGCGCCAGCACCTGGTCCGGAAACCCATTACGATAGGTGGGAAACGGGCGCGCCAGCTGCACTCCTGCCAGCTCCCAATGACCGGTGGTGGAATCCTTGCCCGCCGAGTTGGGCAACGCCGCGCCCCAGGCAGCCTTTGGCTCGGGCGTGGCTTCGACTCCCAGCAGAGGCGCAATACAACCCAGCCCCAGCGCCTGCAGATTTGGCAGATTGAGCCCGCCCTGCTGCCGAGCGAGGTTGCCGAGTGTGTCGCTGCCGGTGTCGCCGTAGGAATCGGTGTCGGGCGCGGGGCCGATGCCCACGCCAGCGAGCACGAGCAGCAGCGCGCGGCGGCTGGGAGAGTCAGAGGAGTTTGTCATAGGCTCTCTCGATACACGCGAGGCAGCCGCAAGCGCCAGCCCACCAGCAGCTCGTAGGGCGACAGCCGCGCCAATTGAGCGGCGTCGCTCACGGTCAACAGCTCCGGCTCGTGCGGTGCGGCGGGTGTATCGAAGGCGTGGCCCAGGACGGTGACCACGTCGCCCACCTCGCACGGCACGTCGGTGACGTCGACCATGGTGAGGTCCATTGTGACATTGCCGACTACGGGCACGCGCTGAGCCCCGAGCAGCATGTGGCCCACGTTCGACAGTGAGCGTCGATAGCCGTCGCCGTAGCCAACGGCCACTGTGGCAATGCGCGACGGGCGACTGGCGGTCCAGGTGGCGTCGTAGCTTACGGTTTCACCGACGCTCACGTCGCGCACGTCGACGATGCGCGCGTAGACGTGCAGCACGGGTTTGAGTGGCAATGTGGAGTTTGCGGGCACGCCGTAGAGTGACAGACCGGGGCGCGCGAGGCCTAGTGCGAGTGGTGTGGTGGGTTTGTGGTTTTCCGCAGGGTTCCCCGCGGCGTTTCTCGTTCCGTTTCCGACGGCGTTTGCCGGGCCGCTTCCCGGGCCGCGCTCGGCGGCCTCGGGTGAGGCAGCAACGGCGTATGAGTTCGCCGCGTGCAGCAGCGTATCAGTTGGCAGCGGCAAGCTCGCGAGCGCCTGTGCAAAACGCTGTGTCTGCACTTCGCGCGATCCGTTGTGCATCTGCGCCGAATGAAAATGCGTGTACACGCCTTGCGGTGGATGCTGTGCAATGCGTGAGGCGAGCGACGACGTGTCGGTGTATCGCACGCCGGCGCGATTCATGCCCGTGTCGATTGCCAGATGCCAGGGCGCATTGCCGCGCGCGGTCCAAGCGAGGATATCCTCAGCACGGTGCAGCGACGGAATGACGCGGGCCTCCAGCGCCGCCGGCAACTCTTCGCGCAGCAGTGGTGAGCAGCAGAGGATGCGTGCGTCACAGCCGGCGTCGCGCAGTGCAACGGCCTCTGACACCGTGGCGACGCCGAGCGCCCAGAGCGAGGCAGCGGACGCGTCCGTTTGCGGGGTTGCTGGGATTGCGGGATTGGCCGCGGTGGTCGCACTGGCGGCAGTTGCCGAAGTGGCCGCACGATCATGAAACGCGTGCACACGATCATCGGCAAAGGGCGCGCCCAGCGCCCGGGCAACAGGCTCGGCACCCAGTCCGTAGGCGTCTGCCTTGACCATGGCCACAATGGGCACGCCGGCACGTGCGGCGAGCACGCGCGCATTGTGCCGCACCGCGTCGAGGTCAATCACACACCACGCGCGCGGATGCACGAATCGCCGCCCAGCGGAATCCCGTTCGTATATTGCCGCAGTCATGCGCAGGCATACCCCCCGAAGCACCGGGAGGTCGTCCCGCGCCTCACGCGCCATACATCCGACGTTTCAGCAACCGGAGTCAACAGATGCCACCCGAGCACACCGCCCTTTCGGCTGCGATGCCCACCGCCGACCGACACACGCTGGACGACGCCCTCGCGCTCATGCGTGATTTGCGGGCGCGCTGTGAATGGGACGCGGCACAGACGCATCAATCGCTGCGTCCGTATCTCACCGAAGAAGCGGCGGAGGTTGATGATGCGATCGCCGAGGGCGACGATGCGACCATGCGCGATGAGTTGGGTGATGTGTTGTTGCAAGTGCTCTTTCACGCCGTGATTGCTGAAGAGCGAGGTGCGTTTGCGATCACTGACGTGGCGGGAGCGCTGGTCACCAAAATGCGGGCCCGTCATCCGCATTTGTACGGCGACGGTGTGCGACGCGACTGGGAAACCATGAAAGCGCAATCGCGTCGGTTTATTGACGACGGATTGGCCACCGGCTTGCCTGCATTGCACCGTTCGCACCGTCTGCAGGATCGCGCCGCCGGTGTGGGCTTTGACTGGCCCGATACACTCGGTCCGCTTGAAAAAGTGCGCGAAGAGTTGCGTGAGGTGAGTGAGTGGATTGACGAACAGGGCGCCGTACGGGATGCAAACCAGCTGGAAGGCGAGCTTGGTGACTTGCTCTTTTCTGTGGTGAACCTGTGTCGCAAGGCGGGCGTACATGCGGGCCTCGCGCTTGACGGCGCCAATCACAAGTTCACGCGTCGGTTTCGCCACATGGAAGAACTCGCGGAAACCAAGGGATTGGTGTTCCGCGAGCTGTCACTCGAGCAGCAGGACGAACTGTGGGACGAGGTCAAGCGCGGCGAATGATTACGGGCGCAGACGATGCATGAGGCGCGGGAACGCAATCACTTCACGGATGTGGTGTAGTCCGCAAATCCATCCGATAGTGCGCTCGAGTCCCAGGCCAAAACCGGAGTGTGTGAAGGTGCCGTACTTCCGCAGGTCCAGATACCAACCATACTCCTCCACCGGCAGCCCCTCTTCCTTGATGCGCGCGAGCAGACGGTCGTAGTCGTCTTCACGCTGCGAGCCGCCAATGATCTCGCCGTAACCTTCGGGTGCGAGCAGGTCGTCGCACAATACGGTGCGCGTGTCAGCCGGATTTTCCTTCATGTAAAACGCCTTGGCCTGCTTGGGATAGTTCATCACAAACACCGGGCGATCATAGTCCGCCACAATCAGCGCTTCATCTTCGGCACCGAGATCGTCGCCCCACTCAGTGGTGCTGCCTTTGCTGTTGATAAGCTTGACGGCGTCGCTGTAATCCAGCCGGATGAAATCACCGGTGACTTTCTCGAGCATGGTGGTGTCGCGCTCAAGCAGCTTGAGTTCTTCGGCTTTGCGTTCGAGCACGCGTCCCACAAGATACTGCACAAACTCCTGCTGCAGTTTCATGTTGTCGTTGGAGTCATACCATGCCATCTCCGGTTCAATCATCCAGAACTCGGTGAGATGACGACGCGTCTTTGACTTTTCGGCGCGGAAGGTGGGTCCAAACGTATAGATGCGTCCCAGCGCTGCCGCCAGCGCTTCGCCATAGAGCTGCCCCGTCTGCGCGAGATAGGCCATGCCTTCGTCGAAGTACTCGGTTGCAAACAATCCCGCACGTTCACCAATCGCACCGGTAAGAATGGGCGTATCACAGCGCGTGAAATCGCGTGCGTAGAAAAAGTCGTGCACCGCCTGCTCCATCTCGTGCCGGATGCGCATGATGGCGGCCTGACGCGGGCTGCGCAGCCACAAATGCCGGTTGTCGAGCAGGAAGTCGATGCCGTGTTCCTTGGGCTGAATCGGATAGTCGAGTGGGCTGGCACCAATTACGTCGAGCTCAGTCACCCCCAACTCATGCCCGCCCGGCGCCCGGGCTTCCGCTCGCACCTCGCCGGAAATGGCCACCGAGGTTTCGGTAGTCAGTGTACCAAATCGCTCCCAGGCCTCGGCCGGCACCTGTGACTTGACCAGCACACACTGCAGAATGCCGGATCCGTCACGCATGACCACAAACGCGACTTTGCCGCTGGAACGCACGTGGGTAACCCACCCGCGAACGGTGACGGTGGCGCCCACGTGGGCATGCAGATTGGCGATTGTCGATGTCGGGTGGCTCACGGCGTGTTGGTGTGAAGGTGAGCGGGTAAGCTAGGGCAGTTGTGCAAGCTGTGGCAACGGATTGCCCAGACGAAGTACGGCGCAGGTGCCGAGCCCGCCAACCCGCACGGCCGGCCCACAGCCCGTTCACTTGACATCCCAATAGTCTACTGTTTAGTTGATCGTATGACTATACGATCTTATTTCCGTGTCTTGTTGCGGCCTGCCGGAGTCGCGGGCGGCCTGCTGGCGGCCGCGATCGGGCTGGTGCTACCCGCGCCTGCGATCGCTCAAAGCGGTGCGCCACCGCTTCGGCTGGCCGACGTGCTCGCCCAGACCTCGGCTGATGGATACGGCTCCCGGGCCGCCCGCGCCGATGCCCGCGCCACCGCCGCCGATGTGACCGCTACCCTGCCCGGCTTTCTTCCGCAGCTGCGTATCGAAGGCGGCGCGGCACGCACCACCGACCCGATTGGCGTCTTTGGCGGACTGCTCAGGCAGCGCACCGTGACGGCGGCCAACTTCGATCCGGCCCGTCTCAATCGGCCAGACGCGCTCTCGTTGGTGACCGGCGCGCTGGTGCTCGAACAGCCCATTCTGGCGCCGCAAGCGCTGTTGGGACGGCGAGCGGCTTCCCTGGCGGCTGAGGCTGGATTGGCCATGAGCGAGCGCCAAACCCAATCCGCACTGCTCGACGCTACGCGGGCCTACTTCGGCGCCGTGGTGGCCCGAGCCAGCGTGGCCGCGCTCGACTCGGCCGTAGCGGCGGCACAAGCCGCCGTTCGACAGACAGAAACGCTTGAGCGAAACGGCGTTGTCACGCGGTCCGACATGTTGTTGGCGCAGGTACGGCTGAACGAGCTCCAGGCACAGCGTGCAACGGCTCGTGGACAGGCCGTTGTCGCGCGACTGGCGTTGGCGGTGCACATGGGCGCGCCCAACGATACATCGCGCGCGCTCCCGGTCCTGATGGCATCAACCGAGCGCATTACACAGCTGTGTGCCGAATCAGTGCGTTCGATTTCGACGGCTGCCACCAGCACGTCGCGTCCCGACGTGAAAGCCGCGCAGCTTGGCGCCGCTGCAGCCCGCGCCAACGTGCAGCGAGCCAACGCGCGTTGGCTGCCCACGGTTGGAGCCATGGTGCGATCTGATTGGGCGTCCAACAGCACGCCCTTTGGCGGCTCGCCGTTCTGGACGGCAGGCCTGATGGTATCGGTGCCGGTGTTCAGCGGCGGCGGTGAGCTGGCCGATCGTGAGCGCGCGGTTGCCCAGTCAAACGCGGCCGCCGCGCGAGCCGATGGCGCACAGGCGATGGCCGACCTCGAAGTCACGCGCGCTCGCATTGATCGCTCTGTGGCAATGCAGCGTCTGGAGCTCGCTGAACAGGCGTATGTGCAATCCATCGAAGCGCTGCGACTGGTGCAACGTCGCTACGACGGCGGACTGGCCGCTGTATCCGAACTACTGGGTGCTGGCGCCGCGCGCGCTGCCGCCGAGCTCTCTACTGTCACTGCCCGCCACGACGTGATCGTGGCGATTGCTGCCGAACGCGTCGCGCTTGGCCTTGATCTGACCCCTCTTTACGCGATCGACCAATGATCTCCATGCCCATATCCTTGCGCTCGGCGCTGCTGGTGCTGGTAACGGTACCGGCGATTGCCGCGTGCAGCAGTGATGCGACTCCCGAAGCCAACGCCACAACCGCACTGGACGCGGTTGCAGCCGGCTATTCCGAAGTGACTGTGATTGATTCGCTCATGCCCAACATGAACGAAGCGGTCGGCACGGCCGCGCCGCTGCTCAACAGCACGCTGTCAACCAAACTCATGGCAACTGTTACCAGAGTGCACGTGCAGGTGGGTGACATGGTGCGCGAAGGACAACTGCTGGTCTCCCTTGACGTTCGCGATGTTGACGCGCGGGCGTCACAGGCGAGCGGCGGTTTGGCCGCGGCAGAAGCGATGCTGGCCGATGCAGAAGTGCAAACGGCGCGCATGCGGGCACTGTTTGCCGACAGTGCGGCCCCCAAGGCACAGCTCGATGCTGCCGAGGCCGGGCTGGCGCGGGCGAAAGCGGCCGTTGCGTCGGCACGTGGCGGTGTGGCCGAAGCGGCCGCCGTACGTGACTACGGCAGTGTGAGTGCCCCGTTCAACGGTGTGGTGTCGCAACGCTTTGTCGATCCGGGGGCGTTTGCCGCTCCAGGTGCACCGCTTGTGACCGTGCTGCAGTCACAGACGCTACGTGTGAGTGCGTTGGTGCCGCCGGATGACGCGCGCACGATCTCGCGAGGCGCGACGGTGGCCGTTGTTATTGAGGGCGCTGAAACGTCGGGTACCGTTGAGGGTGTAGTTGCCACACCAAGCGGCGGTTTGTTCACCGTAAACGTGCTGGTAAAGAACACGGATGGTGCGTTGCCGACCGGCGGCTCGGCCACGCTGCACCTACCCGGTGCGTCACGTATCGTGCGACTGGTGCCCGCCGCTGCGGTGGTACGCGAAGGGGATCTCACCGGTGTGCAGGTCCGCGCGAGCGGCATCACAGAACGTCGTTGGATTCGTACAGGGCGCAGCTATGGTGAACTGGTGGAAGTGCTGTCGGGTGTGAATACCGGTGATGTGGTGCTCGTACCCGATGCGTCGCTGCCATCCGAAAACAGTGCGACGCCGGAGCGCACATGAGCACGCCCAACGATTCAACACCGGCAGTCGGTGTTGGCATTGCTGGCCGGGTGGCCCGCGCGTTTCTCAACAGCAAGCTCACGCCGCTGGTCACGCTGGCTTCATTGCTCGTGGGCGGGATTGGACTGGCCGCCACGCCGCGTGAAGAAGAGCCGCAAATCTCGGTGCCAATGATTGATGTGTTTGCGGCCCTGCCAGGTGCCACAAGTGCAGAGGTTGAGCAGCAGATGATCAAGCCGCTGGAGCAGGCGCTCTACGAGGTGCCGGGCGTGGAGTACGTGTATTCCATGAGCGGTGATGGTGGCGGCATGATCACGGCGCGTTTTGCCGTGGGCGCAAACCAGACCGAGAGTGTCTCAAAGGTTCATGCAAAGGTGCAGTCCAACATGGACCGCTGGCCGATGTCGGCGCCGCCACCACTGGTGCGTCCGCACGCGATTGACGATGTCCCGATTCTTGCACTCACTGTAAGCGACGCTAACGCGGAACCCGGTGTGGTGCGACAAGTTGCCGCGCATATTGCCGAAGAGCTACGCACCGTACCTGATGTGGCACAGGTGTTTCTGGTAGGTGGCGCGCCTCGGCAGGTGGACGTGCGCATTGATCCGGCCCGGCTTGCGGGCACGGGGATCACGCCCGGTGAAATCGCGCAGGCATTGATGGGTGCGAACGCGCGTTTGCAGGCGGGTGAGTTTGCCACCGGAAATCAGACAGTGCGCGTCGATGTCTCCGCAGCGTTTGCCAGTGCTGGTGATGTGGGCGACGTGATTGTGGCTGTACGTGACGGGCGAGCCATTGCCTTGCGTGATGTGGCCACCATTACCGATGGTTTTGGTGAAGCAACGTCGTACGTCACCACGGCCGCTGGTGGCGATGTACCACGTTCGGCGGTCACGATCGCGGTCGCCAAACGCGCCGGTGCCAACGCAACAACCGTTGCACACGAAGCCGTGCTGCGACTTGAAGAGTCGCGTGGTCGCGTAGTGCCGGAAGGTATGCGTGTGGACATCACGCGCGACTACGGTGAGACGGCTGCTGAAAAGGCATCGGAGCTCATTCTGCATCTGGCGATTGCCACGCTGTCTGTGACGGCGCTGGTGTGGTTGTTCCTGGGATGGCGCGAAG
>JBBSPO010000004.1:0-34667 GCA_038258695.1 Gemmatimonadales bacterium | reverse complement strand
GCTCATCACTGGCGTATCTGATGCGCTGTACCGAGACGCCGTCAATCAGCTCGTGCTCCTGCAATCCGACGGCGGCTGGTGCGAGCACGTGTACGGAGGCACCACGATCTACAAGTGCGCGGGCCAGTCGCCACACAAACGATCCAGCGGTATCGCCGGCAAAGCGCGGGAAGTTGTGCGTGACAAACAGAACGCGCGGTGCGCGAGTCACAGCGACGGCGCTCAATCGTCCCGACGAGCGCGAACGGCTTCCCGATCGGCGAGTACTTCGTCGAGCGCGCGCCGCACATCACGCAGCTCGGCGCGCTGCTGTGCGATCTGCTCACCGAGCAATCCAGTCGCGAAGAAGATGGAGCCGAGCACCAGGCAGGTCTGGATGAGTGTCCACACCCACCTCTGTCCGAGTCCCGTCACGGCCAGCCAGCCGAGAGCGCCCAGGCCGGCAAGCGTGCCGATGGCGAACAGTGCCGCGCCCATCATGCCAAATGCGAGCAATGGTTTTTGCCCGAATCGCAGCTCAAACCACACCGCCAGCATATCGAGCACGCCAATGGGAATGCGACTGAGCCCAAACTTTGACCGCCCCGCATGACGCGGATACAGCGGAATCGGTACTTCACCAACCGTGTAGCCTTGATTAGCCGCCAGCACAATCATGTAGCGATGCCAGTCGGGCCGCATGGGCAGCGCATCCATGATCTCGCGACGATACGCCTTCACGTTGTTGAGATCGCGCACCGACACACGAAACAGTCGTTGGCTGAGTCCGTTGTAAATCTTTGAAACGAACGCCTTTTCGTAGACGCCCTGCTTGTATCCCGTGACCATGTCCTTCTCGCCATTCAGAATCGGCTGCACCAGGCTGGGAATATCTTCGGGCTTGAACTGCAGGTCGGCCGGGTAGAACACCAACACATCGCCCTTCGCATTCAGCCATCCAGTACGCAGTGCTTCGGCAATACCTCGCTGCGTGCGATGTCGCACCGCGCGCAAAAACGGATAGCGCTCTTGCAGTGATTGCAACACCGGCCACGTGTTGTCGCTGGAGCCGTCATCAATAACCACCACTTCATACGTGGCACCGTGCGCAGCAAATGTCGCCTCGGCCAGCTCCATAAAGAGCGGCAGGTTTTCTGCTTCGTCCTTGGCGGGTACGAGCACACTGACATCGAGTGTCGGCCGCGCAGACGTGGCACGCGGCGCATCAGCAAAGTCAGCTGGTGCGGTAAGCGACGACACGCGTTATACCCGTTTGCGCATGCGCGCCGGAAGGATGCCCAACTGGTCGCGATACTTGGCCACGGTACGCCGCGCAATCTGCACACCAGTGCGCAACAGAATCTCAACGATGGCTTGATCGGTAAGCGGATTGAGCGCGTCTTCACCACTCACCAGCTTCTCGATCTGATCCCGGATACCGCGCGCCGACACATCATCGCCGTCGGACGTGGACAGTCCTGATGAGAAGAAAAACTTGAGCGGCAAGACACCACGCGGTGTCTGCACAAACTTTTCGTTGGTCACCCGCGATACGGTGGATTCGTGCATGCCTACGGCGTCAGCAACTTCGCGCAATGTGAGCGGACGCAGATACTGAATACCGCGTTCAAAAAAATCACGCTGCCGATCAACAATAAAGTTCATGACCTTGAGCATGGTCTGACGGCGCTGCTCAATGGCCTGAATCATCCAGTTGGCAGAGTTGAGCTTGGCCGCAATAAAATCCTTGCTCTCGGTGTCAAAGCGTTTGCGATCGCGCGCCAGCTCCTGATAGGAACGGCTGAGTGTAAGTCGCGGCAAGTTGCCATCATTCAGAAACACGTGATACTGGCCATCGATTTTGTCGATGACGAGGTCCGGAATGATGTAATCGTCGCTGCCGGCGGAGTACCGAAGGCCAGGCTTCGGATCGAGCCGGGAGACTTCGTCAGCCGCGTTCTGTACTTCCTGGGCATTGATCGCAAACTTCTTGCTCACCTCGCTCCAGCGATGCGCAATCAGTTCTTCGAACGCTTCGTCAACCAGACGCCACGCCAGCGACCCTTCGGCACCCAGCGCACGCAGCTGCAGCAACAGACACTCGCGCAGGTCGCGCGCACCAACGCCCGGTGGATCAAGCTCCTGCACCACACGCAGCATCGACGTGACTTCGTCGTCGGTGAACGCATCGGCGGGCGGCATGTCCAACTCTTCGGCGGCGCGTACCAGTACTTCGTTGACGCCATCCCTGATTTGCTCGAGTGACGCGGCCAGGTGCCCTGTTTCGTCAATGTTGCCAATAAACTCTTCGGCCAGCAACGCCTGCCTGGGCGTGAGGTCCAGCAACGCGATCTGTTCCGAGAGGTGATCGGCGAGATCGGAGACGGCCACGGTGACGGGCTCGTACCACTCGCGCTGCTCGCTTTCTTCGCGCTGTCCACCGGTTTCAAACCCGTCGAGCAGCACACCTTCCCAGTCGATGTCATCATCGCCTGACTTTTCCGGCTCCGCCTCAGCGGTCTTATCAGCTTCAACGAGATTTTCCGGTTCGGTAACGTCGTCGTTCTCGTCGTTCGATTCGCTTTCTTCGTCGTCCGGCTCAACCAGCTCGAGGAACGGGTTAGTGAGCAGTTCCTGTTTGAGGTGCTGTTGCAGATCGAGCAGGGGCATGTACAACAGATCCATCGCCTGATACAGGCGTGGATTGATCTTGAGCTCCTGACGGAGCGACGTACTCTGTTGCAACCCCGTTTTCATTTACGCAGTCGCCTCCGCGACGTTTTCCGCGAACCGCGCTCTGAGACGCGCCGTCAACGTGGGGCCCAGATACATGCGCGATACACTGTCATCAAACACCAGATCACGAACCGTTCCCGAATACTTCACCTGACCGTCATACATGATGTACGCGCGGTCCACGATGTCCAGTGTTTGCTCCACGTTGTGGTCTGAAATCAGGACGCCGATACCGCGGTACCGCAACTCCGCCACAATCTTTTGAATATCGTCAACGGCAATCGGATCGACGCCGGCAAACGGCTCGTCGAGCATCATGAACTTGGGCTCAGTGACCAACGCCCGGGTGATTTCGAGACGTCGCCGTTCGCCGCCAGACAGCTGAAATGCCTTGCTGCGTCGCAAGTGCTTGATTTTCAGCTCGTCGAGCAAGAGCTCCAATCGCTTGAGGCGTTCCGCCTTGGGAATGTCGAGCGTCTCGAGGATTGCCAGTATGTTGTCCTCCACCGAGAGTTTCCGGAAGATGCTGGGCTCCTGCGCCAGATATCCGATGCCGCGTTGCGCCCGCTGATACATGGGCATACGCGTGATGTCTTCCCCGTTGAGCATGATCTTGCCGAGCATGGGCGCGATCAGCCCGACAATCATGTAAAACGTGGTTGTTTTGCCAGCGCCGTTGGGGCCGAGCAGCCCGACAATTTCGCCCTGCTTGAGTCGCACGGCGACGTCGTTCACCACGCGACGGCTCTTGTACATTTTGACCAACCCTTCGGCCGAAAGCTCGCTGCCGTTTTCGACGTGCACCGGCCCAGTGGCGATGGTACGCACCACTCGCTGCGTCTCAATTTCCTTGAGACGCTCCAGCAACCCACCCGACGATGCTTCTCCAAACAGCCGCTGCACGGGCGTTGTGAGGCGCACAATGGCGTCGGGCGCCGACGGTTCTTCGGAGGGCAGCAGCACAAGTCCATCGGCGGCCATAGCGGGCAGCACGACGGTGGCCAGATGCTGGCGCACGTCCTCGTCGTGCAACCGATCTACCGCCGAAGCGATGTCGCGCCCTTCGGCCTGTAGGGCCGCCAGCTTGAGGTTGCGATAGGCGGTGGCGACGGCATGAAGCGGCGCCGACACTTCTCCGGACGGCGCATACTCGCTGCCCTCTGCACCCGACGCAATCAGCAGCGCCCGCAACGTCGTGACGTGCGTGACGTCGCCCTCGCTCAGGCGCTCCAGCAGCGCGTCGAGCGATTCTTCTTGGTGATTGGGTGTGGAAACGGTATCGGTCATCACGTACGCCAGCGTCGGTGAGGTGAGCGGTCGAGGGACAGGGTTGGCAAGCCAACCGCTCCGCGGGCAGGAACGGCTGGCCCGCCCGGCGATGGTGCCGCGGGCTCACTGAAACGTAGCGAGCGCTGTGTCAAAGTGTCGGGCGGTCTGGTCACGACCGAATCACGAGCTACTGAATCGCGCCGCACCGAATCCCGACGCACAGAGTCGCGAGCCATGGAATCCCTGGCCGCCGAATCGGGCAGTACGCAGCCCACCACGGTGGTGTCAACCAACGAATCGGTGGTGGGTTCGAGATACACGCCCGATGCCGCGCTATCAATCGTGACGTCCTGGATTGATCCCGAATCAAAGTCCACCACCACCTTGTGCCCGCGCGAGTAATTGATCGCCGGCGGACAGCTGCGGCCACGACTGGACGGGATCTGATACAGGGCGCTGGCATTGAGAATGGCCGTCACACGCCGGATAATGCTCTTGGCCGCTGTATCGGGGGCTGTGGTGGCGGTATCGAACTCCGCCACGATGGTGTCCCCGCTCAGCACATCTTCTTCGGGATCGGCAATGCGCACGGTGTCAGGTGTGCCCTTGGCGAGCGCGCGACCGACGGCGTTGACGCGCGTCAGGATCTGTCCCGGCATCAGGATTTCCAGCGAGTCGGCTTCGAGCTCCTGCAACGTGGTTTGTGCGTAAGAGCGGCCCGCGCCCGAGGCCCAGGCTTCCCTCACCTGCTGATCTTCGAGCTTCATTTCGACGCGTTCAGCCCGCATGGTGACGTCGTTGCTGGTGGCCTGCGCGCGGTGCAGCGCGACCACGCGCTCAATGACACGATCGGTGCTGAAAAGATCAATGGAGTCGCCCACGAGCCGGAATGGCTGTGCCGTATCAAGCGAGACAATGGACGCATTGCGAATGAGTCGCGAGTTCTCATTGAGTTTGTCAAAGCTCGCGCTATCGGCCTCGGCACGAATACCCTCACGGTTGATCTGCACCGTGCCCCACGCCACAATGCCCGTGTCTCCGATGGCCTCAAACTGATTGGCAATGATCGTGACTGGCGGAAGCGCCCGTCCCAGGGAGTCCTTTTCGATCAGGCGCAACGTAGGCCGCTGCGGCGCGTACATGCGTGATGCGGGACGATTCACCGTCGCCCGATAGTACTCAATGATGGGACCGGAAAATGTGGATCCGGTTTCAATATCCGTGGCCACCACATTCTGGTACGCGACAAGTTTGTCTTCATCCGCGAAGTACGACATGGACTGCGATGTCATACGGATCTTGCCGGGCTCGTCGAACACCACGCCACCAATCAGATTCAGCAAACCGGCACTTTCATACTGCTCCGCACTGTCCGCGCGAATGGTTTGTGGATCACCCTGACAGCGGGCCACAACACCACCGCCGATAAACAGATTCTGCGAGTTCTCGCCAACGCGCGAGTACCACAAGCGCGATTCCGGCGGGCTTTCATTGAAGTCGAGTAGACAGTCGCGGGCCGGTGGTTTGGCTGCCGGCGCCTTTGGTTTAGGAACGCTGTCGGCTGCCCGCAATACCGAATCGGGGCGCGCAGAGTCGGCGGCCGCCCGCACGATCGAATCGGCCGTTACCGAGTCACGCCTTATTGAATCCGCCAATGCGGCCGCGCGTGCAGCTTGTGCAATGGAGTCGAGCGTGGCTGAGTCGAGCGGTGTTGAGTCAGCCATGGCCAGCGAATCCGCCGCACCGATGGGCGGTTCTGCTGGTGGTGCGGCCGAACGTCGAAAACAACCAGCAGAAAATACGCTTAGCGCGATGAATCCGATCATCACGACACGTGCGGATTTGTTGCTGCTGCTACCGTCGCGGGTGAACTCCGCGTTCAGCGAGCGTACGTTGCGCATTCGCGCGTCCCTGCTACGCCTGCTCACGGAGTCTCCACTTTCACCGGCACCACGCCTTTGGCGTTCCGCAACGTCCGGAACTGATTGAGCTGCGGGTCCGTCTCAAAGCCAATGCCGGTGAGCTGCTTGTTGGGCGGATCGGTGAAGATGAATGACGTGTCGCTGAAGATCTGATTGCGCAGCTGATCGTACACAAGGCGCGGAGATTCCAGTCGTGTGCTGTCTGTTCGCAAAATCACTACGTCCCCGCGGGCTTCGAGGCGGTTGAGCCGGACGTTGTACGTGCCTTCGCTGGCGGTCATGACCGCGTCCTGCGCACCGAGCGAATCATAGAACGTCACGTTGAAGCGTTCCAGTTCGTATCGCTGGCCACTCTCGTACGTGTACATCTTGTCCGCCAACAGGCGTCCCTGATACACACCTTCGCCCGTGAGGTGAATCACCATCCCCCATCCGACCTGTTCGGCAGAATCGGGCATCACGTTGTCAGTCGTTGTGCGCGGCGCGGTGCCAGACGGATCGGCGCAGGCCGCAGCCAGCGTTGTGATCAGGCCAACTGAGAGCAGCAGCATCGCACGCGTCTTCGCTCCGCGTGCGCGCAGCGAGGGTGCGAGCAGAAGACGCGCGCTCATACAGCCCCCGCGCGCATAAGGTCATGCAAATGCACAATACCTACCAGTGAATCGTGAGCATCAAGAACCGGCATGGCCATCACGCCGAACGTTTCCATGCGATACACCACCGCGCTTCCCAGTTCACTGTCGAGCGCCGTACGCGGTGCACGCGACATAACGCTGGCCGCCGGTACAGTCATTGGATCGGCCTCACGCTCAAGCAGGCGCGCGAGATCGCCGGCGGTGATGACGCCCTGCAGCCGGTCGCCTTCAACAACAACAGCGATACCGCGCTGACCAGCCAGACATACTGTTGCTTCGCGCATGGTGGCGTTCGCGCCAATGACAGGCAGCGGTTTGGCAACCATCACATCACGCACTCGTGTAAGCAGCTTGCGACCCAGCGCGCCACCGGGATGCAGTTTGGCAAAATCATCTTTCCCAAATCCACGTTCCTGCAGCAGCGCCACCGCCAGTGCATCGCCGAGCGCCAGCGTAACTGTGGTACTGGTGGTAGGTGCCAGGTCGTGCGGACACGCTTCTTCACGCACGCCGATATCCAGCACCACGTTGGCGTGACGCGCGAGCCGTGATGTGCGATCGGCGGTCATGGCAATCATGCTCACACCCATGCGCGCCAACGCTTCAATGAGGCCGAGCAGCTCGGTGGTCTCGCCGCTCTTGGACAAGAGAATGGCGACATCCTGCGAGCCAACAATACCCAGATCACCGTGTACACTTTCCACCGGATGCAGAAACATGGCTGGTGTGCCGGTGCTGGTAAACGTGGCCGCTATTTTACGGCCAACCAACCCGGACTTGCCGACGCCAGCCACTATGACGCGTCCTGTGCAGTTGGCGATCAAGCGTACGGCCCGTTCAAAATCGTCGCCCAACGATTCAGCCAGCGTCGATATGGCATCGCGCTCCAGTTCCAGTACTCGGCGCCCACGCGCGACGATATCGACGCCCGCAACCTGCGACGTCATGACGCCACCTCGCTGTGCTTTTGCACGTAGGCTTCGACGGTGTCGTGCCATGCGTCCCGGGCGTCAAGCAGTCCTTCGGCAAACTCGCGTACCGCACCTGCGCCGCCCTTGCGTGTCAACTGCCAGACGCAGGCGCGCTGCACTTCCACCACCGCGTTGCCCACCGCCACCGGGAGCGCCACGCGGCGCAGGATGGACAGGTCGGGCAAATCGTCACCGATAAACGCGGCTTCACTGTCGGTACAATCGAGATCCGCGAGCACGCGCTGCCACGCCGCGAGTTTCCGCGCGTGACGATCCTGCACCACGGCATCGACGTTGAGTTCGCGTGCACGTTGCGCCACGCTCTCGGATTCACGTCCGGTCACGATCGCCACTTTGAGACCGGCCTGACGCAACAGCGCCACGCCCAGTCCGTCCTGAATGTCATAGCGCTTGAGTTCAAAGGGAATCAGGCGTTCACCATCAGTGCCTGCTCCGAGATACACGCCACCATCCGTGAGTGTGCCATCCACGTCCAAACCCACCACGCGAATGCGTCGGGCCAGCGCTGGCGGAATCACCGGCGCGCCGAGTCTCATTGGCGGCAAACGATCATCAGGCGGCCGATTGGCCGACGGTTGATCGTTTGCCTGATCAGCGCCGTCCGACCCGCTGCGTGCCGTCACGCGCGAACCCGGGCCCAGATGTCCACCGCGCGGTCAATCAGATCTCCCATCGCATTCAGCGGCAGCATATTGGGGCCGTCGCTGGGCGCATTATCCGGATCCGGGTGCGTTTCGAGGAACAGTCCGTGGGCGCCCGAAGCAACGGCCGCCAATGTGAGGGTGGACACGTATTCCCGCGCACCGCCGCTCGCACCTTCGGCGCCCATGCCGGGTCGCTGCACGCTGTGTGTGCCGTCCATGATAACTGGCACGGCGCAGGCCGCGTACATGCGGTTGAATGCGCGCATGTCCACCACCAGATCGCCGTAGCCGAAAAATGTACCGCGCTCGGTGACGGCCAGCTCGACGCGTGAGGGGTGTGGTCGCGCCTGTTCCACTTTGCGCACCGCGCCCAGCATGCCCTCGGGGTGCATCCACTGCCCCTTTTTGATGTTGACGGGCAATCCTGTGGCGCCGGCCGCCTCGAGCAGATCGGTTTGTCGGCACAGAAAGGCCGGAATCTGCAGCGCGTTTACAACCTGCGCCGCCGCCGCGCACTGTGATGCTTCGTGCACGTCGGTGAGAATGGGCAAACCTGTTGCCGAACGCACGCGCTCCAGCGCCCGCAACCCGTCTTCGAGGCCCGGGCCACGAGCGGCGCCTGGATTGGAGCGATTGGCTTTGTCAAACGACGCCTTGAATACAACGCCGCCCGGCATACGTTCGGCCAGGCGTACCAGTGACTCGGCTACCCGCAGGTTGAGTGCATCGTCCTCGAGCTGACACGGTCCGGCAATCAGAAACAGCGCGTTGTCGGGAAACAGACTGCGCTGATCAGACATCGTCGCCGCTGCTGCTGGCGCTGCGCTGCGCGCAGGCCTCAATGAATCCGGTGAACAGCGGATGCGGACGTGTGGGACGCGACTGCAGCTCCGGATGAAACTGGCAGCCTACAAACCACGGGTGATCAGGCAGCTCGATCATTTCGACCAGCGATTGATCGGGCGACAACCCGCTGAGGCGCAGTCCATGCGACGTGAACGTTTCGCGGTAACGGTTGGCGACTTCGTAACGATGACGATGCCGTTCACTGACCGATTCCGCGCCGTATGCCTGTTGCGCTTTTGACCCGTTGGCGAGTACGCACGGATACGCCCCAAGGCGCATTGTGCCACCCTTGTCGGTGACTTCACGCTGCGAATCGAGCAGGGCGATGACCGGATCGTGGCAGTCGGGTGCGAACTCGCTGGAGTGACTGTCATCGAGTCCAACCACATGGCGCGCAAACTCAATGATGGCCGCTTGCATGCCGAGACAGATCCCGAAGAACGGCAGCGACATTTCGCGCGCTGCTCGAATGGCCTGCACCATGCCCTCAACGCCGCGCACACCAAAGCCACCAGGCACCAGCAAGCCATCGTAGCCGGCGAGCATTTCACGCGCCTTGTCCACCGAGGTGAACTCATCACTGGAGCACCACGAGATGTCCACGCCCACATCGTTGGCAATGCCGCCGTGAATGAGGGCTTCCTGTACGCTTTTGTAGCTATCGGCGTAGTCGGTGTATTTGCCCACCACCGCAATGCGCACACGCTCGCGGGGATGCGTGACACGCTGCACCATGGCGCGCCAGGCCGAAAGGTCAGGGGCGTGTCCGGTCAGCTTGAGCCGCTCCATCACGCGATCGGCAAAACCCTGTTGCTCAAACACCAACGGGATCTGGTAAATGGATCCGACGTCGGGGCTTTCAATCACGTTGCCAAAGTCCACGTTGCAGAAGAGCGCGATCTTGCGCTTTACGTCTTCCGACAGCGGCTGCTCCGAACGGCAAATGAGGAAGTCGGGCTGAATACCGATTTCCATGAGTTCGCGTACCGAGTGCTGTGTGGGCTTTGTTTTGACTTCACCGGCGGCGGCAATGTAGGGCACCAACGTGAGATGCATGAACATGGCATTCTCTTTGCCCACTTCGCGCCGGAACTGCCGGATCGCTTCAAGAAACGGGAGCGATTCAATGTCGCCCACCGTGCCGCCGATTTCCGCGATAACCACGTCGTTTTCGGGCGCAATGCGCTTGATGGCCGACTTGATTTCGTCGGTGATGTGCGGAATCACCTGAACGGTTGAGCCCAGATATTCACCGCGACGTTCTTTGGTAATGACGTTGAGGTAAATGCGCCCGGTGGTGATGTTGTTGGCCTGACTGAGCGGGCGATCGAGGAAACGTTCGTAGTGACCGAGATCCAGATCTGTTTCGGCGCCATCGTCGGTGACAAATACTTCGCCATGCTGAAACGGGGACATGGTGCCGGGGTCCACGTTCAGATACGGGTCGAACTTCATCATGGTGACACGCTGTCCGCGCTCTACCAGCAACCGCCCCAGCGACGCCGCTGCTATGCCCTTGCCCAGCGACGAGACCACGCCGCCGGTAATGAAGATGTATTTGGTGGGATGAGCCTTGGCAGCAGACATCAGTACGTGTTTGACGAGAGAAAGTTCGCTGACGCATGCGGTGCGTCAGACGCAAGAAAGGCCTTCGACGAAGATTGTTGCGACCACAGCACTTCAGCACGCGCCAGATCGTCTTCGGTATCTATCCCAAAGCCGCCCGACGGTGCAACGAGCGCGACGCCCATATCCACGCCATGCGCCAGCGGTCGCAACTGTTCAAGCCGCTCCACCACTTCGAGCGGATGCGGCGCCAGTGACACCCACGCCTGCAGCGCCGCACGCGTGTACGCATAGACGCCAATGTGCTGATGCACCAACGTGTCACGCACGTGCGCGTCGCCTGGGTCACGCAAATACGGAATGGGCGCTCGTGAAAAGTACATGGCCCGCCCGTTGTCGGCACAGACCACCTTGACGACATCCGGCCGGCCCAACACCTCGCTGCTGGCGGCGCTGGCAGCGGTCCCCAGAGTAAACCCGCCGTTTTGCACCATAGCGATGGCCCCCAGCACTGCCTCACGTGATACAAACGGTTCGTCGCCTTGTACATTTACCACCACTTCACAATCGGCGTACCGGGCCAGGTTGGCCACTTCCGCAACGCGATCAGTGCCTGAGGGATGATCGCGGCGTGTGAGTGCCACTGGTATGTGATACGTATGGCACACCTGCTCAATGTCCGGGCTGTCGGTGGCGACCACATATCGATCGGCAACGCGCATTTGCATGAGGCGTTGAGCGACGCGGACGATAAGTGGAACGCCGCCCAGAAGGCGAAGCGGCTTGCGGGGCAGTCGGGTGGCGCCCAGTCGCGCCGGAATGGCCGCGAGGACGATCACAGGACTGCAGGGAGCGTCAGGTTTGTAGCAAGATTCACGCCAGTTAAGATACCGGATCATCAGGTCGAAGGCAAACAGCCGCCGACTCTTTTCTCTCTGTAGGATAGGTATGTCCAATCCGTGGTGGTGGGTGGCGTTTAACGCACTCGTCCTTTCGTTGCTGGCTCTGGATCTTGGTGTGTTTCACCGGCACTCGCGCGAAGTCACCATGCGTGAGGCGCTGGGCTGGGTGGCCGTGTGGATCTCGCTGGCGATTGCCTTTGGATTGGGGCTCTGGGCCACCTTGGGACCGCAACCCGCGCTGGAGTTTGCGGCCGGCTATCTGGTGGAACAGGCACTGTCCGTAGACAACCTGTTTGTCTTCATTCTGATTTTTGGCTTTTTCAAGGTGCCGCCACCGCTGCAGCATCGGGTGCTGTTCTGGGGCATTCTGGGCGCGCTGATCATGCGCGGCATCATGATTGGCGTGGGCGCCGCGCTGTTGGCGCAGTTTCACTGGGTGATTTACATCTTTGGCGCATTCCTGGTGTTTACCGGCGTCAAAATGGCGTTCTCGCACGACGCGGCCATCGAACCCGAGTCCAATCCGATTATTCGTCTGGTGCGCCGTATTTTCCCGGTCACCACCAAATATCACGGCGAGAAGTTCTTCATTCGTGAGTCGATCCGGCCGGGCGCAGCCGTGCGCCTGGTGGCCACGCCACTGTTTGTGGTGCTCGCGCTCATTGAGACCACCGACCTGGTATTCGCGCTCGATTCCATACCAGCCATCTTTGGCGTCACGCGCGATCCATTCATCGTGTACACGTCCAACGTGTTCGCGATTCTCGGCCTGCGCTCACTGTACTTCGTGCTGGCCGGCGTCATCGGCAAGTTCCACCTGCTGAAATACGGTCTGTCGGCGGTACTGGCGTTTGTGGGTGTAAAGATGCTCGTGTCGGAGCACTATCCAATTCCGATCGGCATTGCGCTGGGTGTGGTTGGCGGATTGCTGCTCACCTCTGTGGTGGCATCATTGATCATTCCAGCGCCAGTCAGCGAGCCAGAACCTGACTCCGATGCAGTGCCGCCATTGCCAGGAAGTTGATGAGCAACTGCTTGCCGCCCTGCGTGAGTATTGATTCCGGGTGGAACTGCACACCATAGACGGGATGCGTGCGATGGCGCAGCGCGTGAATCTCCGTCGGGTCGTCCTCGGCGACGGCCAGCACTTCGAGTTCCGCGGGAAGCGTGGACGATTCCACCAGCAGCGAGTGATAGCGCATCACCTCAAGTGGCGACGGCAGGCTCTCAAACAGGCCGGTTGCGTTGTGGGTGATGCATGACACCTTGCCGTGCATCACGCGGTTGGCGCGCACCACCTGACCGCCGTACGCTTCGCCAATGGCCTGATGTCCAAGGCACACGCCGAGTATGGGAATCTCCGCGCCCCATCGCCTGATGAGTGGTACCGACACTCCGGCTTCGGTGGGTGTGCACGGGCCCGGCGAGATGACAATTGCGTCGGGCGCGAGCGCCGGTATGTCATTCACATCAACCGCATCGTTTCGGCGCACGTCGAGGATTGCGCCCAACTCGCCAAAGTACTGTACGAGGTTGTAGGTAAACGAATCGTAGTTGTCGATAATGAGAATCATGGCCGGCGATTACGGGCGCGGGTGAAACGAGCGGTGCACACTGCGAAGATACTCGCGGTCAATGTGTGTGTAGAGTTGTGTGGTGGCGATGTCGGCGTGGCCGAGCATCTCCTGCACCGCGCGAAGGTCGGCGCCGCCCTCGAGCAGGTGGGTGGCAAAGGAATGACGCAACGTATGCGGCGACACGGCCCGGTCAATCCCTGCCTTGTTCACGTATTTGCGCAGAATCTTCCAGGCGCCCATGCGGGTGAGCGGTGCGCCGCGTGCGTTCAGAAACAGGATGCCCTGCCCTTCACCGCGTTCCAACGTGGGACGCAGCTCGCGCATGTAGACGGCCAGCGCGCCAATCGCCGAGCGACCGATGGGGACCAGGCGTTCTTTGGAACCCTTGCCCATCACTCGCACCAGGCTCTCTTCAAGCATCACATCACGAATAGCCAGCGTGATCCATTCGGACACGCGCAAGCCGGCACCGTACGCCAGCTCCAGCATGGCACGGTCGCGAAAGGCGAGCGGTTCGTCGAGGTTGGGTGCCACCAGCAAACGCAGCACTTCTTCGACGGTGAGGACCTCGGGCAGCGTGCGCCAGCGCGAAGGGGTCTCCAGCCGTTCGGTGGGATCGTGGGTGACGAGTCCCTCGGCGAGCAGCACACGAAACCAGGTGCGAAGGGCCGATACGTTGCGCCGGATGGTGGCACCGGACAGGCCCAGATCGCGCAGCGTATAGACGTACTCGCGCAGCAGTCGCGGCGTCAGTTGTGTGGCGTCGGTGGCACCCTGGCTCCGGCAGAACGCGGCACAGCGAATCACATCGCGTCCGTAGGCTTCGATGGTTCGTGGAGACGCACCGTGTTCGAGTACGAGCACGTCTTCGAAGCGCTGCAAGTGGAATCCGCGTTGCAGCAGTTGGCTTTGCTCAAGGCCTGATTCCAACCCGGCGCCTGTTTGCTCGCCCGAGCCATTGCCGCTGCGTAACGCCATCTACCCTCGCTGGTTCAGAATTACCTGAATATAAACCTGAGCCAGAGACGCACTTATCCGGGATCCAGTGCGCCCAGTGTTTCCACCAGCGCCAGGCGCACCTTCCGGGCGAGCTCCGCCTGCGTGAACGGTTTGGCCAGGAACGCGGTGCGGTGCTGCTGTATCCCGCGCCGCAGCACTTCGTCTTCGGGATAGCCAGACATAAAGAGCACGCGGATTCCCGGGCGGCTGAGTTGCAGCGATTCCGCCAGCGAACGTCCGCCGACGCCGGGCATGACCACATCGGTCACAAGCAGATGGATGTGTCCGGTGTGCTCAAGTGACAGGTGCATTGCTTCTGCGGCACTACCGGCGTCCAGCACATTGTAACCGTTCTCGCTCAACATCCGGGCGGCCAGCGCACGTACCGACGCCTCATCTTCTACGAGAAGGATGGTTTCGGTGTGCTGGCTCCGGGCTTCCGAGTTTTCTATCGCGGCCGTTGCACTGCTCGCAACCGGCGATACCGCTGGAAGGTAGATACTGAACTCAGTGCCACGACCAGACTCGCTGTCCACGGTGATGTACCCACCAAGCTGTTGCACGATGCCGTAGACCAGGGACAATCCCAGGCCGGTCCCCTGGCCCACTCCCTTGGTGGTAAAGAACGGCTCGAAGATACGTGCGGCTGTGGCAGCTTCCATACCAACACCGGTGTCGCTCACGATCAGTACGATGTAAGGACCCGTGCGCATTTCACGCCGAGAGGCGTGATAGAGATCTCCCACATCATTGTGCGCGGCGCGATAAGCTTCGTCTACGAACACATTGGCCGTGGAGAGTGCGAGCGTGCCACCGTTGGGCATCGCGTCACGCGCGTTGAGCACCAGATTCATTATGGCCTGGTCGAGCTGCGCCGAATCCGCATTTACGTAGGCCGGCTGCACATCGAGTTGAATGCGCAGGTGAATGTCTTCGCTGATCAGGCGTTGCAGCATGGCGTGCAGATCACCGACCAGAACATTCAGGTCCAGCACGTTCATGCTCATGACCTGTCGGCGGCTGAAAGCGAGCAGCTGTGCAGTCAGTGACGCCGCGCGTGCACCCGCGCCGGCAATGTGGTCCGCTGCCTCACGAAGCGGATCGGATTGTGCGAGTTCCGTTTGCAGCATATCGCTGTATCCGTTGATGACGGTCAGCAAATTGTTGAAATCGTGAGCAATACCACCCGCCAGGCGCCCTACCACCTCCATTCGCTGGGCCTGCTGTAATGCACGCGCCAGCCGTCGCCGTTCAGAAATATCCTCATGCACCGCGATAAACTGCACCAGGCGATGGTTGCTATCATGCACTGGTGTCATGGACACCTGGCACCAATATGACGTGCCGTCACGGGTGTAGGTGAGCAGCTCCGCCGTGCAAGGCCGACCGTCGCGGATTGCGTCCCGGATCGTGCGAACAGTGATCGGGTCGGTATCAGGCCCCTGCGTGAAGAGGTACGTTCGACCAATGGCTTCGCCGGCGCCGTAGCCTGACATGTCCTCAAATCCCGCATTCACATACACAATCGGATTGTCGGGCAGCGTGGGGTTGGTGATAATGACACCGTGCGAAATCGCGCGCATGGCGCGGTCCCGCAACAGCAAGGCGGCTTCGGCTGCGCGACGTTGCGTGATGTCCACCAGGCTCACGCGGACTTCGGTGCGCAACTCGTTGGCCACGCCCTCAAAGCGCACGAACCGGAATGCAGAATCGGTGGCCGACAGTTCGAGCTCACAATGTGCCTGCGGCAAGCCGGCCATGGACGCGTCAAAACACTCCGCCAGCACACGGCGGTAGGAAGCGCTGATGTAAGGCGCAAAGCTGTCGCCCAGCAGCTTGGCCCGGTTCCTTCCGAGCAGCAATGCCGCTTTGAGATTCGCGTCCGTGACTCTGCCTTCGGGTGACAGCGTCACATAGCCGGTTGGTGCGAAATCAAAGAGCTCAGTGTATCGGTTTCGCTCCTTCTCAATCTCGGTACGTGAAGCGCGCAGTTCTTCACACTGCATCGCCAGTTCGATTTCATGCACCTGCAGTTCGTGAATAAGCCGATGCGTTTCCGACTCCGATTCTGGCCCATTAGCAACGAGACGCTCCTGGAGCGCCTGCTCAGCCCGTTCGCGAAGCGATGCCGCCAGCTGGGCCGCAGCAATCTCCGCTGACGTCATGACGTGATTCTTGGTGTAGTGGCGCCCTGTTCGGGTATCAACTGATCCGCCAGCTGGCCTTCGAGCGATGATTGGGCCAGCCGCAGCGCGGCTTCCAGCGTTTTCGCTTTGGTAATATCAGTGAGCGTGATCACCGCGCCGTCAATGCGATCATCCTGTGAGCGATAGGGGAGAACGCGCACTGCAAACCAGCGTCCATCCAGGGCCATCACTTCCGTTTCCACGATAATGAGTGTGCGCATCACATCACGTGCACGCGCGGCCATGTCAAAATCGCTGAGCGTAGAAACGATGTCGGTAATCGGGCGGCCGACGTCACCCGGAATCAGATGAATGATTCCTTCCATTGAAGTGGTGTATCGCCGGACCTTGAGGGCCCGATCGAGGAACAGCGTCGCAATGCTTGTGCTGTTGAGCAGATTGGCCATGTCCGTGCTTGCGAGCGAGAGCTCCTCCAGCTTGGATTGCAGCTCCTGATTCACCGTTTGCAGTTCCTCGTTCATGGACTGCAGTTCCTCTTTCGAGGTGGTCAACTCTTCGTTGGTGCTCTGCAACTCCTCATTCGTTGATTGCAGCTCTTCGTTGGTGGATCGCAGTTCCTCCTGCGACACCTGCATTTCTGCCCGGGCCGTAATCAGCGACACGCGCGCCTGTTCAAGATCCGCGATGAGCTCAGCCTGCAGCGCGCTACCGGGCGCGGCCTGTGGCGCGTTCCCGCGCCCGGCACTCACCGCAGGCGTCGGCAAGTCGAAGAACACGATAAGCGCCGTATGTTTGCCGGTCGCTTCGTTGAACAGCGGTTGGATCACCACGCGGATATGCAGCGACGAGTCGCCATCACGCACTGATACCTCGCCGAGCGTCACATCCTGCTTTGAACGCAAGGCGCGCCAGAAGCCTTCACTCAATGGCCGTTCGAGACCCGGCCGCGCCATCGCAAACACATTCCAGTTTGCCTTGCCTGCGGCCGGTTCGAGATAGCGGCCCGTTCGTCCGCTGACGTACAAAATGTCTCCCTGATCGCCAACGAGTACAGCGGCCGGAGCGTGCCGTTCGAGCAGGAGTCGTTCAGTAGACGTCTGCAGGCTTTCGGCTGGGGTTTGGCTGTCTCGTGCGACCGTAGTATGCGCGGCGGCAGCTGGTCTGCCAAAGACGGCTGGCATTGGCAGGGTGGAAGCGCCGTCGGCGGGTTCGAGTCGACGGTAGAGGCGAGACTTCTCGGACATCTGAGCAAACAGCTCGGTTGCGCTGCCAATCGTCTCGGCACTTCCCAGTAGCAGCAATCCGCCTGGTCGGAGACTGTAGTGAAAGAGTGGCATCACCTTTCGCTGCAGTTCGGGCGTGAGGTAGATCAGGAGATTGCGACAGGTGATCAGGTCGAGTCGGGTGAACGGCGGGTCCATGATGAGGTTCTGCGACGCAAACACCACCATCTCGCGCACGTCTTTGCTGACTCGATAGCCACCTTCACTCTTGATGAAATAGCGATGCAGCTGCTCTGCTGGCACATCCGCTTCGATGTTGAGCGGATATATACCAGCACGCGCTTTGGTGATGGCATCGGGGTCAAGATCGGTGGCAAAGATCTGGACCGTGTGCGTGGGTGCCCTGTCCTTCCCACACATCGCTTCACGAAACGCAATCGCCAGCGAATACGCTTCTTCACCGGTGGAACAGGCCGTCACCCAGACGCGAATCGTGTCGCCCGATTCGGCGGCGTTCAGCATGTTTGCGAGCACGTTGCCGCGCAGCTCCGCCCACACATCAGTGTCGCGAAAGAAACTCGTCACGCCAATCAGGAGCTCCCGAAACAGCAGCTCTCCCTCCGACGGATTCTCGCGCACGTAGCGAACGTAGTCGTTCACGCCTTTGAGATGATGCAAGCCCATGCGGCGTTGCACCCGTCGCCACAGCGTACTCAGCTTGTACTGCGAAAAGTCCTGGCCCGATTGTGTGCGCAGCAGCAAAACCACTTTGTCGAGCGCGATACGTTCAGACTCTGAGATGGCATGGCCCTCCCGGCTGCGAGCCAAGGGCAAATGCTCCACATACGTTGTAATCTTCGCAAACAGCTGCTCCGCAGGCGCGATGACATCCGCGACTTCGTGCTCCACCGCGCTTCTCGGCATGGAGTCGAACTTTGCTGACGCCTGTGACTGCACGATGGCAGCACCGGCTTTCTCCTTGATGGCGCGTAAGCCAAGGGTGCCATCGGAGCCCATACCGGACAGCACCACTGCGATGCTCGCCGACCCACGATCGGCGGCCAGCGATCGAAAGAACATGTCGATAGGCAACCGAAGACCGCGCGCTTCGCGTGGTTCCATGAGGTGCAGTACATCGTGCAGCACGTGCAGGTCCGAACCAGGTGGAATCACATGGATCCGATTGATCTCCAGTCGCATACCATCGGTAATCTGTACGACGGACAGCGGGGTACATCGCTGCAACAGCTCAACGAGCATGCCGGGCTGCGTGGGGTCAAGATGCTGCACGACCACAAAGGCGTAGCCACAGTCCGCCGGAACGGGCGTAAAAAACTGCTCGAGGGCCTCAAGTCCGCCGGCCGACGCGCCAATGGCTACGACGGGAAACGCGAACACCGGATCTGGCTCCGGACGGGCTGTTGCTTTGGACCTTGACGCTGCTGGTTGGGCGGTACTCATGGTGGCACTGCTCCTTGCGTGGACGAAAGCGCGAGCGCTCGTAACATCTGCGGCAACAAGACGCGCCCAGCGATGCGTCGGACTTCTTGTGCCCTTTAACCGGGCCGATTGCGACGGTACCTCTTGCAATGTAGCGGATCCCGTCGCTGCCGACGCATACCGGACTCCGTGAGCGCTACAGACTCACGCATCACTATGCCAAACATGTACCACATGGTGACGGGCGTCATCTTGCAACGGAATGGCTTCGCCCGACAGCTCCACGCCATCCAGCGTGATTCGCGGCGCGTTGCGGGGCCCACCATTGGGGTGATACACCGTGATGTCGAAAACGCTCTGACCAAAACGATACGTCACGCGATATTCCGGCCACGATTCAGGCGCACGTGGTGCAATTCGCAGTGTATTGGCGTGCCGTTCGAGTCCCAATATGCCCTCCAGCCCCACGCGATACATCCAGCTGGCCGAACCGGTATACCAGGTCCACCCTCCCCGCCCCACCTGTCCGGTCGCCGTATACACATCGGCAGCTACGACATACGGCTCGACTTTGTAGGTGGACACCTCCTCGGGCGTTCGGCTGTGCAGCAGTGGATTGATCATCTGAAACAGTTCAAAGGCGCGATCCCCATTCCCTCGCATGGCCGTGGCGAGCACGGTCCACAGCGCGGCGTGCGTGTACTGCGCACCGTTCTCACGGACGCCTGGCAGGTAGCCTTTGATGTAACCCGGATCGTGCGCGGTGAGGTTGAATGGTGGCGTGAGCAGCATGATGAGCCGCTCTGATTCCGAGACCAGATGCTGTTGCAGCGATAGCATGGCCTGCGCCTGTCGCGCGGGATCTCCCACGCCGGACAGAACGCTCCAGCTCTGCGCCAGCGAGTCAATACGACACTCATCGCTGGACGCTGATCCCAGTGGCGTCCCGTCATCAAAGTAGGCGCGGCGATACCATGCCCCATCCCAGGCGTGCAGCTCCACCGCTTGCGCATAGGCAATGGCCTGCTGCCTGAGCTCCTGTGCCGTTGTTGAATCGCCGCGTGCCTGGACGTGCTCCGCAAAGCTGTTCAAGGTGGCAATCAGGAACCACGCCAACCACACGCTCTCACCCTTGCCCTCCACGCCAACACGGTTCATGCCATCATTCCAGTCGCCACCTCCAATCAGTGGCAGACCATGTGCACCGCTGGTGCAGGCCCGGCGCAGCGCCCGTAAACAGTGTTCGTATACGCTGCCATGTTCATCGGTCACGAGCGGCAAATCGTAGACCTCATGCTCGTCGGGCGCCAGCGGCCGCATGGACAGAAAGGGTACGTACTCGTCGAGCACGCTCACATCGCCCGTTGCACGCACGTAGTGATCAACGACGTGTGGCAGCCACACCAGATCGTCGGAGAATCGTGTGCGTACGCCGCGTCCGGTGTGCGGATGCCACCAGTGTTGCACGTCGCCCTCGAGGAACTGTCGGGCCGACGCCCGCAGAATATGCTCACGCGCCAACGAGGCGTCGGTGTGCACGAACGCCATCACGTCCTGCAGCTGATCGCGAAACCCGTAGGCTCCGCTGCTTTGATAGAGCGCGGATCGACCCCACATCCGGCAGCTCAGCGCCTGATACAGTGACCAGCGATTGATCATCGCATCAAAGGTTGGCTCCGGGGTGTGAACTTGAACCGCGCCCAGCCGCTGTTCCCAGGCATCGATCGATGAGTCCACAGCCAGGCGGGCGTCGGCCACAGGCTGAAAGCGGCGGAGGCATTCGCGCGCTTCACTTTCCGATTGGGCGGCGCCCAGCAGCGTTGACACGTCCCGGCTTTCGCCTGGTGCCAACTCGATCGTGCAACGCAGCGCTGCACACGGATCGATGCCGGCACCGGTGATGCCGCTGAGTGTGGTGCCGGGCACGAGTCCGGAGGGTTGAACAACGCTGCCGTTTCGGCCCAGGAAGGTGCGACGACTGCCTGTGTGTTCAGTGACGGGCTCGGAGATTGCGTGAAACGCAGTCCAGCCGGCGAACGCTGCATCAAACGTATTCTGTGCGAGTAGCGCGCCACGCTCACGATCAAACCATGTGCGGACCTGGTGTTGCGAATGTTCGCGCAGCGCGCCCAGCACCCACTCCACGTATGTGGTGATGACGATCCGTCGTACCGTGTCACTGGTATTGGTGAGCTGCAGCAGGCCGATTTTGCTGGCCGAGCCGTCGGCCAGTGCAACCGTATATCGGGTGTGAATACCGTGTCGCAGATGTGCAAAGGTTGTATGGCCAGCACCGTGCGTGACGGTGTATTCCGTAGCGGTTTTTATTGGTGCGGGCGTGGCGCACCATGAGTCGCCGGAGCTTTCTTCCTGCAGGTATACCACGTCGCTCACCGGATCAGAGACCGGGTCGTTGTGCCACGGTGTGAGACGCATGAAGTAGCTGTTCTCGGCCCACGCAAATCCACCACCGCGCTCGGTAATCACGAATCCGCCGTGTGGATTGGCGATCACGTTGGACCAGGGTGCAGGCGGCAGCGTATCGCTGCGCACCTTGAGCTCGTAGTCATTGCTGGCAGTGAGCGCACCAATGCCGTTTGCATACGTGGTTGACAGCGGCTCGACCACACCTGCGCTCCGCGGTGTCAAACGTCGCTCCACCCGATCTGAGGGAACGCGTGATGCAGCGGCGCGCAGTTCCGGAACTGACGGAGTGCTGGTAGCAATCGCCGAGCTGAGAATGCGCCCCAGTGCGCGTCCATCACACGTCACGTGCAGGCGTGCAGTGGCGCGCAGCATCAGTTCCGCGTCGGCAATGAGCAGGTCGCGTCGGCGAATGTAGACACCGCCTGTACGATCGATTGCATTCGCATCATTGACAGCGTGGACGGCCGCGGAAATGCGATCACCAAGGTCCTGCAAATACGTAGGGGAGTGCTCGTCAAGAATTACGAGGTCCACGGTCAGTCCCCGTCGACGCCAGAACCGATGTGCCGACAGCAATGAACGCAGCGTGCTGAGTCCCTCTGCGTCACCAATGGTGGCGAGCAGTATGGGGACGTCACCCGAAACGCCAAAGCCCCAGAGCAAGGGTTGCGAGCCACGATTGCGACGCATCTCCAGCTGTGGTGCGCGCAGCGCGGGGTGTCCGTACATCACATGTCCGGCCAGTTCCTGAAACACCGCCGCGTCGGCCGGCGTGATGCCCAGCTCGCGCAGTTCGACCTGACTCGATGTCCACGCGAGGTCGAACGCACGTTGGGCGGTGTATGGATCACGGTACCGGTCCGCCAGGGCAAACGCTCGCTCCTGGGTTGTTGCAACGAGTGTGGTAAAGGCAACGGAAGCGGACTGACCCGCGGCCAGACGTATGCGCGTTCGCACCGCAAAGACAGGGTCCAGTACCGATCCTGTCGTGCCGGACAGGTTACCGTCCTGTTCGAGTGCAATGGGATCGCGGGTGGAACGACCGCGACCCAGAAACCGGGCGCGATCTGTTTCACACGACACGGTGCCGGATCGTTCTTTGCCCCAGTCCACAAGATGTACCAGCCATTGTGTGGCTTCGGTGGCTGAACGGGGGCGGCGCGTAGCCGTGATGGCGTTGCACCACTCATGCCAGGCAGTTTCCACAAACAGATTGCCGAACGCCGGATGGGCGCGGTCCGCATCGGCGGGAGCCAATACGATCTCGCCATAACTGGTGAGCTCAAACTCGCGGATTTGTCGGCTGTTATTGGTCAGCGTCACGCGTCGCACTTCAGCCGAATCTTCGGGCACCACCGCGATCTCGGTGCGCGTGGCAATGTCGCCGTCTACTCGTTCAAAGGTGACCTGCTCGGTACCGAGCGACGCGCGGTACGATTGCGCTGGCGCACAGACGGGCTGGTGCGCGGCCGACCAGACGCGTCCTGACGTGAGGTCTTTGATGTAGCAGAACTGTCCGGTGGCGTCGCGCGTACCATCGGCACGCCAGCGGTTCACCGCGAGTGTATCGTATCGGCCATATCCAGCACCGGCGTTGGTCAGCATGACGGTGTATGGCTGATGCCCAAGAAATGCGACATGTGGTGTTGGTGTATCGGCCGTGTCAAACTCGCGCACCACGGGACGCTCGGCGTCTTCTTCGGGTACGCCGTCGTCGGACTTTGCCCCAAGCGGTGATTGCAGCACCGCCTGACGCGGCACCCGTTCATGCAACAGCAGCTCCGCTGAGCGCACCAACGGATCGGCGTGGAATCGCTGCTGCCAGATGTTGTCCGTCAGGATGTTGGTGAGCGACACCAGACTCATGCCGATGTGGTGGGCGAAGAACGCGTCCACTATTGCGAACCGGCTGCCATGGTCTGGTCGGGTGTAGTCCATGGCGTCTACAAACCCGTACTCACGGAGCGCGCCTTCCGCTTCAAGCCGTGTCATGTTGGCGAGGGCGGCCGCCGGCTCGACCATTGCGGCCAGTGCTGATGCGTATGGAGCGACAACCAACTCACGACCGAGTCCTCGCTTGAGGGCGAGATCGGCAACGCCAAACGAGCGGTACTGATACGTCGCGTGTCGGTCGCGCACGTTGTATGCGCTCTCTCTGATGCCCCACGGCACACGTCGCAGGGTACCATCGGCCATATGTCGATTGACCACACCATAGTTGGCCTGAGCGAGAATTGTCGTGGGTGGCGATTGCATGACCAGCAGCGGCATCAGGTACTCGAACATGCTGCCACTCCACGAGACGAGCGCCGGTGCGCCGGATGCGTAGGTGAGCGTGCGGCCGAGCCGGAACCAGTGATCGGCAGGTATGTCGTTTTTTGCGATGGCCAGAAAACTGGCCAAGCGCGCTTCGGAGGCGAGCAAGTCATAGAACGACGCGTCGAGGGCACCTGTGTTGTACTGCAACCCGATGGACATCAGTTCACGCTGTCTGTCATACACAACAGCAAAGTCCATGGACATCGCGTCCTGGTACGCCCAGTCGGCCAGTGCGAGCAGTCGCGCACTCAGCCCCGGTTCGAGGTGCTGCTGCGCGGCTAATCCGTTGCATGCCTGACGCAACGCGATGAGATGACCGGCCAGATTCCCGCTGTCCACGGTGGACACATAGGCCGGTTCCAGCACGGACAGGTCGCGCAGGTCATACCAGTTGAAGTAATGGCCGTGCAATCGGCGTAACTGTTTCATCGTGTCCGCTGTACGTTCCAATCGCTCGATCATGTCAGGCAAGGCAATGAACCCGAGATCATGCGCGCTCACCGTGGAGAGCAGCTGCAATCCGATGTTGGTTGGCGATGTCCGCATCGCCACTACCGGATCGGGGGTGCTCTGAAAGTTGTCCGGTGCCAGCCACTGCGTTTCCGCCGTGACGAATGTGTCAAAGAAGTGCCAGTGCAGCCGGGCGTAGCGTGATGCCTGCTTTCGCTCAGATGCCGAAAGGCTTCGCGGCGCTTCAACGGCCGGCATGCTCAGGTTGTGTGCAATCGCCGGCGACAACAACCACAGCAAGATGATGGGCAGCACACCAAATATGAGGACAAGTGGTGATGGTGCGTGTTCGGCGCCTGTCTGCGAAGCCGCACCAAAAGCTACGGCGACCGACAGAACAAGCGCCGCAAGCACAGCCGGCCACATCGTGCGCCATGTTGCATACCATGAGGCCCCTGTGCTGCGCTCACTCTGCAGCGCTGTCTGCCATTCAAGCATGTTGCGGTGAGAGATGTTGAGTCGCCACAGCGCACGCACTATCGCATCGACGGAAATCCACGCCTGATGCGGCAGAAAGGCAATCGCCAGCACCACCTGCTTCGCACTGGTGCGCGTATCCGCGCCAACCGCGGCGTAGTACGCGCGCCACGATCGCGAGAGTGGTGGCCGTACCAGTGCGAGCAACACCGTTACAATCCACGGGGCCGCAATGATGGCGACGCCAAGCAGCGTCCAGCGCAAAACCGGAATCGGCAGCAACAGCCAGCCCACCGCCAGAAACACGAACTGTGCAAGTTCGACCGTGCTGCGGCGCAGATTGTCAACGATCTTCCAACGCGAGAGGAGCCCCAGTCGATTGCGTTCCGGACCGCGCGGACCAGGGACGATGCGCGTCAGCCACGGCAGGAGCTGCCAGTCACCGCGAATCCAGCGATGCTTGCGGCGTGAGAAGGTGAGGTACTGCGTGGGATAGTCATCGTACACGATCACATCAGTGGCCAGGCCAGCGCGTGCGTAGTTGCCCTCAATCAGATCGTGCGACAGCAACGTGTTCTCAGGGAATCGACCGTGAGTCGCGCGCTCAAAGACGGCAACGTCGTAAATTCCCTTGCCGGTGAAGCTACCCTCACCAAAGAGATCCTGATAAACATCAGACACCGCGGTGGTGTACGGATCCACTCCCGGATGACCTGAATAGATGGCCGCGAACGCGCTCCGGTGTGCGCTCGGCAGCGACACACCAACTCTCGGCTGCAGGATGCCGTGTCCGCGCACCACACGACCACGCGACGATTCATATACGGCGCGGTTGAGCGGATGTGCGATCGCGCCTATCAGGGCGGGCGCAGCATCGGGCGGTAACATCGTATCTGCGTCAAGTGTGATCACGTAGCGCACATTTCGCAGCACGATGTGTTCACCGACAATCTGAGAGAAACCCTCGCGTTCGCCGCTGAGTACATACCGGTTGAACTCGCCCAGCTTGCCACGCTTCCGCTCCCACCCCATCCACGCACCTTCGGCGGCATTCCAGCGCCGCGGCCTATGGTACAGAAAGAAGGCATTGCGCGACTCCGGTGCGTAGCGGGCATTGAGTGCGTCAATACCCTCAATCGCGGTCTGTACAATGGCGTCATCACCGACAGCGGTTTCCGCGGAGGCATCGGTGAAATCGCTGAGCAACACGAAATGCAGATGTGGTTCGCGATTGGCGAGAAACTGCACTTCAAGATTCTCTAACGCGTCGCGCACCGAGGCGACATCTGCGAAGAGCGTGGGTGTAACGACCGCGGTACGAAACTCTGCGGGCACGCCGTGCGTGAGAAAGTCGAGCTTGGGCAGTGTGCTTGGAGGCATCACCGCGGTGACGAGTTTGTTGACGATCGTGATGGCCAGTTCTGTGGCTGGAATCGCACCGAGCAACAGCACAAGGAGCCAGTTTGACCGCGCCGATGCACCACCGAGATTGAGCAGTGCAGCGAGTGAAGCGATCAGCAGCACGCTTACGCACAGCAAATACACCATGCTCGGGTGCTTTCGTATCCACCTGACGGTACGGTCCCACACGGGAGGCTGGTAGCCGGTGACCTGTTCCAGCTGAGCCCGCCCCTCATCCATCAGGTAGTATCCAACGTGGTCTCGCCGATCATCATGACCGTGATGCAGCAGTGCCGCGCCGGCCATGTCAACCACCAGTCGCGCCACGCTCTTTTCCTCCCGCTCGGTGCGCTTGGCAATACGCTCCACGACGTGGCGATACGCGTCCCGCGTCTCAAAGGTCATGCGCGCATAGTGGCCGAGCGGATCCTCGCGCAAGACCGCGTCCACACAACTCTGTTCTTCAACCAGCGTTGGCCAGTCCACACGTTCAATGGCGCGCAGACTGGTGATGCTGTTAGCCATCACGACCTGTGTCAGTGCCAGACGCTGCGTCGCCCGCGCGGTCGCTTCTTCGGCGCTCAGCGCCTCTTCTGAAATCCAGTGCTGCAATCGCACTACAGCAGGCAGCGTACCGCCTTCAGCCCGAAGCTGATGGAGAAATCGTGCGACAAACGTATCGGTGAGCGCGTTCGCATCACGCGTGAAGTGCGCGAGCTCCGCTTCAAGCGCCAGTCCCCCGCTTTCCGCCGCGCTGGCGAGACGTGTGGCCGCGCGGTCGGCACGCGTAATCTCTTCGAGGCGCTGCGAGGTACGCAGCGCCATGCGCCGGACATTCTCAATGAGGCCGAGGCGGAGCATGGCGGGAATCGCCCAGAGTTCACCAAGCGTCAGGTCGGTGACCTCCTGATACGCCGACAGAAACCCGCTGACATTCTCATGCTCAATGCGCCCCTCCGTATGCGAGATGAGGGTAATCGCCAGCTCATACACCCGTGGATAGCCGAGCAGTGGGCCCGCCGCCAGTGTAGGTAGCTCGCGATAGTAGCTGCGCGGCAAGCCTTCACGCACTTCGCGCATGTGTTCGCAGAGCACATGGTAGTTGTCGAGCAACCAGTCGCCGGCTGGACCGACGTCCGCACGCAGTTCGTTGTGTGCATTGAGCTCGGCGTGAACCCGCGCAAGAATGCGCGAAGTCTGTTCCAGTCGCGCCAGCAGCGGCGTTCGCCGGCGCGCCGGGGTCGTGGCCACTTCCTGCATGGCAGCGAGCTCGCGGGCGCGCTCACTCAGATGTTCGGCGCCGAAGAGCTCGCCACGAATCGGGCCAGTCAGGACATCATCACGCGCGGCGCGGGAAGAACGCTCAGCGCTCGTTCGGAGTTGCTGAAAGGTGCGAGACAGCGTGATACACGTACTCCTGAAGGGATTCGCAAACCCTTAATCACGCACATAACGCCTCACACGAAAATAGTCCCCAAGAGCGATAGTGTGCGTTTGACCGTCCTCGTAAGATCATCAGGATGTGCACAGACGCACGGAAAAACACTACACACGCTGCAGCGCCAGCGTGAACGGAATGGGAGCGTTTACCAATGAGTAAGCTGTTACGTGGAGTGGCCGCAGGATGGGGAGCGAAGAAGCTTGGCGGTGGATGTTTCACCACCATCCTGATCTTTGTGGTGCTCTGGTTTGTGCTCGGCAACTTTGACATTTTCCGCTGACCGCGTTCCGCCCGCGAGCCAGCGCACGTTGCACGCCTATTCGGCAGTTGCGGATGTCTGCGGCCGCTCCGCGCTCCTGAACGGCGCAAGCAGCGCGGCAAGCCCGTCCAGATCAAACGGCTTCTCCACGAACACATCAAAACCTGCTTCGAGGGCGCCCGCACGTTCCGACCCGGCGCTCCAGCCGGTCATCGCGATCATGACAACGTCCCTGCCCCAGTCTTCCCGTCGCGCGGTCTGAAGCAACTCGATGCCGCTGGTATCCGGCAGCGTCAGATCTACAAATGCGATTTGTGGTAGCCATGACTCCATGCTGGCGACCGCCGAAGTGCCGTTGAGCGCACATCGCGCTTCAAAGCCGAGCAGATCGAGACCGGCGGCGAGGCTTTCGGCCAGATCCGCGCTGTCGTCCACGACAAGTATGCGGCAGCGAGATGATGCGGAGGGTGAGCTGGAATCAGGAACGGGTGCGTGCATTGTCATACGTGCGCTGGAGCCGCCAGCGGGATTCGCAATGTGAAGGTGCTGCCGTGCCCGGGTCCCTTGCTATGAGCCACCAATGAGCCCCCGTGAATCTGGGCCACATGCATGGCAACGGCCAAACCAACGCCTAATCCATCAGGACGACGGCTCGCACCACGTGGGGCTCTCGAGAACAAATCGAAAATCTCATTCAAGTTGGATTGCTCAATGCCAACGCCCCAGTCCTGAACTTCAAAGCACGCCTGGCCCTCCTCACACCAGACGTGGAACCTCACGCGCGCACCAACCTCGCTGTACTTCGCGGCGTTGCTCAGCAAGTTGCCAAGTGCCTGCATTAACCGGGCGGAGTCGGCCATCAACTCACAATCCGTATCGGCCAGATCTACCTCGAGTTTTGCATCGACGCGTTCCATGACCGCACGAACGCTGTCGATTGTGCCGTCCACAAGCGTTTGCAGCGTCACCACCGATGGGACAAGCGACATGGCATTCCAACGCACCCGACTCAGGTCGAGTGAGTCCTCGGTAAAGCGCTGCAGCTGGTTGAGCTGTCGGTCGACAATCGCGAACATGCGCGCCGTCATTTCTTCATTCGCGTCGGGTGACCGCGCAACGCCCAGCGCCTGTGTGATGGCCTGTAGCGGACTGCGCAACTCATGTGACAGCGTGGCCAGAAACTCATCGCGATGCCGAATCGCGCGATGCAACTCCTGCTCGAGCAGCCGATGGCGATGCACATCGGTGAGGATCGCCATCCAGTGTGTGTTGTCGCCACCGTTTGCACTCACGGGCGTGGCTTGACACAACAGCCAACGATACGCGCCATCCCCACGCCGACACCTGAACTCCAGGTCGAACGATTGGCCGTCGGCTCTGGCAGCAGCCCACGTTTGCTCAAAGCGCTCGCGATCATCCGGATGGCAAAGCGCCGCCCAGCCGTCATCACGAAGATCCGCTGTTTTGCGGCCGGTGTATCGCGCGGACGCCCGGTTCTGGTACACCGGCGCTCCATCGGCTCCGGTGAGCCACACAAAATCACGGATGGCGTCGCTTATGAGCGACACGGCTTCCGGGAATGAGGCCGCAGTACCAGCGGTACGAGAGAAGTCGAGAGTCACGGCGGCTGGACGATGAGGGCACCGAACACCGGTTGCAAACAGGGGTTCCGCGGAAACGGTAAGCAATACATGAGTCTACAGGAGTATACGGAACTGTTCGCTTCAGCGCTCGATGGCGCAGCGTACTTTAGGGGTGTTGCAGGGATGTTGCAGGGATCTTGCGACGTGGTGGGAGAGACTGCTGCCTACCTCTGCCTACCCCTGCCTACCCCTAGCTGCGCCTCCGAACCAGCCAGACAATAAGCGTCAGCGCGGCAATCGCCAGCGCAATACCGGCCGCCATCCGCTGGCTTTGAACCACTGCGGCGATCAGAGCTTCGGCGTTCGATCCCAGGGAAAAGGCCAGCCACGTCACCAACCCGTACCACACGGCGGACGCGAGACTCATGGCCACCATGGCGCGCAGCAACCCTACCTGGAGCGCGCCGGCCAGCGGCGGTACCACGGCCCGCACAGCCGGAATGAAACGGCTCACCGCCAAGGCCCACACCCCATGTTTCTGATACGCCTCTTCGACGCGCGCAGCGCCTTCCGCGCCACCCAGCATAGGGAGCTTGCGCCGCAGCCAGCTACCGCCAAGTCGCCGGCCGAGCAGGAACATGAGCAGCGCACCGCCCAGGTTGCCGATCATGGTGGCAGCCCACGCACCCAACGCCGAACCTTCGCCACGTGCCGCAACAAACGCGCCGAGCGCGATGGCTGTATCGGCGGGTAGCGGTGGAAACACGTTTTCGGCAAACGCCGCTGCTGCAATCACCAAATAGAGCAGTGGAGCCGGAAGTGCGCCCAACCAGTTGAGCAGGTCGCTCACGCGCGCACGACGCGAGCACGCATGCACATGAGGCTAAACCGCAGTTTGCACAAGCGTTGCGACGGCCATCACGCCAAGTCCTTCGTCCCGTCCAATCCAACCCATGCGCTCGTTGGTCTTTCCTTTGACATAAACGTCGCCAACGCTGACCTGCAGCGTGTGTGCGAGTCGTGCCCGCATGGCTTCGCGATGCGGACCGATTTTGGGTCGCTCAGCGATCACGGTCACATCCACGTTGCCCACGCGCCAGCCGGCGTCATGCACACGCGACACAGCGGCGGTGAGCATGGCAATGGAATCAGCGTTTTTGTTGGCCGGGTCGGTGTCGGGAAAGAGTGCCCCGATATCACCCAACGCCGCCGCACCCAAAATCGCGTCCGTGATGGCGTGAGAAATCGCGTCACCATCGCTGTGGCCGGCGCAGTGGCGATCGTCGGGCACATCGATGCCACCCAAACGCATTGGCCCGCCTTCTGCAAAGCGGTGCGAGTCATAGCCAATGCCAATGCGCATGGCGAGCGAGTGATCAGGCATGCGATGAGTGCCCCTCGCGACTGGCTCCAGGCAGCCCGCGGATCACGCAGCCGCGCTGGCTGCCGGTACAGCCGCACTCTGGCCCGGCAAAATGCTGTAGTCCTGACGACGACGGGCCGGTGTGAAGCCCGCATCAGTGATGAGATGTTCGATCTCATCGGTAGTGGTGCGGTGTGTGGTGTTGGCCGCCGACACTACGTTTTCTTCGATCATGAGCGAGCCAAAATCATTACAGCCAAAACGCAGCGCCATCTGTCCCACCTTCATGCCCATCGTGACCCAGCTCGACTGCAGGTTGGGTACGTTGTCCAGCACAATACGCGACATGGCGACCGTACGCAGATACTCCTGCGCGTCGGTACGCGGCATGTGCGACATGGTGGGCGTGTTCTCGGGCTGAAGCGGCCAACAAATGAACGCGGTGAAACCACCCGTGCGCGCCTGAACCTCGCGCACGCGCTGCAAATGTTCAATGCGTTCGGCCAGCGTTTCTCCAATGCCGTACATCATGGTCACCGACGTTTTCATACCGGCGGCATGCGCAAGCTCCATGATCTCAAGCCAACGATCGGCGCCGGCCTTCTTTGGCGCTACCTCGTCGCGCACACGCTGCACCAGAATCTCCCCACCACCGCCCGGAATGGAGTTGAGGCCGGCCTTCTGCAACTCGGCAATCACATCGGCGGCATCCATGCGGAAACGCGTGGCGAAAAAATCCACTTCGCTGGGCGAAAAGCCGTGAATGTGAATGGGATGGTACGTCTTGATGTAGCGCAACAGGTCCAGATACCATTCAAACGGGATGTACGGATTGTGCCCGCCCTGAATGAGAATCTGCTGGCCGCCAAGCTCCTTGGCCTCCTCGATTTTCTGGCCGATCTGTTCAAACGACAACGTGTATCCTTCGCCCTGCTTGGGGCGGCGCGCAAACGCGCAAAAACCGCAATCGGCCACGCACACGTTGGTGTAGTTGATGTTGCGATCGACGATGTAGGTGACCACACCGTGCGGATGCAGCGACTCGCGCTTGCGATCGGCCTCAAGGCCAAGCTCAAGCAGCGGCGCATTCGTATAGAAATCGAGCAAATCACGCATAACACACTCCGAGCACCGCGATCACGCGGCCGGAAGAAAGGCGAGTTTCCCGTCGGGCACACGTCCGGCGGCCACGAGTCGTCTGAAAAACTCGGTGAGGCCGGAGAGGTGCGGATACGACAGGCGATAGTCCAATCCTGAAAGATAATCGAGACAACGTTGCGACCCTACGCCACTGGACTCAGCGGCCTGCTGCGCCAGCGCGGGAAGGTTATCCAGCCCCCAATCACGCGACGCCAACAGTGATGCGTGCGCCGCCATGCTGGCATGCACTGGCGTTGTACGCTGCGCCACCCACACGGCAAACACAAATGGCAGTCCAGTCCACGCTTTCCATTCCGCGCCCAGATCGTAGCGATACGGATACAGCGAAGGCCAGGGCGAGTCCTGCTCAGCGGCGTCATGCAGTCGCAGTGCAGCATCACCACTCACCAACCGCGCGTCGTGCTCCTCATGCGCAAAACGCGCGATGTCCACGACCTCGGCGTCGCCGGGCACAAACTCCGGTTGCGCGCGCCACACGTGCGCAAACAACAGTTCGAGCAGCGCCACGCTGGTCATGCTACTGCGGCTCACAATCACACGTGCGCCATCGAGCTCACGCACCGGACGCTTGCTGAAGAGCATCACGCTCTGCACCGGCCCATTGCACGAAATGGCCAGCTCCGGCAGCAACAAGTACCGCTCCGCATCGCGCGCATACTCCACCGCCGACACCACACTCAGGTCCAACTCACGGCGTGACATGAGGGCGTTGAGCGCCGTGGGCACACCGTCAATCAACTGCGCATCCATGGGTACCAGGCCACGATCAATGGCCCCGTACACAGGGTAGCAGTTGATATACGGAATGCGTCCAATGCGCAGCATGAGCGTGGCGCCTAGGCTGTGGTCAGTTCACGCGGCTCGGCGTCTGCGTCGGCATCGACATCAGAGTCACCAAAGACACGCAGCACGTTGTAAAACGAGTCACGTTCAGCCGGTACCTTGCCCGCTCCGCGAATGAGCTTGAGCAGGGCGTCGAGGGTCATGCCCTGCGGCGTAGTGGCACCTACAGCATGATAGATCTTTTCGCGTACTACGGTGCCCTCGATATCGTTCACGCCAAAGTGCAACGCAGTTTGCGTCACAAACGGCGTGACCATGATCCAGTGCGACTTGATATGATCGAAGTTGTCGAGAAACAACCGTCCCACGGCCAGGTTGCGCAGATCATCGAAACCGGTGCTCGATGTGCCTACGCGTCCAAGCGTTTCGCCGAGTGCGTTGTCGTCCGGGTGGTAGGCGAGCGGAATGTAGGCCAGGAACCCACCCGTTTCATCCTGCAAGTCGCGTAGCATCTGCAGATGCTCCATGCGATCTTCGATGGTTTCCACATGTCCGTACAGCATGGTGCAGTTGGTGCGAATGCCCAGTTCATGCGCGGCCCGATGCACGCCGATGTAGTCGGCGCCACCAAGTTTTTTGTCCGCGATTTCGTCGCGCACTGCTTCACTGAACGTTTCGGCGCCACCACCTGGCATCGTATCAAGGCCTGCTTCGCGCAACGCACTCAAGACGTCCTTCCACGACATTTTTTCGATGCGCGCGATGTGCGCGATCTCAACTGCGGTGAGCGCCTTGATGTGTACGTGCGGCAGCCGTTCCTTGAGCGCACGAAACATGGTGCTGTAGTATTCCAGCCCCGTTTGCATATCGAGGCCGCCCACAATGTGGAACTCACGGGTGAGTCCGTTGTCGGCCTGCTCCGCCTCTTCCATGATCTGCGCCAGCGAGTAGCGATAGGCGCCTTCTTCTTTGGGCAGGCGCGCGTAACCGCAAAACACGCACGTCTTGCGCAGCACACAGATGTTGGTGGGGTTGATATGCTGGTTGGCGGCAAACGTGACCTGGTCTCCATGCCGGGTCTGATTGGCCGCATTGGCCATGTGACCCAACCCGAGCAAATCCGGGGAACGAAACAGCACCGCACCATCGGCCTGCGTGAGTCGTTCTCCACGACGCAGTTTTTCACCGATCGGGCGCAGCGCCGGATCGCGAAGTGTTGACAGATCGATATCGATGGCGAGCGGCATGCGAAACTCCTGAAAAACGCGGTGGCCACGAACGCCGTGGCCTCACACGATAAACGCGGGCCCGCTACTCAATCGTGCCAGCGTCTGAGCGCGAGCGTGGTATTGTGCCCACCGAAGCCTGAGCTGTTGCTGATCGCAACGTCGATCTCGCGGCGCGTGGGCGTGTTAGGAGAATAATCGAGATCGCACTCTGGATCCCGGGTTTCGAAATTGATCGTTGGTGGAACAATTTGATCGCGGATGGCCAGCGCGCAGGCCACAAACTCCACCGCCGCCGTGGCACCGAGCATGTGGCCGGTGCATGACTTGGTGGAGCTCACCGTGAGCGTGTTGGCGTGCTCACCAAAGACCTTGCGAATACCACGCGATTCATTCGGGTCGTTGAGTGGCGTGCTGGTACCGTGCGCGTTGATGTACTGCACATCGGCTGGCCTTATGCCCCCGTCTTCGAGCGCACGCTTCATGGCGCGCTGCAACCCCTCGTGATCTTCGGGCTGGCCGGTGAGGTGATACGCGTCGCCGGTGGCACCGTAGCCAATCAGTTCGCCGTAAATCCGGGCGCCACGCTTGCGGGCATGCTCGAGCTCCTCGAGAATCACGACCCCTGCCCCCTCGCCAAGCACAAAGCCATCGCGGTTGGCGTCAAAGGGGCGGGACGCGCGCGCGGGATCATCGTTGCGCGTGGAGAGCGCGGTCATGTTGGCAAAACCGCCAATGGCCATTTCGGACACGGCTGCTTCCGATCCACCGGTAATCATGACGTCGGCGTCGCCGTACTGAATGCAGCGGAAGGCGGTACCGATGGCATGGCCGCCGGTGGCACACGCCGAAACGGTGGCAAAGTTGGGTCCGCGCGCGTTGTAGCGCATGGACACCACG
>JBBSPO010000003.1:0-36364 GCA_038258695.1 Gemmatimonadales bacterium | reverse complement strand
TCATAAACCACCACGGCATGTCCAATCCGACGGAGATCGTGTGCCGCCGCCAGTCCGGCCGGTCCAGCGCCAATAATTCCAACAGATCCGCGTGATACGGGTGGCACCGTACCCACAGCGTGCATCCATCGGGATGCTTCACCCTGCTCAGCGCCAAAGGAATCGCACAACACCCGCTTGAGCGCACGAATGGACACCGCGGAATCAATCACGCCGCGGCGACAGGCTCCTTCGCACGGCGCCGAACACACACGCCCGCACACTGAGGCAAAGGGATTGGGAAGGCGAGCGACATCGTATGCGTCAGCGACGCGGCCCTCGGCCAGCAGGGCAACGTACGCCGCGGCATCGGTGCCCACCGGACACGCCGCACGGCAGGGCGCCGGCGTACCGCTAACGACTTCGCCAAAATCACGATTCGGCGGCATTACGCATCGGGCGATGGAGGTGTCGACACCGACGCTCTCCACGCCGTGTAGCACGCCAGCGCGAACGCAGCAGCGGTCCACGCCGTGGCCATCCACACGCGTACGCTGCGAGCGGGAGTCTTGAGCTCAACCAGAATCCAGTGCGGTACATAGAAAAACGCGAGGACCAGCAAACACAGCGTCAATGCACTCACTGCAACGGCGTGCGTCCAACCGACCCGCTCCGCGAAATTCACCATTGCCTTTCCTTATTGCAGAGGTTGAGAAGTACACGGCGTATTGTCGCTACGCGACTGCGCGGGTGGTACCAGCGGCACCCCGACCACCATGTCGGGGAAATCACCACACAATGCGGTGGCAGGATCGCGAACACTGGGGGGGGGTGAGCAATTGAGTGCGAACTCTTTGCCCCGCGCAAAGTACGTGTTTCAACCCTGCGAAGAACGCGCTCACCGAACGAACTCTTGCGTGAGAAGCAAGCTCTTCCAGCGTTATTCGATAAGAACAGGCCACAACTACGCACTTGTGTGATAATCATCACAAAAGCTTTTTCTCGGGATTGCTAAGGTTTGCGCTCTCCGTTTTTCCGCACCTATCCCAAAAGAGGCAGCTATGGCTCGTACCATTGGCATACCAGTTCCTGATTGTGTCCCCCGCCGAGAGCGCACTCGCATGCGTCGGGACGCAATCACTGCGCTGCTGGACCGGCGCGGCTCTGGCGTCACCATGCCGAACGGCGAAGAAGTGGATTATGGTATGGGCTTCGCGGCCAGCTATCACAAGGGGTTGCCGCACGACGTGAACGGCGTGGTGGACGCGGCGAGCTACCACGCGATGGTACGCATCCTTGTCGGCAACGAGACCGGCGCCGTGGAAACGCTGCCCATGGGAGGCAATCGGCGGGGAGCAGGCGTCGCAACAGACCCCATTCGCTACACGCTGCCCGCGGCGGACAAGAACGGCAATACGCTGGGTTACCGCAAGCTGACCAGTCCATTTACCGGACATGTGCACGACCCCATTGGCGCGGACGCCGCCGCGTTTGCAATCTCTGAAGCACCTCGCCTGAACAGCGACGAGCTGGCCGCTGAAATGGCCGAAGTCTACGCCATGGCACTGTTGCGCGATGTCCCGTTCACAGCCATCGACGATGAGAGCGGAGCGAACGTGGCGGCGGTTCGTCAGGCACTTGACTCCATGCCGTTTTTCCAGGCCAACTTTAACGCCTCGTCTGACGCCGAACGACGACGCTATGAGACGCGCGGTGTGATTACGTCGGGTCATGATCTCTTTCGCGGATCAACACCGGGCGCCAAGGCGGGACCATGGCTGACGCAGTTCTTGCTGGCGGGTAGCTCCACCGACGGCGGTACGTTTTTGCGGGCCAACGGAACGGCTGGACAGGGCAATACGTCGGAGCCTTCGTTTCGCGGGACCTTTGCGCGTTTCGATCACAACGAAGGCTTTGTGTTGTATGGCACACAGATTGTGGACCAACGCAGCATCGTGGCTCGGGAGGACATCGACTTCATGACCAACTGGGCGTCATGGCTCGATTGCCAGAACGGTGTCGACTTCAACAACTTCAACATTTTCCGCGACCGTCGACGCTACATCACCACACCGCGCGACATCGCCACGTACGTGCATTTTGACGCACTGTATCAGGCGTACCAGGTGGCGTGCCTGCTGATGCTGGGTGAGGGGGGGGGACGTTTCCCGAAGGACCGCGGCATGCCCGAGACGAGCAGCCGCACACGATCAGCATTTGTGTCTTTTGGCGGCCCACACATTCTGTCGTTGGTAACAGAGGTGGCCACCCGTGCGCTCAAGGCCGTGTGGCGTCAGAAGTGGATGCATCATCGCCGTGCGCGCCCCGAGGTGGTGGCCGCCTGGCTCACGCTGCACGAAAACAACCCGGCGCTTATTGGTGACAATGTCCTGCGCGATGCGATTGCAGGACTGCGAAGCAAACTGCCACAATCGTTGCTCGACATGGTGTCGGCGCACAATACGGCGCAAACGGCAGCCGCCGTTGCGCACTCGCCCACGAATGGCAATCCACCGCGCATTGTGCCTGATGCCGCCGTAGCGGGTGCGTTACCCACTATTGCCGACGACAAGAATTTTCTGCTGCCCATGGCGTTCCCGGAGGGCTCCCCTACCCATCCGGCCTACGGCGCTGGCCATGCCACGGTCGCCGGTGCGTGCGTCACAGTGCTCAAGGCATTCTTTGAAATGTTTGATGCTGATGGCAGAACAGAGCTCGCCTGGCCACTCACGCCGTTTGTCCCCACATTCAGCGACGGCGCCGGAGGCAATGCCAACGAAGGCGGTGAGTTGGTGGACGCGGTTGTCGATCCGGCTGAACGGCTCACGATTCAGGGAGAGCTGGACAAACTGGCGGCCAACATCTCCATTGCCCGCGACATGGCCGGTGTGCACTACTACACCGACTACTACGAGTCACTGCGACTCGGCGAGCGCATTGCCGTTTCCATCATTGAAGAGCACTTGTCCATGTACAGCGAGTCGGTATCCATGTCGTTCACGAGCTTTGACGGCGATCATGTCCGCATCTCGTCCAACGGCGATACGGCATCGGTACGCGTATCCAATGGAACTGGCCCGATTGGCGCAGACCACTGGTACGCGCGCTACGAGTACTGACGAACCTCGCCGTTGGTGCTGAGCCGGTGACGTAACATGGTCGCGCGTGGGATTCATGGTTTTTCATCGCTCCTCACGCGCGCGCCGAGTTTGCCGACGCCAACCCACTGGCAGTCCGACGCTGGTAACCCTTCACCACCTCCACCACCATGACCGGAGCCAGCGAACAACCGGCAATCAGTACCCAGTCTATCGCGCTCAGTGGCACTGTGCGCAGTACACGACGCAGGGGCTCAACAGAGACGGCCGCCAGCTGCAGTGCAACACACAGCAATGTGGCGCCCCACAGCCACGCATTGGCAAATACCCGTCCGCTGAAGGCCGACCGCACGCGTGATCGTGTATTGAATGCGTGAAATGTCTGGCTCAACGCCAAAGTCATGAACGCAATCGTAATCGCGTGCTCCAGCCCATCGCCAGCTGATCCATACCACTGCATTCCAATGCCGAAGGCCGTCAGGGTGCACGCGCTGAGCAGCATGCCCTGCCAGACTATCAGCCAGGCAAAATCGGCTGTCATGAGTGGTTTGTCAGGGTCGCGGGGCGGTTGTGTCATCACATCCGGCGCTGATGGCTCCAGCGCCAGCGCCAGCGCCGGGAAAATATCGGTCACCAGATTCAACCAGAGGATCTGGAGTACGCCCAGTGGCAATGGCCACCCCACCATGATCGCCGCAAAGACGGTCACGATCTCTGCAAAGTTGCACGAGAAGAGAAAATGAATGAATCGCAGCAGATTGTGCACGATGATGCGACCCTGCTCAATCGCACGAACAATCGTGGCAAAGTTGTCGTCGGTAATCACCATGTCCGCGGACTCTTTGGCCACTTCGGTGCCACGCAGCCCCATCGCGATTCCTATGTCCGCCTTCCGCAGTGCGGGTGCGTCGTTCACCCCATCGCCGGTCATGGCCACCACATGCCCTTGCCGCTGGAGCGTAGCTACAATCTGCAACTTGTGCGCAGGCGATACACGTGCGAACACGCCGGCATCACGAACCGCAGCCGCCCACTGGTCGGGCGTGAGATTGTGAAGCTCCCGCGCGTGCACGGTACGCTGCGGTGTTCCGTCAGCACTGACATCCAGCCCCAGCTGACGCGCGATTTCTGCCGCGGTGGCCTGTTGATCACCCGTAAGCATGATCGTGCGAATACCCGCCGCTCGTGTGCTGGCAAGGGTGCTTTTGGCCTCTTCACGAAGCGGATCACTCATGCCAACCAGTCCCACGAACGTGAAGTCTGATACGAGGTCACGGTCTGAGATGTTATCCGTGTCGTACTCGACGGGCAGTTCACGCCACGCGAGCGCCAGCACCCTCAGCGCAGCACCGGCCAGATCCTCATTATCGGCCAACATCGCACGGCGCATCTCATTCGCCAATGGCGCAACACCCTCATCCGACTCAATCTGGGTCGACGCATCAAGCACGGCTGCCGGAGAGCCTTTCATGAACGCCATCAGGCGGCCGTCTGTCGCTCGATGCACAGTCACCATCAACCTGGTCTTGCTCCGAAACGGCAGCTCCGCGACGCGCGGCCAATCCTGAGCCAGTTGTCCAGGTTGTATGCCCGCTTTCTGTGCAGCCACCAGCAATGCCACTTCCGTTGGATCACCAAGCACCTGCATGTCTTCGCCAGGTGGCGAAATGCTGGCGTCGTTGCAAAGCGCACCAATGCGCAACGCCCGTTGCAATGCCCCGTTTGCAGAACTCTCCACCAACGCTGTTATCGTCGCGCCATCGACGAGGAACGTCCCTTGGCTGCCGTAACCGACTCCGGTCACCTGTACGCGCTCACGAACGAGTGCGTACGCGCAGACTGTCATTTGATTGCGTGTGAGCGTTCCGGTTTTGTCGGTGCAAATCACAGTGGTGGAACCCAGCGACTCCACGGCGGGCAGCCGTCGCACCAAGGCATTGAATCGGGCCATGCGCTGCATACCAATGGCCAACGTCATTGTGGTTACTGCGAGCAATCCCTCTGGCACCGCAGCGATGGCCAGCGAAATCCCGACCTCAAGCATGTACAGCAGTTCAACACCACGAAGCCACCCACTGAACACGATGATCGCACACAGCCCCAAAACCAGCCAAAGCAGCGTGCGGCTGAGTTGGGAAAGCTTGGCCTCGAGGGGAGTGCCGTGCACCTCCACGCCTTCAATCAGGGTGCCAATCCGGCCCATTTCAGTGTTGGCACCGATCGCAGTCACCACTACGGACCCTCGCCCATCACTGACGCCGGTGCCCATGTGCACCATCACGGACTGGTCAGCCATGGCCGTGTCCTCACTGAGCAGCGCATCAGCCGTCTTGGAAACTGGCATCGATTCGCCGGTCAGCGCTGCTTCATCCACCTGCAACTGTGAGGTAGTCACCAATCGCCCATCAGCGGGTACGCGATCACCCGCGTTGAGCAGCACGACATCACCCGGTACGAGCGCGGTAGCATCAACCTGTTGCTCCCGGCCATCGCGTACCACGCGAGCGACTGAGGCACTTTGCTGGCGCAGTGCGTTCAGCGCGGATGCAGCCTTCCACTCTGTAAAGAAGCCAATCGTGGCGTTCAGTATGATTACCGCCAGAATGGCCGCTGCTTCAAGCTTGTCCCCAAGTAGCAGCGCAACCACCGCTGCCAGGACCAGCAACAGAACGATCAGACTGCGAAACTGATACAGCAGCAAACTCCAAAGCGATCGCTTTCTCGCCTGTGCAAGCTGATTCAATCCATACTTGAGCGTGCGTGCGCTCGCCTCGTCCTGACTGAGCCCACGTGTTGCATCAGAGTCGAATGCCGTCAGCGCCTCATTTGCTGAGCGTGCATGCCATGCGGTTTCAGGCGGTTGCATCGATGAAACCTAGCGCGGCCAGCGAACAGCTGACAGCGATTCACCACTTTCCCTACTGTACGCTGCACGCCCGGCGGTCAGCTTTGCCGCCGTAATACTTCACTCGGCTCATCTGACACTTCTGGATTGGAGACTGCAGCACGCGCATTCTTCTGGTGCACCCCAACCAACACTCAGGCGGCGCGGAGATCGCGGGCAACTGGCCACCCGCTTGGGTTGCATACATCAGCGGTGCCCTCAAGAAGGCCGGCTTTGCCGACATCCGGTTCATTGATGCAAGGACCGACCCCATTGCGCATCGTGTGTCGTGCGCTGCAGAATATCGTGCGCGGTAACACCGAGCATCGCGGTAGCACGCGAGTTGGCGTAGGTAATGCGCAGACTGTCGTCCTGCACGACAACGCCGACATCGAGCGCTTCGAGCATTTGATGGGGGTGAGCAGGCTACATGCAGAACTTCGAAAAAGTGGCGTGAAATGCGCCCCGGAATCACGGCGCGCTCTGAAATACGACGGGTGCAGCCAACACAACCAGTGCCGCGTAGGGGAGGGGACGAATGAGGACACGATCCAGACAGCTGGCTGAGCGGCGCTTCGGCATTATAGCGATGCTGTGCTGTATTGTTGCTGTCACCGCCTGCCAGTCGGATTCAGCCGTCGATCAGGCGCTCGCCTGCTCAGACTCGTCGCCCCTGTTCACCCAGACCGACTCAGCCGGCGTCACACTCGCCCTTAACGGTGCGGCACGTCAGAGCTTCTCGCTGATTGGGCGTTCACCTACGACAGTATTTGGTGCAGAGTCCGACGCGCCCGCCACGCCAGCTGCCGGTGAAGACGCCAACGCCAAACCGATCTTCTTTGGCGATATTACACACGCGCGCACGTTGCCCGACGGTACCGTGCTTGTGGTGGACGGCAAGTCGGTGGCGGTACGGCTCTTCACCAGCGATGGTGAGTACCTTCGCGACATTGGGCGACAAGGCCGAGGGCCGGGGGAGTTTACACGGGCATCAGATGTATTTGTGGGTGTCGCTGATACCCTCTGGATATTTGACGGCAGGGGACGCCGCCTGCTCGGGTACGGCGGCAACGCTGACTTCGTGCCGCTGTCCACAGTGTCGCTGCCGCGCAAAGAAATGCTGCAGCCTTCCAAGGTGGCGGGCGGTGAACCGCTGCGCGTAGGGTGGCCCTTCGTTCCCCGGGCTCAGCTTAAGGACGGACGCTGGCTGCTGTCGGTGATGGCCACCACTGCAAGCCAGCAGGAGATCAGCCGGGTTTCGCGCGACAGCGCGCAGCTCCATGTGTGGGACGCGCGTACTGATTCCTCCGAGCCACGCAACCTGCTGCTCGGGACGCAGCGATACGAACTCTTTACCAATGACGGCTGGACCACGTTTGGCACCGTCCCGCTGGGTTTCACTGAGTCATTCGCGGCGGCACCGGATCGCTACTTTGTGGGCGACGGTTCATCCTTCAGCATTGCGGAACACTCGGCCAACGGTGCGCTCACCCGCGTCATTCGCGTGTGTACACCCCCGGTGATACTCAACGCGAAAATTGCCGATAGCATTGACGACGCCGCCGACGCGGCTGAGGCAGCGCGTGGCCCGTCCACGCTGCCGCACGAGGCAGATGCGCGTCGCTTTGTACCGCGTCCGCGGCCGGCGCCGTCGTATTACGAGTTGCTCTACGATCGTGCCAACCGCTTGTGGGTTCGCGAGTTCACCGTACCCGGTGCACCACACCGCTGGAGTGTGTTCAGCGCAAACGGCGAACGGGTCTTGCAGCTGTCGTTGCCCGCGAATCAGACGGTACTCGATGCTGGGAGTGACCATGTGCTCGTGCGCAATCAGACAGAGCTGGGTGAGGCCACGCTACACCGCTATCCATTGCCGTAGCGTTCAACAGCGCACTGTTCAATGCCGCGGCCGCAATCACCACGCGCGGCCAGCGAAAACCTGACAACGGTCCGCCGCTTTCCCTACTGCGCGCCCCACGCCCAGAGATCAGCTTTGCCGACGTAACTATTCACTCGGCTCATCTGACACTTCAGGACTGGAGACTGCAGCATGCGCATCCTTCTGGTGCACCCCAATTATCACTCAGGCGGCGCGGAAATCGCGGGCAACTGGCCACCGGCGTGGGTCGCGTATATCAGCGGCGCCCTCAAGAAGGCCGGCTTTACCGATATCCGGTTCATTGATGCAATGACCGATCACATTGACGACGCGGCGCTTGAAGCGTTGCTGCGCGACGAGTCACCGGACGTCGTCATGTGCACTGGCATCACACCGGCCATTTACAAGGCGCAGGACACCATCCGGCTGGTTCGTAAACTGCATCCGAAGGCGACGACCGTACTGGGCGGTATCCACGGCACCTTCATGTACGGGCAGGTGCTGAGCGAATGCCCCGAGATTGACTACATCGTGCGTGGCGAAGGCGAAGAGGTGGTGGTCAATCTGGTAACCGCACTCGCCGAAGGGCGTTTGCCGGCGGAGCGTGAGAGCGTACGGGGTATCGCCTTTGTGCGCGATGGACAACCGTTTGCCACCACGCCTCACCCACCCATTCAGGATCTCGATTCACTCACCCCGGACTGGGATATTCTCAACTGGGACCGGTACATCTACATCCCGCTCAACTGTCGGGTGGCCATTCCCAACTTTGCGCGCGGTTGTCCGTTCACCTGCAGCTTCTGTTCGCAGTGGAAGTTCTGGCGCACCTACAGAACGCGTGACCCAAAAAAGTTTGTGGACGAGATTGAATACCTCGTCAAGAAGCACAATATCGGATTTTTCATTCTGGCCGATGAAGAGCCAACAATTAATCGCAAAAAATTTGTCGAGCTGTGTGAGGCGCTCGTGGAGCGGAACCTGGGTATTACGTGGGGCATCAATACGCGGGTCACCGACATTCTGCGTGATGAAGAGCTGTTGCCGCTCTATCGACGCGCCGGCCTGGTCCACGTGTCACTCGGCACCGAAGCCGCCGCGCAGCTCAAGCTCGATCGCTTCAACAAGGAGATCAAGGTTGAGCAGTCCAAAAAGGCCATTCAACTGCTGCGCGACAACGGCATTGTCACGGAGGCGCAGTTCATTGTGGGACTGGAAAACGAAACGCCCGAAACGCTCGAAGAAACGTACAAAATGGCGCAGGACTGGAAGCCGGATCTCGTGAACTGGAACTGCTACACGCCGTGGCCTTTCTCCGATCTGTTCCAGGAGCTGGGCGACAAGGTCGAGGTGCGTGACTACGCCAAATACAACTTTGTCACGCCGATTATTCAGCCCGACGTGATGACACGTGACGAAGTGCTGGCGGGCGTGCTCAAAAACTACCGACGTTTTTACTCGCGCAAAGCCACCGGTGGCTACCTGTGGGACAAAGACCCGTACCGCCGCAAATACCTGCGCGGTTGTCTGAAAGCGTATCTCAAGAGTGCGCTTGAGCGCCGGTTCTACGATTTGGGACGCATCAACTACTGGGGTGCGGGCAAAGCTGACTGGCAGTTTGACGAGTCGCGCATCACCAGCAAAGAGGAGCTCGTTCGGCTCAGCTCCAAGCGCGAGATTCAGCACGTGCACGGACAGTCGTCGCGCGCTGGCGAGCCGGAAGTCGAGATGGTTTCTGTAGCCGGCCATCAACTGCCGGTGGATGAGTTCATTGCACCCAAGCGGTCGACCATGCACCCCAGAGCGCGCGGAGGAACAGCGGTGCAGCCCGATGAAAATGATCAGACAGCTGAGGTGATTGCCGCTTCCTCAGGAGTGCGTGCATGCTGAGCCTCGATGCGATTCCCATGCTCTCCGACGAACTGCTGTCCCGATACAGCACCGCCGGTCCACGCTACACCAGTTACCCCACCGTACCGGTGTGGAACGCCAGCTTTGATCACCACGCCTACGCCGCCGCACTGCGTGAGGCCAAAGACACGCGGACGCCGGTCGCGCTGTACGCACACTTCCCGTATTGCGCGATGAAGTGTCTGTATTGCGGATGCAACGCGCTGACCACCAGCCGACCGGAGACGGTGGATCGCTACCTTGATGATCTCGAGCGCGAACTGGATCTGGTGGTATCGTACCTTGGTCGGTACCACAGCACGGTGCAAATGCACTGGGGTGGTGGCACGCCTAACTTGCTGTCTGAACAGCAGATCACTCGGGCGTTCTCGCTGTTTACCGACCGGTTTCACTTCACCTCCGGCGCTGAGCTCAGCATTGAGGCCGATCCACGCCAGGTATCTCCCGAACAGTTGTACACATTGCGTGCGCTTGGCTTCTCGCGCATCAGTTTTGGTGTGCAGGATCTGAACACCAGCGTGCAGGAAGCCATCGGACGTCTGCAATCCATTGAACTGGTGCGCGACGTCTGCAGCTCGGCACGCGACGCCGGATTCACGGGGTTGAATGTGGACCTCATTTACGGTTTGCCACGGCAAACAGCTGATACGTTTGCACAGACCATTGAACAGATCGTAGAGCTGAATCCCGATCGCATTGCGTGTTTCGGGTACGCGCATCTCCCGGCACAGCGACCGCATCAGCGATTGATTGATGAAGCGGAGCTGCCCGATACGTCCATGCGTGCAGCACTCTTTCAGCTGGCTGTGCATGAGCTCACCCGGGCTGGCTATGCGTGGATTGGTCTCGACCACTTTGCCCGGTCCACCGATCCGCTTGCGCGCGCACAAGCCGCCGGTCGGCTGCATCGGAACTTTATGGGCTACACCACCATGCCCGCATCGCATCTGGTGGGCGTTGGCATGAGTGCCATTTCCGACACAGCCGGATGCTTTGCGCAGAACGAGCCGGCACTGGGTGCCTGGCGTGAACGCATTCACAGCGGCCGGCTGCCAACAGTGCGCGGTCACACGCTCAGCAGCGACGACCAGCAGCGGCAACGCGCCATCCTGCAGCTCATGTGCAATCTTGAGCTGCCCTATGATGCGGTGCCGCTGTCGCGTGAGCAGTTGCACACGCAGTTCGCGCGGTTTGAAGAAGACGGCCTGCTGCGCTTCGGATGCGATCGTTTATCGGTTACTCCCACCGGGCGCTTCTTTATTCGCAATATGGCCATGGAGCTGGACGCGTACTTGCCCTCGCAGCAAGCCACACAAGCCTTTTCGCGAACGGTGTAATCATGCACCCAGTGGGACAGATCGGGCCAAACGCCATTATTCAAACCACCGCTGCCCTGCGTGCCCGTGTGGGCGACACGCAGGCGCTGGCGATGGTGCAGCAGGCGACAGGCCGTACGTTCGATACAATGCCGGAGCAGATGGTGCACGAAACCGAAGTGCTGGCACTTGTGCGCGCGTTGCACCAACAGCTCGACGCACAGACGTTTGAGGCTGTGTTGCGGGACGCCGGTGAGCGCACGGCACAATATCTGATGGCGCACCGCATTCCGCGACCGGTGCAAATCCTGACACGCGTACTGCCCGCCTCAGTGGCGCTGCATATTCTCATGCAGGGCATTCTGCGTCACAGTTGGACTTTTGCCGGCACGGCGCACGTGCATTTGGCGCGCATGCGCAACGCACCAAGCCGTCTCGTGATGCATCACTGCCCCATGTGTCGCGGGCTGCATTCGCCCGCACCACTTTGTCACTTCTACGCCGCGACGCTGCAGTCGCTGCTTACCGAGCTTGTGTCGGCGAACGCGTGCGTCACCGAGCTTACGTGTGAAGCCACGGGCGCTGAATCGTGCGAATTCATACTGCGGGTGGCGTAACAGATCTGCGACCAAACGCGGCGGTTGGTGATGCCATCAGCTCCCGGCGGCTCGATGGAAAAGTGTTTGTTTCGGCGTCAACGGACTCTTATAGTTCACGTGCTGCTGCCAGTGATCGTGACTGCAGAGTTGTCTTCCCGACACGGTGAACACGTTGACATTCTTTCCTGTGCTTCTGCTCGGCGTCGCGCTGCTCGCCGGCTTGATGATCGTACCACTGGGATTGCCGGGGCTGTGGATCATGCTGGGCGCCGGGTTGTTGTACTGGATTGCGCTGCCCGCCGGCGGCATCGGACTCTTCACGTTCACCGCTGCAGCGTGTGTGGTGGTGGTCGCAGAAGTGCTCGAGTTCACCATTGCCGGCAACTATACGCGCAAGTACGGCGGCTCCCGACGCGCCGCATGGGGCGCGATCATTGGCGGCATAGCCGGAGCGCTGTTCGGCGTACCGATACCGATACTCGGCTCGTTGGTGGGCGCCTTTGTGGGCACGTTCGCTGGGGCTTTTGTGGGCGAATACACAGCTCAGTACGCCGAGCGGGGCAAAACGACAAACGATAAATCAGAAATAGAGACCGCCTCGCCCGGTCACAGCAGCCGAGTGAGTGCCACAAGAGCAGCGACAGGAGCGGTGCTCGGTCGTGCAGTGGCTGCGGCCGTTAAATCCGCGCTTGGCGTACTCGTCGCAACGTGGTTTCTGCTGGCCGCCATTTTCGGTGGCGCATAGCCTACGCCGTGCTATCGACGGCCGGACGCTGACACACGGAGTCTCCCGTGGCGAACGGACCTTCGTTCACTGCCGTCCAGCCCAGTAGTCCCTTGTTCGCAATTATCGTGAACGTATTGCCGGAGCCTTTGCGACACCGCCGTTCACCACTGCCAATGACATACGTTCGCCATGTGCTCACAGTCACGTGCAATGAGCCGTTCGACGCCCGTGTTTTCTGCGTCATGCGTACCACCAGCGTATCGTCGCCCACCGGCAGACGATCTGATGCGGGGATGCCTCGTGCCACCAGCCCCCGGCGCACGGCGTCAGATGCGGTCAATCCGGTGGTTGCGGCACTGGGCAGGTAGAACCATTGCACATCTGCCATGTTGACTTGCGCATCGGCCGCTTTCCAGATGGCTTCCAGCATGGCCACGGTATCAGCGACGGGCTCTGGCTGCGACACCGTGTGTCGCGCGGGGTCAGCGGCCTTTCGCGCGACGGTTGCGCAGCCGCCAACAGCCATGTGGCACGACGGGTAATGGGGCCCAACGTTATCGCTGGCGTTAACGACCACTGAGAGCAACAGGGCCAACCATGAGTTTGTCATGATTCCCACTCGTGGTGAACGACGAAAGAGCAAGACCGCATTGCGCGCCCGCAATGATTGGGTATCGTTGAATGTAGCACCGTCGCCGCTGACGGCCACGTCTCTCTCGAGCCCGTCGTCTCATGCGCACCTCAGTCCCGCTCGTACAGCGCCTGGCCTCTTCGCCACTCGCCTCTCGCACTCTGCAAGCTTCGTTCCGGACCTTGGTTCAACCGCTGCTTGTTGCACTACTGCTCCTGTCTTCGGCTGCACCAGCGCTCACGCAGCCCAACGCGTCTGATTCGGCGCTCATTACGCGTCGTCACGAACTGGAAGCCCAGTTACAACGCACAGCAGACGTGCATCGTTCGGTCATGATGCCCATGCGCGACGGAACACGCCTGATGACCGACATCTACGTGCCGAGAGAGCGTACAGGGCCGGTACCGCTCATTCTGAGTAAAACGCCGTACAACATGAATTGGTGGGATGTGCGCACCGGTGCACCGCGTGACTGGACATCAGTACTGGCGGCGTTGAATCGTGGATACGCCTACGCGTTCCAGAATGAACGCGGACATTTTTTCAGTGAAGGTACGTACGATATTCTGGGACCGCCGGCGACCGATGGAGAGGACGCGATCGCATGGTTCACGCGGCAGCCGTGGAGCAATGGCAAAGTTGGATTGATCGGTTGTTCGAGCACCGCCGAGTACCAGATGGCGGTAGCATCCAAACGACCGGCCGGACTCGGCACAATGATTTCGCAGGGTTTTGGCGCCGGTGTCGGTCGGGTGGGTGGGTGGTACGAACAGGGGAACTGGTACCGTGGCGGTGCGGTGCAAATGCTGTTTATCGCGTGGCTGTACGGACAGCAGAACACACAGCGTCCGATGTTGCCGGCAGGTACCAGTCAGGAAGATCTCACACGGCTGCGCAAGTCATTTGATCTGGCACAACAGTTACCGCCGGTAGACTGGTCCATGGCGTTGTGGCACCTGCCCATGCAGGACATCATCAAGGCGGTCGATGGACCAGGTGGGGTCTATGCCGATTCCATGCCAGTACCAACGGCCGGCGAAATGATCAGGCGCACCCCCAATGACGCGCGGTGGTACAAAGGCGGACTGTACCACGATGATATGCCGTTCAACACGCCGGCACTGTGGTTCATGAGCTGGTACGATGTATCGGTGGGACCAAACCTTGCAATGTGGCAGCACGCCATGCAAAGCGCGTCGCCCGAAATTGCGCAGCAGCAGCACGCGGTGATCGCGCCGGTAGCACATTGCGCGTACACTCGCGCCACAGAAAATACCGTGGTAGGCGAACGCAGCATGGATGATGCACGGCTCGACTACGAGGCGCTCACCTACGGCTGGTTTGATACGTTTCTCAAGGGCGAGCGCACCGGTTTGCTCGATACGCTGCCTCGCGTGCGCTACTTCACCATGGGCAGCAATCGCTGGCTGTCGAGTGATACCTGGCCGCCGCGTGGTGCAGCTCCCATCACCTACTACCTCAGCCACAACGGTTTTGCCAACGCCCTGAGTGGCACGGGCGCGCTGGTCACACGCGTTCCTTCACGCGCTCTGGTGGACACCTTTTCGTACGATCCGGCCACACCGGTTGCCAGCTACGGCGGCAATGTGTGTTGCACCGGTACGGCTATTCAGGCGGGTGCATTTGACCAGCGCGAACGTGAGGCCGACCCGCGCGTACTCGTGTTCTCAACGGAGCCGTTGGCGGAGGGGGTTGAGGTGAGCGGACCGGTCACTGTCACGCTGTACGTCTCAAGTGACGCGCGCGACACGGACTTTACCGTCAAACTGCTGGATGTGGATACGGCAGGACGAGCGTGGAATCTTGACGAAACGATTCAGCGCATGCGCTATCACACCGGCTATGACAAACCACAAACCCGTATGGAGCGGGGGAAAACCTACAAAGTCACACTTGGTCCGCTCAACACCAGCAACTATTTCAAGCCCGGCCATCGCATCCGCATTGAAGTATCGAGCAGCAACTTCCCGCGTTTCGACCGCAACATGAATACTGGTGGAAACAACTATGATGAAAGCAGTGGTGTGATTGCGCACAACAGTGTGCATCTTGGACGGGGTACACCATCAAGTGTGACACTGAGTGTGGTGCGTCCAGCGTCACCGTGACGGAGTTCACCCTCTACTTTCGCCTTGGGCTCAGTCATATTGCAGATCTTGCAGGCTATGACCATATCCTCTTCATAGCGGTGCTGGCGGTCAGCTACGCGCCCACTGCCCTCAAGCGTCTGCTGCTGCTCGTGACCGCTTTCACACTCGGTCATTCGGTTACGCTTGCGCTGGCCACGCTCGACCTGGTGCGCGTGTCTTCCAGTCTGGTGGAGACACTCATTCCCGTCACGATTCTGATCGCGGCGGTGCAAGCGGTGTGGGTGCAACGTTCAGAATCAGGGGCACAGCAAGCGACTGGTCGGGATACCCCTGACACCGCAGTGGACCGCATGTCAGGGAACAGCCCACTGGGAGCAGACGATTTCGGCCGCTTTGCGCTGGCAGCAATTTTTGGGCTGATTCATGGACTGGGGTTCAGTAACTTTCTTCGTGTGTTGCTTGGCGGTGAGGAATCGCTGGCGCTGCCATTGCTCGCATTTAACCTCGGCCTTGAATCCGGCCAGCTGCTTATTCTGGCCGTTGTGTTGTTGCTCTGCCTGCTGGCCGAACGGGTGCTGCGACTCTCGCGGCACTTGTGGGTATGGAGTGTAGCGCTGGTGACTGGCGTGGCGGCTCTGCAGCTGCTTGTACAGCGCCTGACCAGTGAGAGCTAGCGCCCGGCGTTTTGCCACCGGTGATGGTACAACGGCGTGCAGCTCTCTGAAGTCGGGCATGGGTGTAGCTGTTTTCACGTGATGGCACGATGCAGTGCGTCGGTGATCAAAGACTTTCCGTTGGTGATGGAGTTGTCATGTTGATTTCGCGCGCGTTTGCGTCTCTTCGCTGTCTGGTACGCCGTACCGCGTGGAGTGCTGCTGCGCTGGCAGTGTGTGTGCCGGTGTTGCACGCTCAGCCCTGGCTCAAGGCCGATTCCACCGATCGTACCAATCAATCGTATTTCCGGGCGCTGCCGGATTGGCCCGGCGCCAATCAGTTTCGTGACGCACAGGGGCATCCAGGCCCCAACTATTGGCAGCAGCGAGTTGACTACGTGATTCGCACACGTCTCGATACAGTGCAACATCGTGTGTCGGGAACGGCGCGCGTCACGTATCACAACAATGCGCCCACAACGCTCACCTATCTCTGGTTTCAGCTCGACCAGAACATTGAGCAACCCGATAGCCGCGCGGCGCTTTCTCAGCCCGCTATTCCGCAAACCTCATTGCCGCCGCAGGCGCAGAGCTTTCTCTTCCCCGATCGGTCGGTGCTTGGCAACACAATCTCGCGTGTGCAACTGCTCAACGCGCGGGGTCAACTCACTGACGCGCGCTTTATCGTGAACGGGACCCAGATGCGCGTGGATCTGGCCGCACCGCTTGTATCGGGTGCGGCGGTACAGCTGGAGGTGGAGTGGTCGCACGGGGTGCCTGAAGCCGGTACACAAAACTTCAACGGGCGCGGGCAGCGTGAGCTGGTCAAGGACGGTTGGTTGTACGAAATGGCGCAGTGGTTTCCGCGCGCCGCGGTGTACGATGACGTGAATGGGTGGAACAACGATCAGTTCCTGGGACAGGGTGAGTTCTACCTGAACTTTGGCAGCTACGACGTGCAGATCACCGTTCCGCGCGATCACATCGTGCGTGCCACCGGCACACTGCGGAATCCGGAACAGGTCCTCACCGCCACGCAGCGTCAGCGCCTGGCGCAGGCCATGCGCGACACCGTTCCGGTGTTCATTGTTGCGGCCAATGAGGTAGGGAATGTGTCGGCACGCCCATCGGGTGAAGGCGAGCTCACGTGGCGCTTTACGGCCGACAGTGTGCGTGACTTTGCGTGGGCTTCGAGCCGTGCGTTTGTCTGGGATGCCGCTGGATATCGCTATCCACAAAGTGGTCGGCTGGTTGAAATGCACTCAGTCTACCCGCGCGACGCCATGCCGCTGTGGGACAAAGTATCAACCCGGGCCATCAAGCAGACGCTCATTACCTACGGACGCATGGCCTTTGAATATCCGTACGCGCAGGCGTCCAACGTGCATGGACCTGTGTTTGGCATGGAGTATCCCATGATCGCGTTTTGCGGTGCACGGCCAAGTCCTGACGGTACCTATACGCCGGCACTGGAGTACTCTCTGGTGGCGGTCACCATTCACGAAGTGGGACACAACTGGTTTCCCATGATCGTGGCGTCCGACGAACGCAAATGGACGTGGATGGACGAGGGGCTCAACAGCTTTCTGGAGCATTACGCGTCGCTCGACTGGGATCCCAATTGGCCGGCGGCGCGCCTTCGTGGCTATGCCAGCAACATCACGCCGTATATGCGCACCAGCGATCAGGTGCCCATCATGACGGAATCTGACTACATCCATACCGCCTTCGGTCCAAATGGATACGCCAAGCCCGCCGCCGGTCTGGTGATGTTGCGTGAGCAGATTCTTGGACCGGAACGCTTTGATCTCGCCTTTCGTGAATACTCCAGCAGGTGGGCATTCAAGCATCCGCAGCCGGCTGACTTTTACCGTTCCATTGGCAGCGGTGCGGGGGAGAATCTCAACTACTTCTGGCGCGGTTGGTTCTACACCACGTACGCAAACGATCAAGCCATTGCCTCTGTGCTCACACAGGATGCACTGCCGCTTACCGGTGATCCATCGCGTGGTCGCTATTACCACCGGGTCACTATCAACAACAATGGCGGACTCGTGTTGCCCATTGAACTGCAGCTTACGTATGCCGACGGCTCCACGGAGCGTGTTCGGTTGCCGGCCGAAACATGGCGCAAAAATGAGCGCCAGTTTGTGTACGGACACTTCAGTGAAAAACCGCTTGCCGCGGTCACGCTTGATCCGGACAACGTGTACGCTGACGTGAAACTTGATAACAACAAGTGGACGGCGCCAGCCATGGTGCCGGTACCATAGTGCGCACGACATCACCAGGTCCTCTGCTGGTATGCGGCGCCGTCATCGCTTTTGCCTGCGTGACAGCTGCTGCCGGAAGCGCCTGGGCGGCTGATGCAAGCTTGGCTCATGTTGCTCCACGCGACGCCGGGACCGATCACGACGTGCATGTAAGCGTCTCTCGTGTGGCTGTTGACGGGAATGAAGTTTTCTGGCGCATTCGCTGTTTTACTGACGACCTTGAGCTTGCACTGCGCAGGCAGCTGCGGGACAGCACCTTTACCTTTGCACGGGCACGCGAGACCGCCGCTGACTCACTTGTACTGGCTTACGCCAGACAGCATCTGCAGCTGCAGGCCGATGGTGTCAGCTTGCCGGTACGCCTGGTAAGCTCCGGCACTGAAGCCGACGAGAGCGGTGAGCAGGTTCGCTGGTACGTGTTGCAGTTCACCGCCCCAAAACCGCCACTCTCACTGCGCATTCGCCACGCCATGCTTTCTGATGTCTATCGTGATCAGCAGAATCTGGTCACGCTCATGCACAGCGCCACCAACCGTCGGCTTCCGCTCTACTTCACCGCCGGCAACGACATTGCACAGACCGTCACCTTCGACGCACCATGACCGACCATCCGCAGGAAATGTGGGAGGTGCGTTATCGCTCCGAACCGGAGCATCTCCTTGGTACCGCGCCCGGGCGCTGATTTTCCGTAGTATCACGGCTCACCCCACATGGGAGTACAATATGCGCAACCAATCCATTTTTGCGGTGTTCGGCACGCTGATGTTTGTCGCCTGTGCCGGAGATCCATCAGCCAATGACACACAGACAGACCAAAGCGCGGCCAGCGCAGACATGCCAACGGCCGAGCCGCGAGAAAACCTGTTTGCAAATGAGTACGCCGAAGCATCGGTGATCACGCTCGAGCCGGGCCAGATGCTGCCACCACATTCAAGTGGCGCGCGGGCGATTTATTCTCTCAGCAACTACACTGTTCGACTCACGCAGGGCGGCCAACCTGAAGAGCAGTCGTGGACCAACGGTCAGGCACACTTTCACGCCGCGGGTGAGCACACACTGGAGAACATCGGTACCACGCAAGCGAAGTTCCTGGTGGTCGCGCGCACCTCACAGCCGCTGGCGCAAACAGCGGAGCACGAAGACGATGAACATGCGGCCAGCAGCCGACCCATGCAGCCATTGCTCAACAACGATGACATGATAATTGCTGAGTACACGCTCGCTCCAGGTGCCGAGCTGCCACGCCATCCGGGGCGCGATCGGATCGTCTATTCACTCACCGATTACACCATCAGCTACGCGCTGAACGATGCCGCCGCCGAGCAAAAATCGCTTGCCGCGGGTGAGGCACACTGGCACGCCGCAGACGAACACGCCATCACCAATACAGGCAGCACCGAAGCACGGTTTGTGATCGTCCAGTTCAAGCGCTGATCAGCGACACCAGCCGCCTGCGCACACCGACGACTCAGCCGCCCGCTGACTCGGTGTTGCGCCGCGCCTGCGCGAGAAACGCCGGTTCCAGCTCCAGCAGGTTGGCCAGTTTGCGCATGAGATATGACTCCTGCGCCTCCAGCTTGCCGTCGGCCAGTACCACCTGCCACATGAGCTCTGCCAGCACCATGCGCTGCGCCAGTGTGTACTCCTTGACCACCTGACGCGTGAACACGAAGTCGTCCACCGACTGGCGGCTGGCCACCGCAGCTTCGGCCATGAGTGCGTCCGCGCCAGCCGCGTCTACGGCAAAGTGACGCTGCAGCACATCGTGAATACGTGTCCGCTCATCTTCCGAGAACTGACCGTCCACGTGGGCGAGCTCCAGCAGCAATGCACAGGCCGCCAGCCGCACATCGTGTTTGTGCACATGTGAGGGCGCACTTGGCGTACCTGGAAGACTGTCACCAATGAGTCGACGGATTGTATTGAGCATATGTCTGAAAGTTAACGAGTTTCCACGACTGCAGTATTTACGCGGTATCGCTGACATCCGGTCGGGAACGAGCCCGGCGAATGAGTACTCTGCAGAGTGGGTTGCGGGACCTCAACGTAAACCAGGCGAGTATCGCTGACGACAGCTTGCAGTGCTGACACGCCGTGTCCACATCACGACTTCGTATCTGTTGATCCTCACAGGGGCAGTAGGCGATCGTAAGTCGCATCGGTGAAAGCCGCTCCGCCCGTGCGGCTCAATCGCCCGTTTGCCGTAAAATGTTCAAGGATCTTGAACACGGTTTCTGTTTGATCAGGCACACCTGCGGCCACCGCAATCTGGTTTGCCGTTTGCGGCGCCGTTGTGGAACGCAAGGAAGCGAGCACCTGCTGTTGCACATCCAGCACCGCTGTAGCGGCCTTCTTGCCTGCTTCGACGCCTGGCTGGTGGTAGGCATTCACATTCACCAACGACGCGTACAAACCAACTGCGCGCTCGTACAGGGCGATCAACGCGCCCACTGCACGTGCGCTGACATCTGGCAAGGTCAACGTGATGGATTCACGATCATTCTGGTATAGCGCCTCGCGGGTGCCAAGCATGAAGCCCAGCAGATAATCGCCGGGTGTCACATTCGGTTCAACCTGCAACGGCGGGCCATCCTGATCGGCGAGCACCTCAACAAAGGTCACGAAGAAGTTGTGTACTCCTTCGCGAAGCTGTTGCACGTACGCGTGTTGATCGGTGGACCCCTTGTTGCCGTACACCGCGATTCCCTGATGCACGACAGCGCCTGAGAGATCGCGTTCTTTGCCGATCGACTCCATGACCAGCTGCTGCAGGTATCGCGAAAAGAGCAGCAGGCGATCCTTGTAGGGCAGCACCACCATATCCTTCGCGCCGCGACCATCGCCCGCGTGATGCCACATCAACGCGAGCAGCGCGGCGGGATTGCTCGCGACCGTGCTTTGCCGTGTGGCAACGTCCATTTCGCGCGCACCATCAATCAGTGCGTTGATCTCAATGCCCTGGAGCGCGGCGGGCAGCAGGCCAACGGCGGAGAACAACGAAGTTCGTCCGCCAACCCAATCCCACATCGGGAACACGTCAAGCCAACTGTCTGCCGTCGCTGTCTTGTGCAGTTCGCTGCCCTCACCCGTGATCGCCACCGCGTGCTGTGCGAAACGCAGACCAGCTTTCTGATAGGCAGCACTGGCCACGAGCATGCCGTTGCGCGTCTCCTTGGTGCCTCCTGATTTGGAAATCACGAGCGTGAGCGTGTTGGCCAGTCCGTCACCAAGCCGGTCAATCACGCGGGACATACCATCAGGGTCAGTGTTGTCAAAAAAGTGCGGATGGAGACGGTCGGCGTGAGTCCCCAGCGCGTCGGCGATAAACTGTGGCCCCAGTGCCGATCCACCGATTCCAATCACCAGCAGCTGTTCAAAGCGCCCCCCACGCTCAGGACGGATTTCACCGCTGTGCACCTGCGCAACGAACTGGTGAATGCGTTGTTGGGTGCTGATGATTGCCTCACGCAGCGCTGCCTCCGGCGCCAGTTCGGGGGCACGCAGCCAGTAGTGGCCAACCATGCGTCCTTCATCGGGGTTGGCGATGGCGCCGTTCTCGAGCGCCTGCATGTCAGCAAACGCATTGGCCATAGGCTTGGCCATGCGATCCAGAAAAGCATCGTCGAATCGCATCCGCGAGATATCGAGCGAGATGCCAAGCGATTCAGTGACACAAAGATGCGCCTTGTAGCGCTCCCAAAGTTGCAGCGCGTTCATAACAGCTCCTTCGCAGTGGTCGCCACAGCGTCCGTAGTGAATCCAAACTTCGTGAGTAGTTTCGCCAGTTGTGCCGATTGTTGCCACAGTGCGTACGCAATGGGTGCGCACGATCGGCCAATAGCCGTGCACGATCGGAGCCTGCCCGACCGGCGGAAATGGAGAGGTCGGCAGCTCGCAGCCGGTCAAACATTGGGACTTTGGTGTCTCCGGTCGCAACCCAGAGGATGCATGGGGCAGAGGATGGCCAGCAACAAGGCAACACTGTTAAGCGGAAGGAGTTCTGCCTGAAGCTAGTTTGTGAAGGCCCGAGGGAGTCTTGCTCGGGGGATTCGGTAGCGGCTCGCGGGGTGAAACGGCCGTGGCAGCCGCTTGCGCGCCGCCCCCGCAGATCCCAAGATTTCAGGTTGTGTAGTTTTGTTCTCCCGCTCAGGGCTCTTCCCCTCGATGTTGCTGCATCGGATTACTGCGCTCGGACGAGCGCTGTTGGTGGCCGGGAGCCTGGCGCTGACGGCGTTCGGCGCCGCCGCGCCACTGCTGCACGGAGCCGACTCGACGGTACCACGTGACCAGTCCACAATCGAGTCACGAAATCACCTGCCAACGGATCACTTGAAAACCGGTGAACAGGTTGAGGTGTTGTCGGCGGAACTGCGCTCCAACGTGCGTGCGCCTGTTGTCACCGGCTGTGCAAGTGCGGGCACGCGTGCGACCCACTGCCCGGGCAGCGCTGCTTTGCGTTGGTGTGATGTGGTACAGTGCCGTCGCATCGGCGGCGCCATGATGCTCGGCTTCTCGACTCCCCCTCCGCCGTCACGCTAAACACTTCGCTCACCGGCCATCGCGTCGGTTCCGAGCGCGAGTAGCTACAACTGATACGTGCATGGCGGCCGCACTCTGCGGTCGTTGCTGTGACCGTGTGTACGCCGTGCTGCAGAGCACAGGTTCGACACAGTCACACCGCTTATAAGTACGCAACTCTCTCATTTCACCGACACCCGCAACATGTCGTCAGAACGCAAAGAAGAGTGGGGCTCCAAACTTGGTGTCATTCTTGCCGTCGCCGGATCGGCGGTCGGCCTCGGCAACTTCCTTCGATTTCCCGGCCAGGCCGCTGATAACGGCGGCGGTGCCTTTCTTATTCCGTACTTTTGTGCGCTGTTCCTGCTCGGTATTCCGATTGGATGGGCCGAGTGGACGATGGGTCGCTATGGCGGCAAAAAGGGATTGCACGGCGCGCCAATGATCATGGGCGCTATCGGCCGTGGCCGCGTGGCGCGGTACTTTGGTGTGTTGGGCGTGCTCATTCCACTGGGTGTCAGCACGTACTACGTGTTCATTGAAACGTGGACGTTTGCGTACTTCCTCAAGTATCTCGCGGGCGGCATTGGCATTGTGCAAGGCACGCCAATCGCTGAACAGACGGCCGCCTCGGGCAACTTCTATGCGGCGATTACCGGTTCGGCCGGCGACGGCATTCTCTTTACCGGTGACTCCAAATACACCGTCATCAGCTGGGTAGTGGTGTTTGCCGTGAACATATTCTTTGTGTATCGCGGACTCTCAAAGGGCATTGAGAAGTTTGTGTCGTACGCCATGCCCATCATGGCCGTATGCGCATTGATCGTGCTCATTCGCGTACTCACGCTCGGCACTCCCGACCCTGCACTTCCCGAACAGAATGTGGTGAACGGGCTGGGGTACATGTGGAACCCGGACTTTGCGGCGCTCGGCAACTTCAAGACCTGGCTCGCGGCTGCATCGCAGATCTTCTTCTCGTTGTCAGTGGGTTTTGGTGTCATCATCAACTACTCGTCGTACCTCAAAAAGAAAGACGACATTGCGCTGTCCGGTCTCACGGCAAACGCAACCAACGAGTTATTCGAAGTGGGCTTTGGCGGTATGATCACGCTGACCGCGGCGTTTGTCTTCCTGGGCTTGAGTGGTACGACAGCGGCCGTGGCCACGGGTTCGTTTGGTCTGGGATTCAACACGCTGCCCGTGGTGTTTGCACAGATGGGCGCGTTTGAGAATGTTATTGGCGCGTTGTGGTTCTTCATGCTGTGGCTGGCGGCAATCACCAGCTCGCTGTCCATGTATCAGCCGGCAATTGCGCATCTCAAGGAAGCTACCGGCTTGCCGCACGCACGTGCCACTACGGTGATTGCTGTTATCGGTACCATCGGTGCCGTGCTCACGCTCTGGTTTACGGCGGGTGGTGCATTCTGGAGCACGGTGGACTTCTGGGTTGGCACGTATCTGATCTTTGTACTCGCCATGGTGCAGATCATCTACTTTGCCTGGGTGTTTGGCATTGATCGTGGCTGGCGTGAACTGCATCAGGGTGCGGCCATTCAGGTGCCAAGCATTTTCAAATTCATCATGAAGTACGTTGCGCCCGCGTATCTGATCATCGTGTTTGTTGGATTCACGGTGCAGAACTTCAGCGATTCATTGAAATCCTCGTGGTCGAACACCGGTTCACGTGTGGGTATGCTCGCAATTGCCGGCATTCTGATTTACCTGGTGGCCGTGACAATGGTGGGCGAAAAACGACTTCGTGCCGCCGGTGTAGACATCGATGACAACATCCCCGCCGACTGAGGAGATCGGACAATGACGACGCTTGGATGGATATTCATGGCCACATCATTGACACTGGTGTGGACGGGCACCTTCTGGTGCTTTTACAAGGTGTTGACGAGCCCGCAGGAGGAAAAAGCGCCGCCGGGCACGGGGCCCTGAGTACAGGCCCTCGACAATGCTTCCTTGAGGCGGTAACGTCTGCGTATGAAGCCATCGTGGCGCGTGATACTCAAGGGGCTCCAGTTCGTGATCATTGGCGCAATCATTGGTGCTGTGGTTGGATTTCTGGCGTTCCTTCCGGGATCCATTCCGACCACAGCACCAGGGCACCCCACGCGCATGCCGTGGGCACTCGCCATGAACGTGGCGTTCTGGTGCGCACGCATGGGGGGACTGGTTGGGCTGCTGTCGTTTTTTTTGTATCGCACACTCACGGCCCCCAACGTGGGCCAGCAGAAGCCGAACAGTTAAGCTGGCCTTCGCCCAATAATCCGCCACCCGTCACCGCAATCACTCGTACTGCGTGGCCCGCCGCCCCCGCGAAGGTGCTTGTGACCTTCCTGTCAGGTCTTCAAGCAAGACGCCGCCCGCTTTCCACTTCCTGATCATCGCGGCGCGGGCGCTTGGGGTACTGGCTGACAACTCCACCATGGTGGACGTGAGTTGCTTTGCTTTGTCGCCAAGCAATGACAGCACCCGCGCGGCGGTTTGCTCATCACCGGTCTCGACCACGTGTATCGTGCGCAGTTGGGCACGCCGGATGGCCGCCATCCAGCCCCGAACTTCCCGCTCCACATTCTGCGGTACAGGCTTGCTGCTTGCCATGGTCAGCATGGCGAGCACCTCGTCGCCGGTCAGTCCAGACTCGGCGGCCCTCACCACGGATGCACGCGTAAGACGGAAGGTGAGCCCCGGGGCTTCTCCGATCCGTTCTGCGGCGCGAGAGAGCAGAGCCTCAACACTGGGTGACGCAGACAGGAATACGATGTCGAAGTTTGGCTGCACGACAATATCGGAAGCGTTTGCACTGCCGTAGCGAAAGCCGTCTGATGCGCCCAGCAGATATCGCCCAATGTCGGTGAGCGAAAAGCAAACCGTGCCGTCGTCCTGTACGCCAAGCGTTACGCCGCCGTACACCGCCAGGCGAGCCTGAAGAAACTCCAGCACCGCGTTGTGCCACAGTGCCCGGAATGCATCGCGCGTATCCGTTGTCCCGAGGTACATCTGCCTATGGACGCGTTGCATTTCTTCCTGCGGCAACTGCAGAAATGGATTCGCACTGCGCGAGGCGAAATCCAGGAACTTGTCAACCGGGAAAAATCCATCGCCGAGGTCGAGGAACAGCGATTCCAACGCGTGGCGAAGGTTGAGTTGCTCAGGTTCGTGCATGAATGGCAGCGTGAACGCAAAGAAATCTGTGACGTCCCGCGTACCGTACCCGTACGAAGGATTACGGCTCTTTGATGCACGCATAGGATCGAGCAGCGAATGCAGGCGGTCGTGCGCCGACAGTGCAAGCCAGGCCTCTCCCTCTGCAGTGCTCACGAGGTGCGGATTGCCGTGGACCGATTGGATTGTTGCGTACTTGTGCCACCGAATGTACCAGGTCACACGGTCCATACGCGTATCGTATGCATCCATCAACCAGGGCTCAGACCACGGTGGCACGAAAATCAGGCGTGACTCGATCTCGGCAGCGGCACGGGCAAACACTTTGAGGTCATTGGTGCGAAGTCGCACAGGAGCAGCGACTATCGAAGCCAGCAGCGCGGTCATGTCTTCCATAAGCACAGCGGCGCCAAACTGCGCCGTGGGAGTTACCGCTACGGGCGCATGCGCCGGCCCGCGGCGCATTTCCTGCGCCGCAGCAGGCCACACACCGATCAGGGGCTCCAGATCGTGGGCGCTCATGGCGGCAAACAGCACGATCGTGCGAAGCCCCAAGTGCACTGCCCGAGCGAATGCTTCGCGTTCACTTTCCTCTGTTGCGCCATACCAGTCGGCAATACTTGCGGTATTATCGGCGGCAACGAGCGCTTCCACGATCCATCGCAATCGGCGCACGGTGTCGGGCAACCGGGGATCGTCCGCCTGTTCTCCGCGTTTCACCGCCCACGCCACGAGTTCTTCATCAGATGCGGCGTCAAGCAGATCACCGGGCCAACCGGCTGACGATGCGAGCGTCACCAGATCCTGCCGGCTCACATTGGGAAACGCATATTGCGCCCGCTTACCGCCGACCACATTTGCCTCATCCTGAGTGAAATGCTCTTCCATGTAGCGGCGGAGTGCAACATCGGTGGGGTCATCGAACAATGGGTGCCGCCCCATCGCGCGCAGTACCTTGAGCAGCTCCCGGTGAGGCTCGGCGAGCAGCAACCGATGGCGTTCCGTGTCGTACGTTGCGATACCACTGTCCACGACCGCTTGCAGATGGGTGCCAAACAACGTGGCGCTTGTATAGCCCGACAGTTTGAGCACGTGCAGCAAACTCGCGCGCTCGGAGACCGATAGTGCGCTCCAACGCGACAGGTTCCGCATCACGTCGAGCCAGTCTACATCGAACAGTCTCACGTGACCTGCTTCTCCTCAAGCGTCGTGCGCAGCTCATGCTCGTCACGAATCACGTATTCGTAGCCCTGTTCGCACAGGAACAGCTGTCGCTTGAGCGCGAAATCCTGCTCCACCGTGTCCTGTGTGACGAGTGAATAAAAGAACGCCTGGTTCAGCCCCGATTTGGGTCGCAGCACTCGACCAAGACGTTGTGCTTCTTCCTGTCGTGACCCGAACATGCCGGACACCTGAATAGCCAGTGATGCGTCGGGCAGATCGATGGCGAAGTTGGCGACCTTTGACACCACCAGTGCAGGCAGTTGGCCAGCGCGAAACTGGGCAAAGAGTACGTCACGTGTTTTCTGTGCCGTGCTGCCGGTGATGAGCGGTGCATTGATCGACTGCGCCAAACGTTTGAGCTGCTCCACATACATGCCAATGATCAGCGCCGGTTCACCGGGATGTTGCGCCATGATGTCGAGCACCACCGGAATCTTTCCGTCGTGCTCCGACGCCAGCCGGAACTTGTGTCGGGCTTCGGCGACCGCGTAGTCCATGCTGAGATTGTCCGGCAGCGCCACGCGCACTTCCGTGCACACCGCTTTGGCAATCCACCCCTCGCGCTCCAGGGCCTTCCAGGGTACGTCGGCTTTTCTTGGACCAATGAGCGCAAACACGTCGTCCTCGCGGCCGTCCTCGCGCACCAAGGTGGCCGTCAACCCCAGCCGGCGACGCGCCTGCAGCGACGCCGTGACCTGAAACACTGGCGCGGGCAGGAGATGTACTTCGTCGTACACAATCAATCCCCAGTTGCGCTCATCAAAGAGCGACAGATGCGTAAACTCGCCATCGGCACGCGTGCGATGGGTGAGCATCTGGTAGGTGGCGACCGTAACCGGGCGCACCTGTTTGTCGCTCGTGCCGTACTCACCGATCTGGTCTTCGCGCAGGTCTGTTTTGTCGAGCAGCTCCGCGATCCACTGCCGCACCGCCGACACACTCGTGGTGAGAATGAGTGTATGAGCCTGTACCTCGGCCATCGTACCCATCGCCACCACTGTTTTGCCCGCTCCGCACGGCAGTACGATCACGCCCGATCCACCCCGTGCATCGCCGCGCGCATGAAACGCATGCACCGCGCTCTGCTGATATTCGCGCAAGGTAAATGGCGTGCCCTGCTTCGTGGTGGTCCGCAGCACCATCGCAAGCGCATCGCCCTCGGTGTATCCCGCAATGTCTTCGGCGGGAAAACCCGCTTTGATCAGCGCCTGCTTGAGCAGTCCGCGATCCTGTTTCGCAATGCGAAAGCAGTTGGGCCACACCCGTTCATGCAGGAGAGAGCTGAGCTGTTTGACATGACACAGCTGCTCAGCAAGCAGCGCATCACTGGTGAACACCAGCAGACGATCCCCGTTGTCACTGACCGGATCGCGCTCAATGCGCACACGTCCGTAGCGGCCGGCGAACTCGTGCACTTGCGCAAGAACATGCGCCGGCACGGGAAACCGGGCGAAGTCCACCAACGAGTCCGTGATGATATCGGTCGCGATGCCCGCAGCGCACGCGTTCCAGATCGACAGTGGACTGATGCGATACGTGTGAATGTGTTCCGGAGACTTCACGAGCTCGGCGAAGCGGGCTAATGCATCCCGTGCCTGCGCGTAGCGCGGTGCCGCCACGTCTACGAGCACGGTCAAGTCGCTTTGCACGATCAGGGGGTTGTCAGACATTCATCAAGCGCAGGCGTTGAAGGAGTCGGCCGATCAGAAATCGTCGAGCCCTTCTGCCTCGAACTGAATTCCAAAGTGCTCAAGGAGGCGATTCTCGATTTCCGTGCACTTCGCGGCGATTGTCAATGCTCCGATTTTTTCAAGCAGTCTCATTTTCGAAATCGAGCGTACTTGTTGCGGCATAACGATGCTCTGGTGTGCAGCGGACACCGTACCGGCTGGTAGCACCACCTCGAACGTGTATGGCTTTCTCCGTTTGCCCTCGAGCTTCGTCATGGAGAGCACTGTAATGACTGAAAGCTGCGAGTTGATCCCATCGTTGGACACCACCAAGGCGGGTCGTCGGTCTCCTCCCTGCTCGCTGCCAACGTGTGGAGCCAGGTCGACCCAGAACATGTCCCACCGATATACCGGTCCGGTGTATGCCACGAAGTCTACCCAGCAGAAGTCTGGCCGTCGCGCAGCGTGACTTCGAAGGCGCGATTAATCCCGTCCAGTTGAGACACAAACGCCGGATCTTGCGCAGCCTCGGCGTATGCTGCATACACACGCTCTTGACGTCGCGCCCGAAGCGCCGCGATGACTGCCTCTTCGACAAACGCATCTGAGCTTGGCGCATCACCAGCGTCGACCAGTGCTCTGACCGCCTCGGTCACCCGCGTGCGCAAGCGAAACGTCACCTTGCGTAGCGGATCGGAAGCGTCAGAGCGCCGCCGTAGCGGCGCACGAGACGCGACGGTTGATTCCATGTGATCTCCTCGATGAAGCCTGAACGCAACTTCGGTCACCCGCCATCAGGCAGACATGCGACGAATAACGTATGGCTTTAAGTATGGCATTAATGCCGTACTTGTCAAGCGTGGGTAAAAACATGCCCTCACACACCCCAGGAAGCCAGCACGCTGGTAGGGACATGCGCCGTTGTTGCGCGTTTGTGCGCCCAGTCCAGCAAATCGCGTGCGCCATCGGTACACAGCCGATGTGGCTTGGGCGTTATCCCCACGCGTCCAAGGTCCAGCCTGTCAGCATCCCAGCAGGCCAGCAACGTTGGATCGCCCGCTGTAATCCCGTCGGTGTGCAGCTCGCAGGCTGTGTACAGCAGCTCAAAGCGCGTGTCGTCGAGGTGTACCAGCGTGCCGCGCAGCTCCCGCGCAAAGTCGCCGCCGCGTTTGCCATGACCGTGATCGCGATGTTCGTTGATGCGGCGTGAATCGTGAAAGAGCGCGAACAACGTGACAACCTCTACGTCGGCACCGTTTGATTGCGCGACACGCAGCCCGTTCTCGAGCACGCGTGCCCAATGTGTCACACCATGATAGCCCTGCACGGGAAGTGCGTAGCCGCGAAGTATTTCCTGCAGAATATCTGAATAGTTGTGCATCAACGTAATGGTTCAGCTGGTGACGGTATCATGCTACGGCTGTTCAACCTGATTCAGAAATGCGCGCACCGCGGCGATGTACTCCGCCGGCTTTTCCCGCATCGCGGCGTGCGCACCACCGGGAATCACAACCAACCGCGCATCGGGCATGGTTTGTCTGAACTCTTCGAGTGTTGTTGGACGTGCCTCATCAAACTCGCCGGCGATAAACAGCGTGGGTGCCGTGATTTGATCCAGCTCATCAGCACGCGTCCACGTTTTGAGCGATCCGGTAGACAGGAACTCCGTGGGTCCCCACATCTGGCGATAGATGGTGTCGTTGGCGGTAATCCCGTCACACAGGGCAATGGGTGTGGCGGGCAGACGCAGCACATGGCGCGCGTAGAACGAATCGGTGGCCGCTGCATACTCGGGCGAGCTCAGTGTGCCAGCCTGCTCATGCTTGTCGAGCACGGCCTGAATCTCTTCCGGCATTTGCTCGCGTAAACTTTCGGCGTCAGCAATCCAGCGCGGCGTTGAAAGCAGCGGGCTGCTCAGGATCACTGACTTGATGCCCGTGGGCTTGGTGGCAATCAGGTACTCGGCGGCCAGTGCACCGCCCCACGAATGCCCCAGCAGGTGCACACTGTCCAGCCCCAGTGCCGTTCGTACGGCTTCCACTTCCTGCACAAAGCGCGCGACGTTCCAGAGTGATGTATCGGTGGGATGTTCGGAGCGGCCGGAGCCGAGTTGATCGTAAAAGATGATGGGACGTTGATTGGCCAGCGGTGCCAGAATCTCAAAGCGACATGCACTGCCGCCGGGCCCACCGTGCAGCGCAAGTAACGGTACGCCATTGCCGTCACCGATTCTGCGATACCAGACTTTACCACCCGGCACATCGATCATGCCTTCCTGCGATGGAAAGGTGTCGGGTGGGGCCGATGTGGCGACGGTGTCGGTGGAGGTGTCGGGCGGTGTGGAGCAGGCCGAGAGCAGGCTGGCGACTGCGAGCAGGGCGGCAGCGGCTGATCGTTTTATATGCTGGGTGGTGTGCATGTCAGGGCGTGCCTACTTCGCAAGTTTGGGTGTCGTACGGGGTGGCCGTCGATGCCGTGTGGCCTGCTCAAATCCAAACGCGTAGCTCAACAGCTCGCGCTCCGAGAATGGCCGTCCCAGAAACTCCAGGCCAATTGGTAGCTCATCGCTCGTGAAACCGGCCGGCACGGTGATCGCAGGAAAGCCAAGCGCCGGACTGAGGCCGCGATTGTCACCAAGTCCGTAGTCATCACGCGGGCGCGGATTGGTGAGCACATCTGCGGCAATCGGCGTGGGCGCTGCATCGAACGTCGCGTACACGATCGCATCGAGCTGGTGATCGGCCATGAGCTTGAGCACCGCCACGCGCTGTGCGTCGCGCTGCAGCATGAGCGTGGCGAAGTCGGGATCATCTGGCGTTTTCCCTACGTAGCTTATCAAACCGCGTGCACGCCACGGATTGATGACCCCCGCCAGCAGAATCTCCTTGAGTGTTTTGACCGGCGCATTGGGATGCTGCGCGAGATAGTCGTCGGTGGCGCGCTCGGTTTCAAAATCGTTGCTGATATCACGCTCGAATGCAGTGGGAATCTCAATGGAGTCAATCAGAATCGCGCCCTGCGTGCGCAGGTCTGCCAGCGCACGTTCCATCACCGGCAGCGACTTGGCAAACTCACGGGCGCGATATTGTCGCGCCGACTCACGTGCCGCAGCGGAGTCAGCGGAGATGGCAGTGGTACTGTCACCGGATTGCGCGGCCGTGTCGCTGCTGCTGCGTGGCTGGGTTGATGTGTCGCGCTTTGTACGCACAACACCAATGCGCACGCCGCGCAACGCGGTTGGTGAGAGCATCGTGGTGTACGAGTCCGGGATGCGTCCCACGCTCACCGCCGTGATGGCATCATTGGGATCGTAACCAGCGAGCACGTCGAGCATCCGCGCTGCGTCGGTCACTGTACGCGTGATTGGTCCGAGCACATCTTGCGTTGGGTTGGCCGGCATCATGCCAAAGCGACTCACGAGTTGCAGCGTCGGGCGCAGCCCCACAAGGTTGCTCACCGCAGCCGGCCCACGAATGGAGCCGCCGGTATCTTCGCCAATGGCAACGAGCCCCATGTTGGCCGCAACAGCGGAGGCCGACCCACCAGACGAGCCACTGGGATTGCGCGTGGGATCATACGCGTTGCGCACGATACCAAAAGCCGATCCGACGTATCGTGACGCGAACTCACCCATGGTGGTCTTGGCCAGAATAATCGCACCAGCCTCGCGAAGTTTTGTGACAATCGTCGCGTCACGCTCCGGAATGAAATCCTTGAACAGGATTGAGCCGTACGTGGTGGGCATGTCACGCGTCTCCACCTGATCCTTGAGCAGCACGGGCACGCAGTGTAGCGGACCCTTGGCCGCTCCGCGCTGTTGCACCGCATCAAGCGAATCGGCAATGTCGAGCGCGCGCGGGTTGAGATTCTGAATAGCGTTGAGCGACGGCCCCGCTTTGTCATACGCCGCGATGCGATCCAGATACTGTTGGACAAGCGTGCGACAGGTAAGCTGATTCGTGTTGAGCGCGTTTTGTACACTCGCCACCGTCGCTTCCATGATGTCGAACGGTTGCGCGCGCAGGGCGGAGGGAGCGAGCAGCGCGGCGGTGAGAGCGGTAGCGAGAGCGCGGCACGCAAACGCGCGGGCGTGGTGGGCGAGAGGGTTGGTCATTGCAGGTCAACCGTTTTGATGACCTGGCGCTGGGAGGGCTTGCGAGAGAGCATCGTCGGAAGTTGTGCCGTTTGACCGGATTGGTCAACTTGGCTGCACGTCCACGATCATCGCACCGCACCAAACGACGGGGTGAACCGCAAGCCCAGATCAAACGTGAAATAGTTGACGCCTTCTGAAGGTGTGTCTGGAGCAGACACGCCGGGGATGGTGGCCTTCAGGTTCTGCCCCACATAGCGCAGCTGGGGTGTGAGGGCCAGCATGCCGGCAAGTGCGATGTTGCCACCGACACCGACTTCGTATCCGGGCGCACGATCGGTGGAGAGCGCGTTCCCAGCGGAGTTGCCGTACACCCCGTCGAGCGTATTGAATGTCACGCCACCTTTCAGGAACGGACGAAAGCGTGTGCGCATACGTGGCATCAGCGTGGCACCCACCGACACGCCCTGCATCTTGAACTCACCATTATTGGTGCAGCTGCTGGTTTCACAATCGAAGTTGATCCTGTCGAATCCGGCATAGACGCCAAACATGCCGAACGACACACCGAGGTCCAGTCCGTAGCCAAAGCCACTCTTCGCTCCGTTAATGAGTGCGTCGTTCGCGGTGCCACCTGTTTGTGCGAATGCGCCGGTGGGCACTGCTCCGGTACCACGCAGAGCGATTGATATGGATTGCGCGCTGCTGCTGCGCGCGGGGCACACGATCAACATGATCGTGAGCGCAATGAGGATGCGGTGGTAAGGAGGCATATCAATAAAGGCGCGAAAGCCCGGAGATGGCCGCCACACACAACGAGTGCGTGCCGTCAGCTCTCCAACACACCCAGAGACAAACCCACAGATGTTTGAGACTACTGCCACCATAGCGCCGGTCATCGGCAGTAACGAGTGTTCGAGCAATCCGAACAGTTGCTCACCCCGGCGCGAACGTTTAAAACGAGACAATGAAGATCGCCACCAACATCCCGCTCCTGATCGCCGCGATCGTGAATGGGCTGATCCTCGCCGCTGTCCTGGCCAGAGGCGCACGATGCCGGGGAGCGCGCAAGAACCCGGCGATGCTGTGGCTCGCGCTGCTCGTGGCCGTGCTCGCCATTCGCATCGTGCCCTACCCGCTCGGCTTCTGGGGCGCGTACGACCGCTGGCGCTGGCTCACCTTCCTCCCCATTGACGCGACCCTCGCACTCGGCCCGCTGCTGTACACCTATGTAACAGTGCTCGCGGTTGGTGCGCCGCCTGCGCGACTGAAGCTGCACTTCGCGCCCGCAGCGCTGCAGCTATTGTATCAACTGGTGGCGTTCACCATTCCCGTGCCGGCCAAAGGCCAGTACTACCAGTCGGTGCACGTGCCAGTTATTGAGCCCATTGGACTCGCGCTGGTGCTGGTGTCGCTGCTGGCGTATACCGTCGCCGCATGGCGCGTCTTCACAGGCTGGCAGCGCTGGATGGACGGCAACCTGAGCAACCGCGATGCGTACCGCTGCGGACTCGTACGCGTGGTGATGCTGTCGCTCAGTGCGGTCACGCTGGCCGGACTCGTCGCTACCGTGCGACACGTGACGGTGGCACCGCTCAACTACGCCGGACGCGCACCCACAATGCTGGCGATTGGCGCCCTGGTGTATGGATTGGGCATTGCCGGAGTTGCGCAGAGCGGGCGTGCGTTTCCCGTGATCCCGGCCGACGAGAACTCGTTGAACGACGACGAGTCCGTAGTTATGCAGACAGCACAGACGTCTGCGTTGCCTGAGCGATCTCCTGTCGCCGCCGGCGAACCGGTGGCTCAACGTCGCGGCCGTCCCTCGCTCGACTACGCCGAACTCGGTCGCAGCTGGACCGAGCGTGTGCGCAACGAGGGCTGGTATCGCGATCCGCAGCTGACGCTGGGTTCGCTGGCAAACCATCTCAACGTCTCGCCACGTTCGGCGTCGCGGGTGTTGCGTGATGGACTGGGAATCACGTTTCACAGCTTTGTGAACCGGCTGCGCGTGGAGGAGGTCGCCAACCGGCTGGCCGATCCGGCGGAGCGGCGCACGACGCTTGTGTTGGCCATGGACGCCGGGTTTGCGTCGAAGGCCAGCTTCACCCGCGCGTTCCGTGAAGTCACCGGTACCACGGCGTCCTCGATTCGTAAACATCAATCGGACAGCTGAGCGTACGCAGCGCGCGATAACCGGCTCACGAACCGCCAACAACGTGTGGGCGTTGAAGTTGGCGACAGCTGAGGCGCGTCACGCAGCCCGGCCCACCAGAGTGAGGCATGGCGCTATCACGGCGATTGGGCAGTGATGTGCGCGTTTCACTACACACACCCGCCTTCCCATGCATTTTCGCACCATCATGTTGTTTGTGCTCGTGGCCACGCTCGCTCCGTGGGCATCACTGCATTCCCAATCAGCCGCGCTGCCGCGCCTGCGTGCGCTCGATGATTCGGTCCGCGCATTCGTGGGCACGGACGCGCCCGGCGTTGCCATTGGCATTGTCCGGGACGGTACGGTGGTGCACACCGCGTACTTTGGTGAAGCCGACTTGTCGCACCACGTGCGCGTGAGTGCGGAGTCGCGCTTTAATATCGCGTCAAACGCCAAGCAGTTTACCGCCGCCGTGGTTTTGTCGCTGGTGCAGGACAAACGGTTGTCGCTTGACGCGTCGGTGGCTGAGCTGCTGCCCGACGCGATGCCGCTCGTGGACCAGCGTGTGACCGTGCGTCAGCTGCTCACACACACCAGCGGATTGCGTGATGTCTATGATCTCTGGTCGCTGTCGGGTACCACGTGGTGGCGGTCATTCCTGAGTAATCGCGACGCGCTGCGTTTGTTGCGCGAGCAGCGCGCCCTCAACTTCGCACCGGGCAGCGATTATCTGTACAGCAACTCCAACTACATCCTGCTCACAGCGATTGTGGCTGCCGTGACCGATTCAACCTTTGCGGATGTGAGTGCACAGCGTTTTGCCCAATGGGGAATGCCATCCACGGACTTCTATACTGACGGCACACAGGTTATCCCCAACCGCACGCGTCCGTTTGGCGACAACAACGGTACGTGGCAGGAATATCCCAGCGTTGCGACGTTGCATGGAGACGGCGGGTTGTACACTACCCTTCCCGACCAGCTCACGTGGGAGTTACGGTTGCAGCAGTCTGCCGTGCGCGCAGCAGCACAAGTTGCAACACGCGATGCAGCACGCGATGTGATACGCGATGCGGGCTCACCTCTCGAGATCGTGAGCCAGATGCCCGTAGCTGGCGCCCCCAACAAGCGCTACGGTTACGGCGTAGAGTTTGACGAGTATCGCGGGCTGCCGTACCTGTTCCATGACGGCAGCACCGGCGCGTACAACGCAAAGCTCATGCGCTTCCCGTCACAGCGTGTATCGGTGGTTGTCATGTCAAACAGTGGACGCATCAATGTGAACGGGCTGGCGCTGGAATATGCAGACGCGATGCTTTCGAACACATTCACGAGCGACGCAGCGTATCCTGCTGGACCACGTGTGATTGCTGAACGCATGGACGAAACACCATGGCTTGGCGATTACCGCGCCAGTTCCGGCACGATCATTTCGCTGGCGCGCACTGATAGCGGGTTCGTGCGCCGCATTC
>JBBSPO010000002.1:0-37198 GCA_038258695.1 Gemmatimonadales bacterium | reverse complement strand
GTGTTGTTTGTGCCTGTTCGGGGAGCACGTGTACGCGTCGACGGAGAAGTCACGCGTCCGGCCACGTACGAACTGCAGTCTGGTGAACAGCTGTCCGATTTGCTGCAGGCTGCGGGTGGCTTGAAGGCGACGGCGACCGGGCGACGGGTTCTCGTGGAACGGATCATGGCACAGGATGCACGCGCGGGCGGTGGCACTGCACGCACGGCCATCGATGTATCGCTCAGCGAACAGGGCGCGCCTCCGGTCTTCCCGATGTTGGACGGCGACGTCGTGCGCGTGCCACGCATCGCTGACCGGGTGCGTAACCGTATCGTGGTCAACGGTCATGTGTGGACGCCCGGTCCGCAGGGCTTTACGCCGGGTCTGACGCTTGAAGAGGCGCTGACACGCGCTGGTGGTGTACAGCCAGATGCATATCTGGAGCGTGTGCTGGTGTCGCGACTGCTCCCGGATTCGACGCGTATCCAACTGCGTGCCATGCTTCGCGACAGTAGCGGGGCGACGGTTGAACCGCTGCTGCTCCAGCCCGACGATGAGATCACTGCGTTCAGTCGTACCACGCTTCGCACCGAGCGCTACGTCGTCATTTCCGGAGCGGTCAACGAAGGCGGACGATTCCCGTTTCGGGACGGGATGACGCTTCGCGATCTGGTGTTGCGCGCGGGTGGGTTGAGCGACCTCGCCAACCTGAAGCAAGTGGAAATTGCGCGACGCCCAATCGTTGGGGATGCGCAGCAGCTCTCCGAAACGGTGCGCGTTCCGCTGGACTCAGGCTATCTCTTTGCCGAAGGTCGGCCGGTCCCTTTGGAGGCTGCCGAGGTGCTGCTCGCGCCCTTCGACAATGTGTTGGTATTTCGCGACCCCGACCGGCGCGAACCGGGTTCGGTGAAGCTTCAAGGCGAAGTCCGATTGCCAGGCACCTACGCTATTCGCAGTCGAGGCGAGCGGCTCAGCGATCTGATTGAACGTGCCGGTGGATTCACAGATCAGGGAGATCCCACCGCCGCCTATTTCAGTCGGGAAACGTCCGATAATGCGTTGGTGTCCACGCTGGTGCGCAATGCCAGCGACGGAGCAACTGATTCACTCGGACGCCCGCTGGCACGTTCTGACTCCAAGCGGTTGGAAGAAGATGGCGACCGCATTCGTGTCGGTGTCGATGTAGCGGAGGCGCTGCGTCGCCCTGATCGTGCGGAAAATCTGTTCCTGCAGGATGGAGATTCGCTGTTCATTCCTCCGCGTCGACAGACTGTGTCGGTACGCGGTGAAGTGAACGCCCCCACACAACTTGTCGCGACCGGTCGGTCCCTCGGTGCTTACCTGAACGCCGCTGGTGGTGCAACGCCGCAAGGTGCCGCATCGCGCGCGTATGTCATTCAGCCCAACGGCAAGATTGAAAGTCGACGGCGCTGGTTCTGGGTCATCGTGCGCGATCCCACGCCGAAACCCGGCGCTACAGTGATCGTGCCGGCGCAGGGCGAGCAGCGTCCGGGCGCCACGCGCGAAACGCTGACCCTCGTCACGCAGACGCTCACCGCGCTCGCGACCGTGGTGCTGCTCAGCCGGCGATAGGGAGTGCCATGACTCTTTTCCGACATGTGTCGGCGGTCTCGGCAGCCAACGCCGTGAATGGTGTGCTGGGCCTGGTGCTCGTGCCGCTTGCTTTGTCGCGTCTCGGCGCCGATGGCTATGCGCTCGTGGCCGTGCACGCGGTGATGATTTCTTACCTGGCATTGCTCGAACTCGGGTTGGGCAAACACCTGTTGCAACGGCTCGCTGCTGCTCGAAGTACCGCCGATGCGAGCCGGGATGTGTCCGCCATCGCCGGTGCGTACTTGGCAATCGCCGGCATATTGCTGCTCACCTTGCCGCTGCTGATGTGGCTGGTCCCGCTGCTGTTTTCTTTTCCGGCGGGCGACGAGGGGTGGGATGTTCGGCTGCTGGTTGTGATTGGTGCGATAGAGTACGTGCTGGGATTGCCAGTCAATCTGATGCAATCACGCTGCATGGCTGACCGGAAGTTTGATCGGTACGCGCAGTTCAGTGTGATGAGTGGAGCGCTGCGCTATGCACTGGGTTTTGCCGCACTTGCATGGTCATCGGATGCGCTTGTTGTGGTGGGTGCGATGGCAGCGCGCCGGGTGGTGGAGGTGCCGTTTGCGTTCTGGTGGTTTGGGGGGCTGCCCGATGGCGCGACGCGTCCACGTGGTGGAATGCGTGCAATTGGCAGCACCATCACGCGCGCGGGCGCGCTTTCCATGGCGCAGCTGCTGCAAATCACCGCGATCTCAGCTGGCGCGGTGCTCGTCTCCTCGCTTTCGGGGCTTGCAGCGCTTGGGACATACCGGGCAACGTTCGATATCGCGTCCAAAGTGTGGTTTTTTTCAAACAGTATTGGACGCGTATCGTTTCCGTATATGGCAAGCTGGATGTCATCGGGTGACGCGCGCGCGCGACTTGGTCGGGCGCTACCATCAGTGCTGCAAGCGAGCATGGCGGCATATGGCCTCATTTTTGTCGCGATGTCGGTCGGATCGCTCGTTGTGCTTCCTTTCATCGGGATGGAGGCTGAGCAGTATGTGGGCCTGTTTACCTTGCTCGTTGCGGGTGTGGTGTTAAACGCACACAGCAATACGCCGTACGAGCTGTTGCAGGCAGCCGGAGCGTATTGGCAAGCCGTGCGCATTTCGGCGGTAGCGTTGATCGTGCTGTTGACCACGTTTTTTGTCGCCGAACGGTTCAGTCCGGGCTTTGGTATCGGCTGGGCGTGGCTCGCTTGTCAGGCCGTTCTCACGCACATGGCTACGCGACGCGCCCTTGCATTGGCGGCATCGGCTCCTCGCACGCACCGCGCGCTCGACCTGTCACTCATGGCTTTGGTCGCGGGGTTTATCGTGACGGCCATCGCGATCAACCGCGGGGCATCACCCGGATGGACGCTGCTCGCCATCATTCCAACGCTCGTTGTGGTGGCGACGCTCGCTGCTGCCTCGCGTCCCACGGTGGTGGCCTTGCTTCGTAGTCAAACGCTGCGGAGCGCCTGATGCACGCTCTATCCGCTGCGGATCGGGTAAGGCGGCAGCCTTCGCCACATTCACCAGTCACTTCGGTGAGTGTGGTGACGGCGACGTGGAACCGTGCGAAGCTGCTGCAACGCTGCTACAACAGTTTATGCACACAAGATCCGTTGCCGCATGAATGGGTGATCGTGGATGATGGCTCCACCGACGATACACGCGCGGTGCTGACGCGTATCGCAAGCGACGCGCCGTTCCCCGTTCGGTGCAGCACGCAGGCAAACAGTGGCAAGCACCGCGCGATCAATCGCGCAATGGGTTTTGTGAGTGGTGAGCTGGTGCTGATCCTCGATTCGGACGATGAGCTCACGCCGCATGCCATGGAGCTCATTACACATGAGTGGCAGGCAATTCCTGTCGCTCACAGAGCGGGCTATGCAGGGCTCGTTGGCCACTCAGTCGACACACACGATCGCCTCATCGGCCGACTGTTTCCCAGTGATGCAGAGCGGCATTCCGCGCTACGATTATTTCATTCCACAGCGGTGCAAGGCGACAAGCTGTTCGTGCATCGCGCTGACATCCTGCGTGGCTTTCCGTTTCCCACCTTTGCGAACGAGACATTCGTTTCCGAAGGCATCGTATGGGATCAGATACGGGCAAGCTATCAGTACCGGCTGCTGAATCATGCGCTGCAGATCGTTGAGTATCAATCGGATGGATTGAGCGCGAAGAGTCTGGCGGCGCGAGTGACGAATCCGGCCGGCGCTCGTGCGTATTATCAGCAGCTGGCGTCGCTCGATATCAAATGGCCGCGTCGGCTGCGCTCATTGGTCAACTACATGCGCTTTGCTCGACACGAAGGAGTCGCTGGTGTCACGGCGTGTGCGCAGAGCCCGTGGCCGGTGGTCTCCGCCTTGCTCTCCCCCGCAGGAGCGCTGGCCGCATGGGTCGATCGCGCGCGCCTCCGAGCTCAGCACAACTCGGCGGCGCGCCCGTGACAGTCGCGGTGCGTCCCGTGCACCTATCTGCACCCTTGCTTGGTGTGGACGAAGCATTGGTGCTCGTTGGTGTGCTCGCAGCGCCGTTGGCGTCAGTGCTTCCGTCCGTGGCTGGGCGCGTCGGTCCGGGTGAAGCGTTTTTTGCCGCAAGCTTTGTTGTTGCACTTGGAATGCGTCGCGATGAAACCGTGACCGCACTGCGGGAAAATCCGCTTTTGTGGCCGGTGATCGCGCTCACTGCGTTGTTAGCGCTGAGCGCCGTGCTCGGCGAAACTGGCGTCCACGGCGCGCTGCAAGCGATGGGCCTCGCATTCTATCTGCTGGTAGGACTTCCGCTCATCACACACTACCCACGACTGCCGCGGCTGATGTGGGCGGTGCTGGCGGGGGTTGTGCTGTTCGATGCACTCAGTGTGCTCACGGCCGCCGCTGGCTTTTCATTCCTGGCGTGGGACGCGGGCTCTGGACGCTTCCGTACGCTGATCACGCCCGTGGGCGCTTTGGGCGCGAGCGCTACAGCGTTGACAGGCTATTTTGCCGCCGCAACATTCCTTCGGTTTCGCTTGTGGTCGGCCGTCGGGCTCGCGCTGTGCGTGCTCACCGTGTTCTATGATCAGTCGCGCACCTCGATGCTCGCGGTTGTGGTGATCCTGCTGCTTGTGGGCGCGGCTTCACAAATGCAACGGTCCCGGACATTACGATTTGCCGGCCTGCAAAAGACGTTGTATGCCGCGGTGGGCCTGATTGCAATTGCGCTTGTGGTGTTCGTGCTTTCCCGTTCCGATCGACTGGCCGAACAGCTTGCAGTCATTGCGACTTCGGGAAGCTTGGAGTCTGCGGACCTGGTACGCACTCTTGGTTATCGCGAAGCCATAACCGCTGTTATGTCCAATCCATGGCTCGGCCCGGGACTGGGCACCATCCGTGATCCACTGTTCGATCAGGTGGTACACAATGCCTACCTGCAGCTGGCCGCCGATGTGAGCGTGTTTGCAACCGTGGCGCTTTTGCTGATGTTGGGTCGTGCGCTGCAGTTAGTCTGGCGACAGGTGCGCTGGACGCTTCGCACAGATCAGACAGATGACGCCATCTTTTCCCTGGCGGCGCTGGGTGTGATCGTTGCGGTCGCCGTAAGATTTCTTTTTCATCCGCTCGGGGTTGTGCTCGGCGACTGGATACATTTTATGGTAGCTTTCTCGGCTTTTGGCGTCGTTCATCGCACCGGGTCACATGCAGCCGTCTGATCCGATTCCGGGAGCTGCCAACGCGCGCGATCCCGTGCGGCCGAGTGACCTCTTCGCCGTGATCATGAGCCGGAGGAGTTGGCTGCTGGCTGGCGCGATCGTTGGATTGCTCCTGGCCGTTGGTGTGACGATCTTCCGTGGCACCCGATGGGAGGCATCGGCGACGCTCGTGGCGGTCGCGCCGCCTCGCATGGGTGGCTTGGCTGACAATCTTACCAGTCAGTTGCTGAGTGCTGCTTCCTCTGGCATGACTCCGAGCCCGGCGCTGCTGGTTCGGTTCGCAGAGTTTCACGGCGTGCTGATGCACGTCGCGCAGTCCGACTTCTCCCCAACCAACCCCGGCAAAACGTTTATCGATTCGCTGCTCGGCCCCAGCGCCGCCGAACTCGATGAACGCGGCGTGGTTGCGGCTATGCGAGGCATTACCAATGTGAGCCTCGACCGGGTCACCGGAACAGTCAACATTCGTGTAGTGACAAAGGACAGCGCGCTGGCACGCGTGGGTGTCGCGCGCTTGATTGCCTCGGTTCGCGAATCATTTGTTGCCGCGTCGCAAGCGCAGGCGCTACAGATGCGCATGGCGCAATCGGTTCGTCTGGACAGCGCCGAAGCAGCGCTGCGTCGTGCCGAGGAAGAGGAAATGCGCTTCCGCGGCGCCAATCGGGTGATCGCTCCAACATCCAGTACCGCCCTCAGAATGCGGCGCATTGAGCGCGATGTGGACATCGCGCTGCGTGTCTATCAGCAGGTAGCGGCAGATGTCGAACTGGCGAGAAGTCAGGAGCTTGAGCGAGCCGCGGCTGTGGCGGTGGTGGATCCGGTGCCGCAGTCAATTCCGCAACAACCACGTCGCCGATTGATTACCATTGCGATTGGACTGACTTTGGGGTTGCTGCTGGCGATCGCAGCCGCGCTCGTGACGCCGGCGCGAGTGCAACGATATGCGTCACCCTCGGCGGTGACCCAGCCTCCCGATGCAGTTGCTGACCGCGCTGCTGGGCGCGCTCGGTGAGTGGCGGCTGAGATGCGCATTTTCCATGTGATTGCGGGTCTTGGGGTGGGCGGCGCTGAACACTACCTGCGTCGCTTCGTGTTGGCCACGGAACGAACGGGTTCCGTTGAACACATTGTCGTGTCACTTACGACTGTGGGGGCGGTCGGCGTCATGCTTCGTGACGCTGGCGTTGCTGTTGAGGCGCTCGGGATGCGATCGATGCTCGGCTTGCCAAGCGCGTTGCTTCAGCTTCGCCGCATGCTGTTGGCACTGCGCCCCGATGTGGTGCAGGGATGGATGTATCACGGCGATCTTGTGGGCGGGCTGGCTGCGCGCTGGGCGAGGCAGGGTCGTGTGGTGTGGAACGTTCGCGGGTCGGTACTTGTCCAGAGTACCCCGTGGGCCACTCGCGCTACGCGATGGATGTGTGCTCGTCTTTCGTCGCAGATACCCGACGTCATTGTGTGCGTAGCCGAAGCAGGACGCCGCTCCCACGAGGCGCTCGGATATGATGCCACGAAGATCCGCGTCATTCCAAACGGTTTTTTGTTCGATGACTGCATCGCGTCGTCGCCGGACGACCTTGCGAGTCGAACAGCGCTGGGCGTGGCTGGCGACGCGTTGGTGGTTGGTTGGGTCGGGCGCTTTCATCCCGCCAAGGGGATTGAGCATTTTGTGCACGCCGCAGGACTATTGGCGCAACATCAGTCGAAGGTGCGATTCGTCATGGTGGGTCGGGGGCTGGATACTTCAAACGCTGAGCTGATGGGTTGGCTTTCGCATCATGGCGTGAGCGCGCAGGTGACACTGCTCGGCGAGCAGCGGGATGTGAAACCCTATCTGGCACTGATGGATCTCTTCGTGCTTTCGTCGCGGGCGGAGGGATTTCCCAACGTCGTGGGAGAAGCAATGGCCGCTGGTGTTCCATGTGTCGTGACTGATGTGGGCGATGCCGCGCTGCTGGTGGGCGACACCGGTATCGTGGTGCCGCCCAACGATGCACCCGCACTCGCGCACGCCATGGACAGCATGCTGACGCTCTCTGAGAGCGAACGTTTGACGCGTGGCGCAACAGCGCGAGCGCGCGTTCGAAACGTTTTCTCGCTCGAGCAATCAATCGACCGATATCGGCAACTCTATGCGGAACTCTCCGGCAACCAGGCTGTGCTGCCATGACGGCACATTGGTGCTGTGGCGTCGGCAGGACGTAAGCGAGCATGTGCGGAATTGCCGGGACACTCGCCTCTGGGCGAAACGGGTTGGACGGATTGCATCGAATGATCCAGTGCGTGCATCATCGCGGGCCTGATGATCATGGTGTCTGGCGAGACGATGACATCGGGGCCGGACTGGCGCACGCGCGCCTCGCTGTGCTGGATCTCTCGGACGCAGGCAAACAACCGATGCATTCGGACAGCGGACGATTTGTGCTGGTGTTCAATGGCGAGATCTACAATCATCACGAGCTTCGTGATCAGCTCTGTCGCGCGGGCCTTCCGGGTGCATGGCAGGGGCATTCGGACACAGAGACACTGCTGGCGGGTTTTGAAGCATGGGGTGTGGAAGATACGCTGGTGCGCAGCGTGGGCATGTTCGCACTCGGCGTGTGGGACCAACGTACGCAATCGCTGACGCTGGCGCGCGACCGACTTGGTGAAAAGCCGCTGTATTACGGTTGGATCGATGACGAGTTTGTTTTTGGCTCTGAGCTCGCTGCACTGCGCACACACCCATCGTTTCAGCGCACGATCAATCGTGATGCTTTAGCGCTTCTTATGCGGCATAACTACATTCCAGCACCGCACTCGATCTATCACAACGTACACAAGTTGCTTCCTGGCACCATGCTCTGCGTGCGCCGCGGCGCTCCGCGCGCCAACCCCGTCGCGTTCTGGGACGCCGGCACAGTCGTTGAAGCGGCGATCACGAACCCGTTTCGCGGAACCCCCGATGAAGCGGTGAACGAACTGGATTTGCTTTTGAGTCGTGCGGTGCGAGAGCAGATGCTGTCTGATGTACCGCTCGGCGCGTTCCTCTCGGGCGGCATTGACTCATCGGTGATCGTGGCACTGATGCAGCGGCATTCGACACAGCCCGTGCGCACCTTCACCGTTGGCTTTGCTGAATCGAGTCACAACGAAGCCATTCATGCGAAGGCGGTCGCACAGCACCTGGGCACACAGCATACCGAGTTCTACGTCACGCCTGATGATGCGCTCGATGTGATTCCGCGCTTGCCCGGGCTTTACAGCGAGCCGTTCGCCGATTCATCACAGATACCCACGTATCTGGTAAGCGCCATGACGCGACGTCATGTCACGGTGTCGCTATCGGGAGACGGCGGTGATGAGCTGTTTGCCGGCTACAATCGCTATATGATGGCCAACGCGATGTGGGGCAAACTCTCGCTTGCACCGCGCGTGGTGCGGCGTGGCATGTCGAAGGCGCTGCGCAGCGTCTCCGCACCCACATGGAATCGCATGCTGAGGCCCGTGCAATCGCACCTGCCAAACTCAATCGCGAACGCAAATATTGGCGACAAGGTGTGGAAGGGCGCTGGAGTACTCTCTGCGGGTAGTGCCTCAGAGTTGTACCGGGCGTTGGTGAGTCATTGGGATGACCCAACGTCTCTTGTTCTGCACTCGAAGGAGCCCAGCACGCGACTGACCGACGTCAGCGGGCACCCTCGAACCCTAGGATTCGTAGAGAGCATGATGGCGATCGATCTGGTCAGCTACCTGCCGGATGATATCCTCGTAAAAGTGGATCGAGCCGCGATGGGTGTGAGTCTTGAAACGCGCGTGCCAATGCTTGACTATCGAGTGGTGGAGTTTGCATGGCGACTTCCACTGTCGTACAAAATGCGCGGTGGGGTGAGCAAATGGCCGCTGCGGCAGTTGCTGCACCGGGATGTACCCCAAGCACTCGTTGAGCGGCCGAAAATGGGATTTGCTGTTCCCATGAGTGCGTGGTTGCGCGGTCCGCTACGCTCGTGGGCCGAGGAGTTGCTCGACGAAAATCGATTGAAACGCGAGGGTTACTTCAACGTACCGCTGGTGCGCCGCACATGGGCCGAGCATGTATCTGGTGCGCGAGAATGGCAATCTCAGTTGTGGAATGTGTTGGTGTTTCAAGCCTGGCTAGCCGATCAGTCATGAACGCTCCGCATCTCATGTTTGTGGTTACAGAAGACTGGTACTTTGCCTCGCATCGCCTGGGGTTGGCGATCGCGGCTCGCGAAGCTGGCTATCGGGTGAGCGTTGTGACACGGGTGCAGGATCACGGGGCACAAATCGCCGCGGCGCAGGTGCATGTGATTGACTGGCGGCACGAGCGAGGTGGTCTGAATCCGATGCAGCTCCTCACGAGTGTCAGGTCGCTGCGGCACATCTATCGGCGTGAACGTCCTGACATCGTGCATCACGTGGCGCTCGAACCAGCACTGCTGGGCACTCTGGCCGCGCGCCTGGCCGGCGTACCACGAGTAGTGAACGCTGTGGCCGGCATGGGTTGGCTTTACGCATCGCGCGATGGACTCGCGGCCGCACTGCGACCCATAGTGCGCGCTGCACTTTCGCGTTTGCTCCGTCACCCTGCAGTCTTCGCGGTAGTTCAGAATACAGATGACGAGGCGCTCATCGCGCAGCTGGGCGTACCCGCCGAGCGGTTGACATGTATCGCAGGGGCGGGTGTGGACCTTTCGCTTTTTCCACCACGCGCCGAGCCCGACGAAGTGCCGCCTGTGGTGGTACTGCCGGCGCGTCTTCTGGTCGACAAAGGCGTCTACGAGTTCGTTGAGGCGGTGCGCTTACTGAAGGCGCGTCATGTGCCGGTTCGTGCGATACTTGCGGGCGCGCCCGACGCCGGAAATCGCGCATCGGTATCCAACGAGGCGATCGCGCGATGGGTAAACGATGGACTCATCGAACATGTGGGCTGGGTACGCAACATGCCGTCACTTCTGGCGGCGTGCCATATCGTTTGCCTGCCTTCGTATCGCGAAGGACTACCCAAGGCGCTGCTCGAAGGGGCGGCCGCGTCACGACCCATTGTGACAACCGATGTGCCTGGTTGTCGCGCGGTCGTGCGCGATGGCGACAACGGGTTGTTGGTGCCGGCGCGTGACGCAGCGCGACTGGCCGATGCCTTGCAAAAGCTGATTGGAGACGGCAAGCTGCGTGAACAGATGGGAAAGCGCGGGCGCGAGCGGGCTGAACGTGAGTGGTCGTCAACCGTCGTGAACACCCAGATGCTCTCATTTCACGCGAGGGTCGCGCCATGACAGTGCTGGTAACCGGCGCAACCGGCTTTGTGGGAACCGCGCTTCTGGAAAGAATCTTGCGCGATGCCTCATCGGACGGACGGCCAACTATTCGTGCGACCACGCGTCTCGCAGCTCAGACGTTTGGTTCGGGGGTGGAATCGCTGCACGTTCCGGACATTGTGTCTTACCGCAATTGGCCTTCCGCACTTGAAGGAGTGAAATCAGTTGTGCATCTGGCCGCGCGCGTGCACGTCATGCGTGAGTCACAGGCGCAGGCTGCCGACCTGTATATACCAATCAACGTTGATGCGACGCTTCAATTGGCACGCGACGCCGCACGATGCGGCGTGGGTCGGTTCGTATTTCTCAGTTCCATAAAAGTGCTCGGCGAGCGCACGGATCCGGGACAGGCATGGAACGAGCAATCACCATTGCGGACGAGTGATGATGCCTACGCCCAGTCAAAGATTCACGCAGAGCAGGCGCTTCGGCAGATCGGTGAAGAAACCGGGCTTGAAATCGTGATCGTGCGACCGCCGCTCGTGTACGGACCCGGTGTCGGGGCCAACTTTCGCGCCCTGATGCGAATGATCGCGCGTGGCGTGCCGCTTCCGCTTGCGGCGATCAACAATCGGCGCAGTTTAGTTGGCGTGGAGAATCTGGCGGATTTCCTGATGCTGTGCACTACACATCCCGCGGCGGCCAATCAAACATTTGTCATCAGCGATGGAGACGACCTGTCGACTCCTGAACTGGTGCGCCGGATTGCCCGCGCGCAGGGTCGGCAGGCGCGACTGTTTGCCGTTGCTCCGGTTGTGGTCATGTCGGCAGCGCGGGCGCTGGGATTGCATGGCGCCGCACAACGCCTCATCGATTCGCTGCAGATTGACAAAGTAAAAGCCAGTGCGCTGCTCTCGTGGATACCGCCTGTGAGTGTAGATGAACAGCTGCGCCGAACGGTGCGTGCAGAGCGGGACGTGGGTTCCCCGTGGCCGGGGAGAAGCTCGTGAAGCGCACGCTCGATGTTCTGGTGTCGCTGGTGGCGATGTTGTTGCTCGCGCTGCCAATGCTGCTTGTCATGGTAGCGGTGCGCCTCACGTCCCCCGGGCCGGCGTTGTACTGGTCGGAACGCATTGGTCGCTACAACACCCGTTTCCTTATGCCAAAGTTTCGCAGCATGCGCGTCGATACGCCGGCCGTGGCGACACATCTTTTGTCGAGACCGGAAGACTATCTCACTTCTATCGGTGCGCTGCTTCGTCGCACCAGCCTCGACGAGCTGCCGCAACTCTGGTGTATTGTGCGTGGCGACATGAGCTTTGTGGGTCCGCGGCCGGCCTTGTTCAACCAGGATGATCTCGCTGCGCTACGTACAGCACACGGTGTGCACGCGCTTACGCCGGGATTGACCGGTTGGGCGCAGATCAACGGCCGCGATGAGCTGGCGATCCCCGACAAGGTACGATTGGATGCTGAGTACATGGCGCGCCGTTCGCTGCGTTTTGACGTGAAGATCATGGCGTTGACTGCTTGGCGGGCGCTGCACGGAAGTGGAGTGTCCCATTGATGACCTGGCGCTTGGTGTGCACGCTTGTATTGTCGCTTGTGGGCACGCTGTGTTCGGCGAACGCACTGCCGGCGCAATTGTCGCCGCGCGCGACAGATACACTACGCTCGGTTGCGCCGACGGTTACGCGCAGCACGTATCTGGGTGTCGCGGTCTGGCTGATGGGACTTGCCGGCACCGTTCGTCCGGCTTCGGTCGCACAAACAGCCACACTCAACACATCTGCGAATCGTGTGTTGCCGTTTGACGACGCGGCTAGCTACATCAACATGCTGCATCGCCGAAACCGTTTTGCCCTCACCGCTGATCTGAGTGGGTTTTTGTCTTCCGATGCCGCCCGCCTCGCAACTGGGGAAGAAGCGGTCGTGGAACAACGACTGCATGTGCTGAGCGTCACGCCCGGATACGCCTGGTTCGAAGATGAGAACGGTTCGCTTGCCGTGCTTGGAGGCGTGCGTATCTGGCGAATGAGCAACTCGGTGAGTGTACCGTCGCTTGATGTGAGCGACGAAGCGCGTACGTCGTACTACGATGTGATTGTAGCGACACGGATTGAACGACATCTGCATGAGCGAGTCACTGCAAGCGCATATGTTGATGCCGGCGGTTTTTACGTTGCCTCGGATCTGACATGGCAGTTTGTGGGGCAGGTCGCGCTGCGTACGTCGGAGCAGTGGTCACTCACGGCGGGATATCGACGTCTCTCCGTTGATTATCGCGGCGACGGCAAGCGCCTTTCACAGGTGATGCGTGGAGGCTGGTTTGGTGCGGCGATTCGCCTTTAGACAGGTGGAAGAAGTTTATCTGTGCGGGCACACCGGAGACTTTGAAAAAACCATCAGCAGGCCAAGTGTATTTGCATAGTGCGCAGCCTGCCCGCTGAGCGCGACCGGTGCTTGCTTTCAGGTTTCCACGGTGTCACCCCGTTCACCCAATACCTATCAACCCATGGATGCCAACAAGCTCCTGCAGCAATTCCTCGGTCCGTCCGCTGGAAATCCCGTGTCACAGGCCGGTGGATCGCCCAAACAGCAGCTCGGCGGGATGCATCTTGGTAGCTTCGGCGGCGGCGCCGTGGTTGGAGGGCTGCTGGGCATGATGCTCGGCGGCAAAAAATCGAAGAAGATGTCCAGAGGCGTTTTAGGTTACGGCGGCGCTGCAGCGGCCGGCGCGCTCGCATACAAAGCGTACACGAACTGGCAGCAGGGCAAAGCCGCGGCCACCGCTCCGGTCGCGAGTCCGACGGAGTACGGTCAGGTCGAGCGAAACTTTGTGCCCGAGGCTAACCCCGCGGCCAACGGAATGCCGTTTCAGTTGGCGCTCATCCAGGCCATGATCGGCGCTGCGAAAGCTGACGGTCACATTGACGCGGTGGAACAGCGTGCACTGTTCGAAAAAGTTGAACAGATGGGGCTGGACGCCGAAAGCAAAGCGTTTGTGTTTGACGCAATCAATCGTCCTACTGATATCGCCGCCATTGCTGCGTCTGCACGCGGCATCGAGCAGGCCACGGAGCTGTATCTGGTGTCCCGCGTGGCCATTGATGTGGACGAGCCAAGCGAGCGCGCGTACCTCGAAGCGTTAAGTCATCGGCTGAATCTGCCAGCCGATCTCGTCGCACATCTTGATCGTCAGGTTGAGGCTGCGGTGTGAGTTGCGGTATCACGTGTGATACACGTGATCGCACGTCGGACGGCTTGGGACCAACACCACGCCCGTATTATGATTTTTTTATCGCAGCACTCAATACGCCAGCCCGTACGCCTCACGCCTCGGATCGGCACCCGTACGACGCGCCCCCGATACCGGATCAATAAAGATCACCTGCACACCACCAAACGTGGCGGTCCAGCCAGCTACAGGCTCAATCTGATGCCCACGGGCGCGCAGTGCATCCAACACATCGGGTGATACGCGATCTTCAATCTGTGAACGCACACCGCGATTGTGAATGAAACGCGGCGCTTCCACGGCCTGCTGCGGCGTCATGCCAAAGGTGAAGATGTTGTGGAAGACTTGTGTGAGAAACTGCGGCTGTCCGTGTCCACCGGGCGTGCCAATTGTCATGCGCAATCCGTCGTTGTCGGTCACCAGCATTGGGGTGAGCGTGTGAAACGGGCGTTTGCCAGGTGCGATGATGTTTGGGTGACGCGTGTCCAACACAAAACCGGCACCACGATTGTGCAACACGATTCCCGTCTGCGGCTCCACGAGTCCTGAACCGAAACTCGAAAACAGACTCTGGATCCAACTCACGGCGTTGCCGTCCTTGTCAACAACCATGAGATACACCGTGTCGCCGTCGCCGCTGGCAGGATCGCTCTCAAGCACGTCACCAAAACCGTGCGTGACCGATGTCGCCGCTGTTTCACCCACAAGCGCTGCCCGGCTGCGCAGATAGTCACGGTTGAGCAGTCGGTCCATTGGCACCTGCGCCATGCGCGGATCAGCAACCCAGCGATCGCGGTCACTGAAGGCGAGCCGTTTGGTTTCAATGAGCGCATGCAGGTACGCGGCCGAGTTGTGCTTGAGCGAGCCCAGATCAAATGACTCAGCGAGTGCCAACTGTTGCAGCTGCACCAGTCCCTGGCTGTTGGGCGGCATGGCGTGCACGCGACGACCGCCCGCGTATTCCATTGCGATTGGGTCTACCCATTCCACTGTATGCGAGCTGAAGTCGGACGCACGCAGATAACCGCCTTCTGCTTCCACGAAAGCCGCCAGCTTCTGCGCGATTGCACCGTTGTAGAAAGCTTTCGCGCCGCCGTTGGCGATGGACGTGAGCGTGGTGGCCAGCGCTTTGTTGGTAAGCAGTGATCCAACCGCCGGCAGAGAACCACCGGGTGCGAAGATCGCCTGGCCGCCATCATTAAGTCGACGCACGCTTGAGCTGATGTCCCGCTCGAGCGTGGTAGTGACGGCCCACCCATTGGCCGCGAGTTGGATGGCCGGCTGCAACGCTTCACGCAATGTGATCGTCCCGTAGCGCTCACGTGCGGCTTCCCACGCGGCTACGGCGCCGGGTACGGTGATTGTTGTTGCACCGGAGCCCGGCATGTCGGTGATTGAGCGCTCAGCAAAAAACGCCGGTGTGGCAAGCGCTCCGGCGCGTCCACTGCCGTTGAGCGCTGTTACCTGCCCGGTTTCGTTCCGGTAGAACAGTCCAAAGGCATCGCCACCTGCGCCATTCATATGCGGACGCACCACAGCGAGCACGCCGGCCACTGTGACTGCCGCGTCAACTGCATTGCCGCCGCGCCGCAGCACCTCATATCCGGCGGCCGTGGCCAGCGGATGATCCGAGACAACGGCCGCCTCACGTCCGGACACGTCCGGGCGGTTTTGTGACTGCCATGGCTGCGCGAGCAAAGGCTGCGTTGTCACCGTTGCAACGGTAAGCAGGGCAACAGCGATGGAAGTGAGGTGTAACCGCAATGACATCATGTGGTCTCCAGGAGACGAAACGTGCGATATGCGGGCCGAGGCCCATAGAGACAACTATACACCCGCTTGTTCGAGCAGCTCGAGATCGCGCTGCGCCATGCCCAGTGTGAAGCGAGGTGCGCGTCCGCTCCGTAGCGAGGAAAGAAAATCCGTCCACATCGCGCGATAGCCAAGTGCGTCGCGCAGTCCCGGCAGTCGGATGCTGCGCTTGCGGCCACTCACATACATCGCCAGGCCGTTTGACTCGAAGGTCACCGATCCCTCCGTGCCGTGAATGCGCGACACGCGCAGGCCACCAAACGGCGCCGCGATCTCCCACGAATAGGCGAGCGTACCCACCGCCCCGTTGGCGTAGCTGAATACCAGCAGCGAACTGTTCGCACCGCCGGTGGCGAACCCGTGCACCGACAGGACGTCGAGCCCCAGGTTATTGGCGAAACTCACCCAATGAACACCACCCTCGAACAGCGCTGCGCCGCCAGACAGCGCTGCATCGGTGCGCCAGCCGCTCACGCGTTGACGTTTGACCGCGTTCATTGTGATAAAACGGATGTCACCCAGCCGTCCATCTGCAATCAGCTCACGCAGAATCTCCGCGATGGGCTTGTAGTAGTAGTTCTCTGCGACCATCACTTGCCGCGCAGCACGTGTGGCCACGTCGCCGATCTCACGTGCGTCTGCCGAATGCATGAAGGCCGGCTTTTCAACAACCACGTGGCGACCGGCCGCGAGCGACTGCAACGTGAGCGCCTTGTGACTGTAGGTCGGTGTTGCAACAATCGCGACGTCCCCCTCACTGGCCAGCGCGCGCTCATACGAATCGTACGCCGCCACGCCCCCGAACTCTTTTCGGTACGCTTCTGCGCGCGCTGCATCCCGACTCGAGAACGAGAGCTGCACGTTACTGTGCCGTTGGAGAATACGGCTGTGCGTGCGGGCTGCCACGCCGCATCCGAGCAGCAGCACCCGCAAGCGCTCGTTTTGTGACATCAGGACCCAGTCGCAGCGAACAGTGTTGTGGTGGGAGACACGAGTGCCATTGAGGCGCACACCACCACCACAATCCAGATGGACACATACACCGGCACGAAGTAGTAGCGTTGCGTCAGCATGTGCGGGTGCAGCACTGGCTTACCTGTGAACTTGCCACGCGGCTTGGACGGAAAGAAAAAAGTCTTGTACGTCTCCGCTGTGGCCCGCTCGAAACCGAGTGCGCCCACGGCGGACAGCAGGTAGCTGTCGGTAAAGTACGAAAGCAGCAGTGCATAAGACACCGTCATCGCGGGGCTGCGAAAGAACTTGAGCAGCTCGAAGCCTTCTTTGGGTGCATCCTTCCACGCGCCGCTGATCGCGACGATCATGCCGGTGGCAAGTCCCACCATGGCCATGCGAAAACGCGTTGGCTCCACACCGTCATCAAGCTTGGCGATCGCGAACAGCACGAGTGCTACACCAACCACGTACACGACACCGAGCGCCAAGCGAGCCAACCGGCTTCGCACCGGTCGCCCGTACAGCGAGAACTGCATCGGAATAAAGTACTTCGATTGATCTTCGTCGCGAATGAATGTCTTCCACACTTCGACCACGCCGCGTTCCGCGGCGTACGTCAAACCGAACAGCAACACCAGCGTGCCCGGACTGTGGATCGGAAGCTCGAGGTACCATTGAATGGCCAGCGCGCAAAACACCCCCACAACCATGCTTCGTGCGAACGTGGTTTTGGTAAACCCTTCGTGAATCGCGTCTTTGTACATCCCCCAGATCGACGCGTGTGTGCCCGCGAGCAGGCCCACCACTGCCACGATCAGCATCGTGCGAGTATTCATTGTTTTCGTGTGAGTGAGATGTGTTGTACAGCCTTCGAATGCGGTGTACTGCCATGGCCCTCGGCCGGATCCCCTGCGATCAGTGAGCCAACGCGCAGCGCGTTCGCGGCAATCGTGAGGCTCGGATTGAGCGCGCCCGATCGTGGCAGCGCGCTGCCGTCGGTGACGTACAGATTGTGCAGACCACGGAAACGTCCATCTGCGTCGAGCGGTGACGTGTGCGGATCACGTCCCATGCGCACTGTGCCCAGCGCATGGCTGAACCCTTCAATCCGGTACAGATAGGTGAGTCGTGTGCCGGCCTTCGCGAGCACGCGTCGCGCGGCGCGCAGCAACGACTCCAGCGCGTGGTCGTCGCGCTTGGAATAGCGGTGCGTGATGTTGAGACGCGGCATGCCATACATGTCCATGTGCGACCAGTCCACGCTCACACCGTTCTCGCGCTGCGGCTGATCCTCGGCAATGGCCAGCAGGCCGAGTGAATGCGCGATGACGCGTGCACCGATGGCGCCCAGCGGGCCTGGTAGTTGCAGCTTTACCAGCTCCGTGGGCGGCGTCAGCTGCTGCAGGCTTCCATACGTGTCGTACAAGTCAAGAATGGCAATCTGCTTGTCGAATGCGCGGCCAGGATTGGGTCGTCGCAGGAACAGCCCGAAGCACACTGCATTCTTGTGTCGCGTGAGATACCGACCAACGGCACCACCAGCCGCACTGACAACATCCAGGCGCGATGCGAGCAGCAGGTGAGGTGTGGCGAGCGTGCCGGCCGCGACGATGACGGTGTCGGCCGAGTACTCGACGCGAGTGTTGGCGTTCCGGTCAATGCACTCTACGGCCGAGATATGTGAGTCCGAATGCACGAGTCGGGTGACGACAGTATCCGTATGCAACGTCATACCATCACGGATGAGTTGCGGGATCAGGCCGGTCGCCAGATCGTTCTTTGCTTCAATCGCGCAGGGATAGCCGTCGCACGTACCACACTTCACGCACGGCGCGCCCTCCTTGTTGCCGTTGAAGTTGATCGCAATGGGAATGCGCGATGGCGTCATGCCGGCGGCCTTTGCGGCGGCTGCGACACGTAGCGACGTTGCCGACAGCTCTGTTGGCGCCACCGGAAACGGTTGGCTGCGTTTCCCGTCGGACGGCGTCGGCTCCCCACTGACACCAAGCAGTTGCTCGGCACGCACATAGTGCGGTTCAAGGTCGTCATATCCGAACGGCCACTCAGCACCAGAGTCGCCGACAATCTCGTCGCGGTGCGCGAAGTCGGTCTCCCGATAGCGATACGACGCGCCCCCGTAGAACACCGACTGTCCACCGACGCAGTGCCAGGAACCGAGTTCACGGCGCTTGCGTCCGTCGTGGAGCGCGTAAGGCGCCTGCTTTGAGTGATAGGGACTGGCCAGTCCCACATCCTGTGTTGTCCAGTTGTACGGTCCTCGCGTGACCCAGCCACCGCGCTCGAGCATCAGCACACGCAGGCCTGCACGCACGAGCGGCAGGGCGGCCATGACGCCGCCGAACCCGCTCCCGATGATTATGGCGTCCCACTTCATGGCATCGCTCCGGCAGGTAAGCAGTCCACTATCCTGCGGTAGACTTGAAGAACTGGGGCGCGTACAGTATCGCGCCAAAACGGATCAGTCGTCCGGCGGTGGCCAGAACCAGCCACTCGCGCAAGGGCATCCTGAGCGTACCGCAGAGCGCCGTCACAATATAGAACGGCGGAATACCGACAACGCTGCTTACAAAGAGTGTCAATCGTTGTGCTCCCGGCTGTCCGTTCAGCCGATCTCGCGTACGTTCGAACATTGGCCGGTGTTTGCCCTTGAAGATCTTTTCGATGTGCACACCACCCTTGAAGATGAGCGTCTTGGTGGCCATATGTCCGGCCGTGCTCAGCAGCAGCAGGGGCAGCAGCAACCAGCGCGGCGACACCAGCGCGAGAGCAATCAGCACCGGCTCGGCAGGCGAGACCGGCACCAGGCTGGCCACGGCGCTGAAAACAACGGCAATGACGCAGAGCAGGAGCGGCGAGAGATTGGCGAAGTCGGGCAAATAGCACCAAGGTGGGCGGGACGCCGTGCAACGTACGCGCGGGGAACCAACACGTCCACCAGAAACCGTGCAGTGGCGTGGCCGTCCTGGCGCGAGGTTACACGAGCGCGCTGTCCGAATGGCGAGTACCTTGCGAGTGTCGCTTCAGTGTTCGCATTCCGGGCGCACCACGCGCCTCCCGCCCTGTGCCCCACGCCGAGTAGCCACTTATGGAAGCAAAAACTGCGCACGATTTCGATCAGGACCTTCTCATCCTGTTTGACGCGTATGTGCACGGCGGCATCGATCGCCGCACCTTTCTGGACAAGGCGTCGCGCTTTGCGGTAGGTGGTGTGACGGCGGTCATGCTGCTTGAACAGCTCAGCCCCAAGTTCCTCGCGGCGCAGGTGGTGAAGCCGGAAGACGATCGCATTCAACAAGAGTATGTGGAGTATCCGTCTCCGAAGGGCTACGGTACCATGCGCGGTTATCTGGCGCGACCGGCCGGCGCGGGCAAGGCGCCGGGCGTGCTTGTGATTCACGAGAATCGTGGCCTCAATCCGCACATCGAAGACATCACGCGACGTCTGGCGGTAGACGGGTTTGTGGCCTTCGCACCAGACGCGCTTTTCCCGCTGGGCGGCTACCCCGGTGACGAAGACAAGGCCCGCGAGCTGTTCTCCAAGCTCGATCAGGCTAAGACGCGCGAAGACTTCATCGCCGCCGCGTACGTGCTTGCTGCGCGTCCCGAGTGCACGGGAAAGATTGGCGCGGTTGGCTTCTGCTACGGCGGCGGCATGGTGAACTTCCTCGCCACGACACTCGGCACCAAGCTGTCGGCGGGCGTGGCGTTCTACGGGTCGGCGCCGGATCTGGAAAACGTCCCAAGCATCAAGGCACCGCTGATCATTCAGTCCGCTGAAAATGACCCGCGCATCAACGCCAGCTGGCCGGCGTTCGAGGCCGCGCTCAAGGCTGCGGATGTTCGGTACGAGCGGCACCTCTACGCCGGCACGCAGCACGGCTTCAACAACGACACCACGCCGCGCTACGATGCCGCGGCCGCGAAGCTGGCCTGGGATCGCACGGTGGCCTTTTTCCGTGCGAACGTGTTGTAGTAGTGCGGTAGTTAAAAGAGCGTGGGCTTATTGACGTTCGCATTATAGAGACACTCGCGCCGGGCGACGGCGCGAGTGGGATTGATGCCGCACGCCTGCACTCAGCCTGCGTCAGGTTGCAGTGTTGCCCGTCGAAATGCATTGGAGTCCGGCGTCAGCTTTTCCCGCACGAGTTTACCAAAACGGTTAACCGCTTGACTCCAGCGCTCTGCAGCGCCTGGACGCGCGCCTGAAGTTGGGGGCCGGCGCAACTTCACGATTACTCCACCCACGATCGCCGAGCCGGCTGCGCTCAGCACGGTGACAAAAGCAAGATCATCCCAGAGGCTGCCATGGACCAGTGAAAACCCGAGCGCATAGCCGGCCCAGATAACGACGTTGTACGCCTGAAATGTGCGCTGGCTTCGAACTCTTGTTGGACGCCATGCCAGCATGAGCAACGCAGCCACGATGACTGCCAAGGCAGTGAGGGCCTCCCAATGCACCCTTCCTTCAATCAACGGACGGATAGCACGGGTGCCTGCGCCGAGCAGCGTGAACGCCGCACCGCCCGCGATGAGCGCGCGCATTGATCCTTTGGGAGCGCTTGCTTCGAGCGGCGCACCGGAGCGCTGTTCCGCCAACGCCGCACGAATCGCTTCCGGGTGGATGCCAACTTCGCCGCCGATCTCAACGAGTTCCCGTTCCGTGATTTCATCCCGCGTCGCTTCGATCTCGATCGCGCGGGCGAGCACCTTCTCCACGTCCGACCTGCTGAGGGTTCGTTCGACGCCATCTCCTGGCAGTTCGTTCTTCATGATTGCCTCCCTTTCAGCCGAGTCATGTGAGCGTGCTTGATAATGGTCGCTGATCCTGCTGCAACGTACGCGGGTGATGCGATGTGGAAATGTTAGCTTCTGTCGCGTTGTGGGTCCAGCACGCGGTACGTATTGAAGGTGAGCGGTGAGGGGCGCAACAGGTTTGACGGCACCGAAGCATAAATGCTGCGGGGGCCAAGAGTGATTTCCAATGCAGAGATGAAACGACAAGAGGTCGGGAGCGACCTCTTGTCGCCCACGACCTCTTGTTTTTAAGGAATTCCATATCTCACGGGTGGCGCTTGCCGACAGCTCCCGTACGCGAAGAACTCCAGCGCTACATCAAGCGGCGCGGCGGCGCGCCATGCCCAGCAAGCCTGCGAGTCCAAGGCCCATCAACGCAAACGTTGACGGCTCCGGGACACTCGTGACCTGCCGCGCGTCACCGACGGTGAGGTTGTCAAAGCCAAAAAAGTCACCGCTGGAAGTGCTGCTGAAGCGTACTTCGTCGAAGCCTCCAGTATTGATGTACCCGAAGAACAGTTGGTTGCTGCTCTCAAGATTCCCCGTGCCAGTGACAGATGAAGGCGACCCGAAACCCGTGAGAGCCGTGCCACCGAGCAGAAACTGGATAAGGAAATCTGATCCGGAGTCAGAAATGTCCGATCCATCAAAGCCAAAAGCAGCGACCGTTTGGTCGAACTTGATCGTGAACTGATTCGACGACCCAGTGGTGCTGAGATAGAAAAAGCGTGGGTCGGCGTCGACGGCGGCGCCTCCGTAGTTGATCGGACACGAGCCAGAAGCGCAGGTGCTCCGCACAAATCCATTGCCGGTGAGCGTCGCGTTGATCGTCGGTCCTGAGCCGACGAATGAGAGCGCAGGATTGGTCGTATTCAAGGCGATAGACTCGAAGGTCTCGGTCTGTACGCTTGAGCTCAAGTTGCCGAGAAACAGGTTGCGCTGTCATAATGTCTTGAAGTAAATGAAAAAAAGTGTACCGACTCGGCAATCTTACGCGAACTGCGTACAAGGCGAAAGGGTAACTTTTGTGGTCGATGTGTGCTGGCAGACGTCGGGTTACCGGCTGCGCTGTTGCGCGGAAACAACAACTCGCGTCCCTTACGAATCTCGTATGTCAGAGCTAGCGAGCAGTGCGCTTGTGCCAATGACTTTAGCTTCATGCCGAAAGGCACTGAATGATGTTCTGCCCTGCGCATCGTCACGGCGGCAGTGCGCGTCCCTCCCTGAGCTCACGCACCATGCGGTCATCACCCGTCACTTGCCAGTGAATCAGCGAGACGGGAATCATTCCCGCCGCATTGATTTCATCCATCACGCGCCGCAAGGTGAACTGATCGCCGAGCTGTCGCGCGCGTTCGGCGATGGTTTCCTCCAGTAATCGACCGCCCGTCACGTAACTCGCGCCGTAACCCGGTTGCCGCAGGTACAGATGCTGTTCAAAGCCCAGCAGCGGATCACGTCGCATCCATCCGCGCGGTGTGGCGTTCACATGAATGTCACCAGCTTCGGCCATGGTGAGTTCGTTGGAGTGCGCATGCAGGTTGCCGAGCCCGCGCGCCGCACGTGTGATCAACATGATCCACACGATTTCACGTGAACGAGGTGAGTCGTCGTACAGGCCAGCGTGCATCATCCACTCTTCCATGGACGTTGCCATGCCTTCGGCGCGACTCATCCACACATTGTAGAGCAGGGGACCGCGGCGGATGGGACTCGCGTGCGGCGCCACGCGAATGCGCATGTTGTCCCACCAGTGATAGAGGTGTGTCCAGAGCAACCGCGGATCACGGTGTTCCGCCTGATTGAAAAAATTGCGTGAGCCTTCGGGCGCGAAGCGGGCGAAGCGTTCGCGCAACGCCCGCTCCATCCACGGCTCCATCGTGAGAATCTGATTGTCGGCAAACCACTTGAGATAGCGCGGCAACTCGGCTTCCTGTCGCGCCAGGTATTGCTCAGCCGTGTTGGGCATTTCCAGCGGCGGTTCATTCCGGTTCCGATTCTCCTCGAGGCGAAGTGACGTGTGTGCGCGCGCGAGTTCACGCGTCAGCACGGTGACCTCATCTTCCCACGACAACGGCACCAGGAGCACGTTGCGCAAGTACCAGGTGTACTGCTCCTTGCCACTACCTGACGGACCTGTTTTACGCGGTGCTTCATCGCGCAACCACGCTGCGAAGCCATCGGTTGCGGCGCGTGCGGCAACGATCGAAGCCAACAAGCGCGCATCACGCGTTCCCACACGTTCACGAAGCAGCTCCAGCGCTTCACTCTGTTCCTCGATCGCACGTACGCCACCAACCCACAAGTCCCGGGCGTTGGCTTGGGCAAGGTGACCACGTGCGGCGTCGAGCAACGGCGGAATGGTGCGCAGTCTCGCCGTCAGTTCTGCAGACTGCGCTGATGTCAGCGGGGCAATGGTATCGAGCCGCGTGCGTGGCCAGATCGGGTAGTCGTACAACTTGATCGCGCCATGAATCAGTGGACCCTCACGAGCCGGCGTATCGCTTTCCGCGGTCACGATCGATGCGTAGTAGGCCGGATCTCGTGCGAACGGGCGCAGCACGCGCAGATGGTACTCCATGCCGTTCATTTCGGCGCGTACCAGATGATGGTCGATCTGCTGCTCGATTGACCAATCTGACGTGTCGATCGCGCTCAGGCGTGACTGCAGCTGGCGCAGCGCATCAAGTCGTGTGGCGTTCGTTGATGGCGAGTAGTCGGGGATGTCACCCGCAATTCGCGGCGGTTCTTCGAACGCGCGCCATTCTTTGAACAACGTCAGCAACGGGGCGACGTTTGCGCTGTTCGGCTGCGCGCCAAGTGTCGGCGCAACGGCAACCAAGCCAAAGGCAAGGATGGTGCAGACGGCAGCGCTTCGTGAATCAAGAAGATTGTTGTTCATGTTTGCAGAGCATACGCGCCACGAGCCGACTGGTCAACTACGGCACGAGGTATGCGAGCCCGAGTACGGTCTCGCATACTTGACGATACCGAAACCGCGCACCACACTATGTGCTGCTGCCCTGCATCAGAGCGCATCACACTGTCCTGAAACCGATATGACCAAGTACCTCGACGAATACAACCCGAACTCGCGGGGCCTGAGTTACCGCGCACAGGCTGACGCGAGCAAGCTCAAGTTCAACAATATCCTTTCTTGCATTGCCGTGGTGCTCGTGCCAGTCGGCAGTGTGACCATGGCTGGGATTCACCTCACAACCAGCAGCACGAACAATCTCGCGGAGTTGAAGTTGGCAATGGCCGAACTCAAAGCCGCCATCAACAATCAGAAATGCGACGCCTATATGGTCGCGACATTCGGCTTTCACGCCGGCACTCAGCTGCACGCGCAACTCAAGAAGGTGGCCCGCGCGGTGTACCTGTGTGACGTCCAGCCAGATAAGGACAATCAGGCTCAAGACGCCGACGTTGACGTCAAGTTTGAACTGTCAGCTGGACGCATGCTGGCTTTTGTGCGCCAGCATGCACGCTATCTCGAAACGAGGGCCGATGGCACTGCCGGACGGACGCCAAAGCCTAACTGGAATGCTGCCACGGCTGCCCCAGGCAAGCCGCGGAACCTGACCGACCGTGGGGAGAAACCGTGGTACCCTGTTGCGTTCAAGAAACTTCCCTGAACACCCCCACCCGGAAATCATGGCCACTCAGCTTCGCGTTGCCCTCTGGCGCGTCCCAACCATCGTCACCACCTCGGACGTCGCGGCACTTTCGCAAAACACGATCGCAGGTTTCACGCATGAAGAGCGTGTGCAGATGCTCCGGGATGGCGTCAACGCTGCCATTGCGCATTTTGGAGTCGCGCCTGCCAATACGACGGTTGTGAACATGTTTGTTGTACCCGAATACTTCTTCGCCTACACGCACAATCTGCACTTCGTGGACGAGCACACGAAGGACATGACGGTCCGGGCGTTACGGGAGCTGAGCCGGCTTGGCAATACGATTGTCATTCCCGGTACGATACCATGGATCAAGCCCTTCACGAAAGCGAGCAACGGCTTCAGTGCGCTGTTCCAGAGTTCGCGCTACAATCGTGCCATCACCCGGATCACCAAGACCAAAGCGCTGTTCGAACCCCCCACTAACGGCGGGGCCAAGAATATTCCGACGTCGGTGAAAACGATTGGAGCAGCGAAAACCGATCACTCGATGCTCTACTATGCGCAAAATACCGCCTGGGTCATGCGGGGGGGGGAAGTGCTGCTAAAATATCACAAGCGTATGAATGGATCTGAGATTTCGCCTGCGGACATTCAGCATATCAAGGATCTGGGCGGCGACATCGTCTGGGTCCCCGGAACGAGAACCGGAACGTTCAAGACCGACCGTCTGTCGTTCGGTCTGGAGATTTGCGCCGAGCATGATGGCAAGGCCTTGCAGATGTCAGCCCCGTCGTCGCTGGTTGACGTACACATTGTGATTTCGGCGACCATGAAAGCGCAGCCCAACAAGGCACACATCCGCGACGGTGGTTACTTGCTGCACTGCGATGCCGTTGAACCTCCGAGCGTGCACCAGAGGGTTGGTGGCGCAATGACGCTCGTCCCTCCCGGTACGGCCACCGGCCGATCGGCGATCGATGCGGCCGACATCGCCGCACGTCGGCAGCGCATCGATGCGTACGCAGATGAAAAAGGCAAGACTGACCAGCAACGGACCGAACTGCACGGACCGTTGGGGACGCTGGCAACGACTGGACTGAACTACTACACGCTCAACATATAGCGGCCACCGGCCAGAATATCCGCGACAAGCGGTAGTTGAACAACGTCCAGCGGCACGCGATCTGCATCTATCCCGGGCGAATGTAAGTTGGCCCAATGAACCTTCGCCTCACATTGGGTGCCTACGAGCGTGTGATCGACCCTGCCACTCAGGCCACGCTGGTAGTCCCCGGCAGCTATCGCGCCGTGGTGCTCGTGATCCTGCTGTTCGCCACGCTTGGAGCACTCGAGAACCTGCACGAGGAGATCATCGCGCTTGTACCGGTGCCGGTGTTGCTGAGCCGGGGACTGGGGTTTGGCGCGGTCACGGCGCTCGGCATGAGTCTGGGCGCGTCGGTGGTCGGTGCGGCGTTTGGAAAGGCAAATCCGTTTGCGGCCGGAATCGCCTTGAAGGCGGCGCAGGTGCCTTTGCTTACCGATGTCCGGATTCGCAGTGGTGTGCTCGTGGCTGCAGTCGCTGTGTGGATAGCCTGGACACTCTTCTCGACGTCTCGCGATGATATGCGCCCTGATGTGCGCCCTGATGTGGCACCTGGGCAGAGCGACTATGCATCGGGACGTGATCTGACGATGGTGCTTATGCTATTGGCACCGATAGGCGTGTACGTGTGGGGCGTGCTCTCGCTGGACTGGGGCTTCAATGAGCTGACCGCGCTATTCCTTGTGGCCGGTTTGCTTGTTGGTCTGGTGTCGGGATTATCTGCGGGCGACTCGGCGGTCGCGTTCATCAAGGGTGCTGAGTCCATGTTGGGTGCTGCGCTGTTTGTTGGTGTGGCACGATCACTCAGCGTGGTGCTCACCGATGGTCAGGTGATTGACACGATTGTGTATGGACTCGTTTCACCGCTGTCTACTGTGTCTCCTTCGGTTGCCGCAATTTTGATGGTGCCAATCCACGCGCTGATTCATATACCGGTCGTGTCAAACAGCGGGCAGGCCGTGCTCACCATGCCCATCATGGCGCCCATTGCCGACCTGCTTGGCATCAGCCGCATGGCCGCTGTGATGGCGTATCAAACGGGCGCACCGCTTATAGACGCCATCACGCCAACCAATGGTGCGCTCATGGCCATGCTGCTCAAGGCGAACGTGCCCTTCGGTCGATGGATACGATTTGTGGTGCCCGGCATGCTGCTGGTGGCACTCGTTGGTGTGGTGGGGGTCGTGTTGCTTCGCTAGGCCGCAAGGTGGCGCGGTCGACCAGGCATGGGAGATAGCAGATCGCCTATTGCTCGATAAACGAACAACCTTTTCGTTTTAGTGCTGGCATGAAAGCCTCGCTTTTTGCGCCACCAACATGAGCTCGAGTGGCAACCGCAGTTGACGGATGGTGGGCCGCATTGCCATCACTTCTTTTCTCCCCGGTACTGGGGGAGCGCGCAGAATATTTTGTCAGGGGAGGCGTTGGTGCTCAAACGGTACAGCTACATCAGTCGATTCTCGCGGCCTTTCACGCGCGATGAGCTTGAAGCACTCGCCACGAGTTCCGCTGCGCGGAATGAGGGTCTCGGTATCACCGGCATGCTCATGTCGAGCGGCGGGATATTCTATCAGGTGCTCGAAGGCCCATCCGCCGCGGTGAACACGCTCTTTCGCACGATCTCACTCGACCCGCGTCACAAGGACGTGCTGGTGCTCACCGTGCAGGAGGATGTGGAGAGCCGGCAGTTCCCTACGTGGGGCATGAAGAAGGTGAGCCTGGATGAGAGCACCATGTCCCGCCTGGATCCAATCAAGGCACTGCTCGAAGGCCTTGTGGTGCAGCTCGAATCGACTCAGCGCATGACCGGCGTGTTGACGCGCTCCATCTGGCAGGAGTTCATGGTTGACAGTCAGTCCGATCCCTGAACGAGCCGCTCAGTGAGCAGGTCACGCAAGGCCTTGAGTACGGCCTGCCGTTCCGGCGCGTGCGATACGCGCGAGAGGGCCACTTCCACACATCGGTCCATCAATGGCACAGGTCGTTCGACAGATGCCAGCTGCTCCTTGGCCTCAAGCGCGTGCTGATCGAACCGCGCCTGTGGACCGTCGGCCGTCAGTGCCAGCCGGATAAGACGCATCAGCAGTCGTGACACGGGGGAGAGCGCGATCTCGGGGGCGCCGCTGAGTTCATCGGCCCGTCGTTCAGCATGCGTCCACTCGCCCATCTGCAGGAGCAGCACAATGCGCGACAGGCTGGCGCTCTGTGCGAGGCGACCAAAGCCCATCTGTTCGAAGAGCTGAATCCCCGCATTCAACGATTCTTCGGCCTCGGCAAACGCTCCGTGTTCCCGCTGCACTTCGGCGAGGGCGTTGCACGCAGTCGCCTCGAGCCGGCTCAATCCGTCGCGGCGCGCAAAGGCCAGAACCCGTCGGCACAACACCACCGCCTGCGGGCCATCGCCAAGGCGCGACACGACACGCGCCATGTTGAGCTGGCTCTCCATCCACGGCATGAACTGACCATCGTCTTCGAAGATCCGCTGCGCCTCGTTCAGGGATTCCCACGCGGCTGTCTCCAACCCCAACTCCAGCATCGCCGTAGCTTGCTCCGACAGGCAGGCGCCAAGTTGTGGAACGGTACCAGCCTTTCGAAGGGTGCGTTCGGCATCGCGAAACGATCGCAGCGCGGCGTTTGACAGGCCCTGCCGGTGTTGCACGCGGGCCAGGATGAGATTGGCCACGCCGAAAGCGCGCGTCGTGTGCATGCTCTCCGGGATCGCGACCACCTGCGTTGCCAGCCGACTGGCCTCCGTGAGTTCTTCGCGCAGACACCTGATGTCGGCCTGCAAGAGCACGCCGGATACCCGGCGTGCGTCGTCGGGGGGAGCTCCAAGCGCGTCCAGCGCGCGGCTGTGCAGCGAGATCAACTCCAGCGCGACTGCGTAGTCTTCCGTGCGTCGGCGCTCCTTGGCCGCCGTCAGCAGAGGCCGCAGTGCTTTGTCGAAACGGTCCGCGGCAAATTGATGTTTTCCAATGCGCTCGGGGTCACCCCAGAAGGGAACGGGCCGCAGCTCCTCCAGCATGTCGGCGCACACTCGATTGTGCGCCACCCAACGCCCTTGGGCACGTGATGTGGAGACGATCGCGTCACGCAGCATCCGGTGCGCGAATGACCAGCTGTCCGGGCCCGCGCTTGCCATGCGGGACGCCAGCAGCTTTTCGAGTACCGGACCGGGATCGGGGATGCCAACGCGCGCGCACACCAATCGCCATTCGGCGATGTCGATGTTTCCCCCGAGCGCGGCCGCCAGCTCCAGTGGTATCTGCAGCTGACGGCGCGGGGTGAATTCGGCTGATGATGTGGCCGCATCGGGTACGGCGTGGTCGACCACGACGTCGGACTCGGTTTCTACCGCGACGTCGGACTCGGTTTCAGCCGCGGTTTCGGCCGCAGTGTCGGCCGCGTTTTCTACCGCGACTTTCGCGGCGTCCGCCGCGCACTCGTCAAGCACCCGCTCCACGCGCTGCGCCCACACGGCCTGCAGGTCGGGCGGAATGGCCGGCGCTTCTGCCCCCGTCAGCACAAAGCCGCTGCTACCCGCTCGTAGCGTGCCCCGATTCACCCAGTCCCCCACCAGCTGCGTCGCGTACAGCGGATTCCCGCCGGAGCGCACTGACACGCGTTCTGCCAGGTCATCGTCGAGATAGAGCAGATTGCGCGCGAGGCGCCGGCTGTCCTGGTCGGAGAGCGGCTGCAACCGCAGGCACGTGGTGTGCTCCTGGCGCCGCAGCTCGTGCAGCAGCTCCGGAACGACCGGTGACTCCGCGACCAGATCTTCGCGCACGGTCACGATGGCCAACAGCGGTGACGCGGCATCCATGGCAAACCGGACAAACCGCAGGGCATCCGGATCTGAATGCGCGTCGTCGAACCACACCACCACGGGTCGCTGAGGGTAGATGGCCCGCAGGACGTGCAGCAGGGCGCGATAGCGGGTGAACCGTGACGGGAACGCATGAAACGTGCCCGGGACGTACTCGATCCCCAACGCGGCCGGCGCCAGGATCTCGGCAATGGCATCGTGCAGCGCCGGTGACGCCACGCCGGCGCGGGACAGGCCGGTGGCGACCCGCCGCCGCAGGTCCGCGCCGTTCATGTCCCGACACGACCACGCCTTGGCCAGCATGTAGCTGACGCCCGGCGCGCGTGGCTCCGGCCGGTGGTGATCGGCAATCAAGGTTTCCGCAGCGCCGAGTTCGTGCACGCGCTCACAGCACCACCGGGCCAACCGACTCTTGCCCACGCCGGCGGCCCCCTCTACGAGCAAAACGCCAGGCCGGCCGCCTTCAGCGACCCTGCGAAACGCGCTCCAGAACAGTTCCCGCTCTGTCTCGCGGCCAACCAGGGGCAGGGTGCGCACCCCAAACAGCTGCAGGCCGGCCCCGATCAGATTGAAGGCGCGCGCGGGTGGCACCTGGCCGCGCCACGCCGGCTCCAACTCCCGCGCCCTCACGCCCGCATCGAGGGTGCGGGCAACTGTGCTGGCGGCGGGCTGCGGCACCGGATCTGCGGTCAATGCAACCAGCTCCATTGCGGCACTCGCGCATCGCCGGTGCCGTTTCTGCGGGTCCTTCTCGAGCAGGCGCATCACCCAGTCTTCAAACCCGGGCGGGTAGTCTGCCGGAGGGTTCAGCGGCGGCGGCGCCTCGCCGAGATGTGCGGCGCCGAGTCGCACCACGTCGCCTGACGCGAAGGGCAGGCGTCCAGCGCAGAGCTCGTAGGCCACGCACCCCAGCGCGTACAGGTCCGTCCACGGTCCGAAATCACGCCACTCACCAAAGAACTGCTCGGGCGCCATGTAGGCGGGCGTACCAGTGACCACCTCGTCATCTTCTGACGGTAGATTGGCCCGAAAGAGGGCGATGCCGAAGTCGGTGAGTCGAATGGGAAACCCCACCGGCTTGTCAGCCAGCAGGATGTTGCCGGGCTTGATATCGAGGTGCGTGAGGCCGCGTGCGTGCGCGTGCGCCAGAGCATCGAGCACACCCAGCAGGATTGCCCGGAGCCTGGTCCAGGGCAGGGCGGACTTCGCGTCGCCGAGTGATCCGCGCTCCACAAAGTCCATCACCAGATAGGGACTGTGCGCACTTACGCCGCCCCGACTGGCCCGGGCCGCGGCGCGTGTCACTTCGCCCACGTCAAAAATCGTGACGATGCCCGGATGATCGAGCTGAGCCACCGCGCGCACTTCGCGTCGGAACAGCTCCATGAACTGTTCGGTGCGCGTGCCTTGCGGCCGCAACACCTTCACGGCAACCGGCACCCCCTGCGCGCTGTGCGTGCCACTCCACACATCGCCCATGCCGCCGCCGGCCAGTCGCTGCTCAATGTCGAAGGCGCCAAGCCGAAATTGGGTCATGATATTGAATAGTCACTTAGAGATCACGGCAGCGAACTGACCGATGCACGGCGATGCCCGTTGGGATCGTCTGCGTGGCAATCGGTCTTCTTGTGCAAGGTAACGGCTGTCTCGGTCCCGGCGCGCCAATGCGCGCGAGCCTGGGATGGCGGCGCCACCCTGCTCGCCGCTACCGGCGCGCAGCCGGAAACGAACGTCCGCTAGCCGCGCACTTCGGGATCGGCCAGGAACCACTCGATACGTCCGCATCCCACACAGGCCAGGGTCGCGGCCGTCTTGTTGGCCCAGTCGAGATTCAGGAAGGACAAGCCGGCCGTATTCAGCTGAGCGCGCCCCTCGACGAAGTGATGGCCGCAATGCAGGCACCGCACCGGCTTGCCCGCAACTTCGAACGCGTCTCCGGTCGGTTCACTACCCATATCCTTCGCACCGGCCGCAACAGCGCTGAAAAACTTTTTCATTGAATGTCTCCTGTGTGAGTCCGCATAGCGCGCACTGCACCGCAGCGCATTGCGCAATACAAAGTTTATCCCGAATAGTGGCAGCATAACATCCGTGCCTGTCCCCACCCTAGCCGCCATCAAAAACGCACACCAGCTTCAGACATGCCCATTCTCCGATCCGGCTACGCGCTGCTACTCAGCTCGCTGCTCATGCAGCACGCCCTCGCCTCCTCATCCGCCGCACAGCCCACTGCGCCAAGCTCCGTCGCACCTCCTGCACAGTTCACCAATCCCAACCGACTCGCCACGCTGCGCACCGCGTTCCCGGCCATCGATTCGCTCGTGCGCCGCTTCGTGTCGCAGCGACGCGTGCCGGGCTACGCCTTTGGCATCGTCGTTGACGGCCGCCTTGAGTACATCGTTGCGGACGGTATCCGCGATCTGCGCACCGGCGCGCGCGTGGATACGGGCACGGTGTTTCGCATTGCGTCCATGAGCAAAAGTTTTGCCGCACTCGCGATTCTCAAGCTGCGAGATGAAGGGCGGCTCACACTCGATACACCGGCACAAACGTACGTGCCGGAGTTGGCGTCGCTGCAGTACCCGACCAGCGACGCGCCGCGGATTACGGTGAGACACTTACTCACGCATTCCACCGGCTTGCCGGAGGACAACCCGTGGGGTGATCAGCAGCTCGACGCAACAGAGCAGGCGTTCAGCAACATGATGCGCCAGGGTATGCCGTTTTCTACCGCGCCCGGTTTGCAGTATGAGTACTCCAACTTTGGCTTCGCGATTCTTGGACGCATTGTAGCCAACGTGTCCGGCATTCCGTACGCGCAATACTTGCGTGAACAAATTCTCACGCCGCTCGGCATGACGTCCACCACGCTCGAGTCAGCCAGCGTCGATCGGAACAAGCTCGCGTACGGCTATCGGTTGCAGGACGGCGAATGGCTGCTTGAACCGCCACTCGCCGATGGTGCGTTTGGCGTGATGGGCGGCATGCTTACCACGCCGGCTGATCTGGCCACATGGGTGAGCTACATGCTCGACGCGTGGCCAGCGCGCGATGGTAGTGAACGCACGCCAGTGCGACGCGCATCGTTGCGTGAAATGCAGCAGGTGCAGCGCTACAGTGGCGCGACTGCCGACGCACGCGGCGACACACTCACGCTCAATGCCGGCGGCTACGGCTACGGCTTGCGCGTGGCACAAACGTGTGACCTGCGAACGCTCGTGTCGCACACCGGCGGACTGCCGGGCTACGGGTCTATCATGAGCTGGCTACCGGAACATGGTGTCGGCATTATCGGACTCGGCTCGCTCACGTATACCGGTTGGACGGCCACCGCGAACGAAGCCATATCACTGTTGCGCGCCACTGGCGCACTCGAGCCGCGTCAGCCGCAAGCCTCACCGGTGCTGCTGACACGGCGCGCGCAGGTCACGCGTCTGATCAATGCATGGACGCCCGCTTTGGCCGACTCACTGGCCGCCATGAACCTGTTCCGCGATGAATCGGCGCAACGACGCGAAGCGCAAATCGTGTCAGTGCGCGACGCAGCGGGCGGCGCGTGTGCCGACACGGGCGAGTTTATTGCCGAGAACGCGCTGCGCGGCACGTGGCGTTTGCGCTGTGCGACAGGAGATCTGGCGGTGCGCATTACGCTGGCACCCACAATACCGGCGCGGGTGCAGTACTTGAGTGTGACCGCACCGGCTCGAGACGCTACACTGAATCCGTCATTCGTGTGCAGCCGATAGCCATCGCAACGGCACAAGTTTCCTTATGGCCGCCGCACCAGTTCCACCCGCCGATTTTTCGCGCGGCCTTCGTCTGTGCGGTTGTCAGCCACTGGGACGTCTTGCCCATGACCGAGTGCGCTCAGTCGAACGGCGTCGATACCTTGCGCCGTCACGGCAGCCAGCACGGCTTGGGCGCGAGCCTCGGACAAGCGTTGGTTGAGCTTCGCGTCACCCACGCTATCTGTATGCCCCTCAATAGACAGCTTGAGCGCGGTGTCCTGATTGAGCAGCGCGACCACTTCAGCCACCGCCGCCAGTCCGTCGGCTTTGAGCTTGGTATCGTTGGTGTCGAACTCGATGTAAAGCGTGGCGATTCCAGTGGACTGCAACTGTTCCGCCAGCCTGCTCGCCTTCACCGTCTGCACCATTGCCGCCGGCTCGACGACCGTCAGCGCATATCCACCAGCAGAGCACGCCTGCAGCAACGCGTGCGCTGGGGGCGCCGTACCTTGCGGCAACTCAAAGATGTCCCAGTAACAGCCGTTTTCGCGGTCGGGACGCACCGTCAGTGCCCGCCCGCCAACTGAACGCACAGCGTTCAGGTGGTTGGTATAAATCGCCAGCATGGACGTGCCACGCGGTCCCCGATACCTGAGCCGTGTGATCTTCCCCTCGAAGCGCAGCGGTCCGCTGTAGACGGTGCCGCGCGCCTGATGCACTTCTCCGGGCCTCAACACCACGACGTCGAAGTCAATCGACTGTTTGGTGTACGAGTTGAAGTCGGCCATCGCCGTGAAAGCGGGATGGTCACCTTTGGATTGTGCTTCCCCGCTGGCGCTGCACACCAACGTCAGCCCAGCTGCAAGGCCGTACCAGTTGCGCCTGACATGAAGTCTCGAAGACATGGTCGTCATACCTGCTTTCACGAGTTGAATAGTTCTGCCAGGTCAACATAAAACACGTGCTGAGCTAGACACAATTGCATCATCTATTGCGATCGCGGCGTAGTGATGGGAGTATTGACCTTGGGGATGCAGCCGTTTCACGCTGGTGTTGCCTGATACATCGTGCTCGTGAGGCAGCACACAGTGTGGTGCTGCGCTGCCCCGTTGTGCCAAACTCTTATTCGGAAAACACGATGCGTTACCTGCGATTCGCTTTGATGCTGTCCGCTATCCTGGTTGCCAGCGCGCACGCACAACCCACGCGCGCCGGACAGGAAGCTTTCGCCACCATTGGCGAAATCGTGCGCATCCTCGACGCCGACCCGCGCACTGACTGGTCCAAGGTCAACGTTGAAGCGCTACGACAGCACCTCATCGACATGGACGACGTCACCATGCGCGCCGACGTGCGCAGCGAGTCGGTGGAGGGCGGCGCCACGTTTGACGTGCGAGGCGTGGGTCGTGTGCGCGAAGCCATTCAACGCATGGCGATGTCGCACGGCATGACCATCAGCGTAGCCGATGGATTTACGTGGACCGCGGCACAAACAGCCGAGGGAGCAACAGTCACCGTTCGCGCCACAAATCCGGCTGACGCGCGCATGACAAACCGTATCCGTGCGCTTGGTTTTATTGGTGTGCTCACGCTCGGCGATCACCATACGGTGCATCATCTCGGCATTGCCAACGGCAGCATGGCGGCGCATCATCGGCACTGAAGGGCCGAGGTGGGCTCGCGTGTCCAGCGGACGCTGATCGAAACAGTGCCGTCGGTTTTCGCGTAGTGACCAGAACCCACCTCACACGCCCCCTTCATCGACTGGAGCATTCGTATGGACATGCATCAACCCCCGTTGTCGCTCCGGAGACTATCACTGGCGCTCGCGCTGGCATTTCTCACAGCCCCACTGCATCTGCTGATTGCACAAGCAGCGCCCACCGCTGCTGGCGCTACGCTGTTCCGGAATGTGCAGGTCTTCGACGGCGAGCGCATGCTGCCAGCGCAGGATGTGCTCGTTGACTCGGGTCGCATTGTGCGGCTTGGTGAAGCGATTCCGGCACCGTCGGGTGCCGAGGTCATAGATGGAACGGGCAAAACCCTGCTGCCCGGATTGATTGACGCACATACACATTCGTTCGGTGACGCACTGCAGCAAGCGGTGATATTCGGTGTGACTACACATCTCGACATGTTCTCCGATGTGAGCTTTGCGCGCGCGATGCGTGCGGCGCAGGACTCGGGTGGGGCAACGGACCGCACAGATCTTTTTTCCGCCGGCACGTTGGTCACCGCACCGCGCGGACATGGCACGCAGTTTGGCATCATCATTCCCACCATTACCTCTCCTGACTCGGCGCAAGCGTTCGTCGACGCGCGTATTGCGGAGGGCTCCGATTGGATCAAGATCGCCTACGATGACGGACGGGCGTATGGCATGGGCATACCCACGCTCGATCGTGCCACGCTGCAGGCGGTGATTGCCGCGGCCAAGGCTCGTGGCAAGCTCGCCGTCGTACACGTAGGGGATGCGTCAAGCGCACGCACGGCGATTGAGGTCGGCGCCGACGGACTGGTGCATCTGTTCACCGATTCTCTGGCTGGTGAAAGCTTTGCGTCACTGTTGGCTGAGCGACAGGCGTTCGTGATTCCAACACTGGTGGTGCTCAAGAGCATCACCGGTGTTGGGGGCGGCGCGCCTTTGGTGGAAGATGAACGATTGCGCGAATACCTGTCGCCTGCGAGCCGCGCTTCGCTCGTACAGGGATTCCCGCAACGTCCCGGCGCACCGACGCTCGACTACGCGGTGGCGCAGGCCACGCTGAAAGCGCTGCACGCGCGTGGCGTGCCCATTCTGGCTGGCAGCGATGCGCAAAACCCCGGGACCGCGTATGGCGCGGCGCTGCACCGGGAGCTCGAGCTGCTCGTTGAGGCTGGCCTCACGCCGGAGCAAGCGTTGTCTTCGGCGACCGCTGTTCCAGCTCGTCATTTCAGCCTTGCAGATCGCGGACGTATTGCGCCCAACATGCGCGCGGATCTGTTGCTGGTGAGCGGCGATCCGTCCACCGACATCACCGTGACGCGTGCGATTGAGGGCGTGTGGAAGCAAGGTGTGCCAGTTGACCGAGCGAGTTTTGCGCAGCGCATTGCCGCCATGTCGGCGCCCACACCGCCGCGCGTGCCCGCTGCCCAGAGCGAAATGATCAGTGATTTTGACGGAGGAGATCTCACGACCTCATTGGGCACGTTGTTTCCGTCGGCTGACGACTTCGCGGGAGGCACGTCCACAGGCAGCGTGCAGGTGGTAGCCGGCGGCGCCAACAACTCGTCGCATGCGCTCGCAGTTGCGGGCACAATCACCAATACGCTTCCGTTTGCGTGGTACGGTGCGATGTGGACGCCAGGTACACCGCCCATGCCCCCCGTCAACCTGTCGCAATACAGTGGGCTGCGCTTTGACACACGGGGTGACGGGAAAACGTATCGCGTGATGGTGTTTGCGCAGAGCCGCGGCGCCACGCCGCTCATCCGCACCTTTGTTGCCGGCGCCGAGTGGCGTGTAGTCGAGATGACGTGGAAGCAGTTCGGCGTTGACGGAAGCGACGTGACCGGCGTGGTGGTGGCGGGCGGACCG
>JBBSPO010000001.1:0-41705 GCA_038258695.1 Gemmatimonadales bacterium | reverse complement strand
TTCAGCGTTGGTTTACAAAACACCGGTTGCGGTTCACCGGCTGGTCTCAAAAACCCCCACCCCCCCCCCCTCCCCCGACCCCGTGACCGCCCAAACACGGCCGTTTCTGTTTCCGTGAACGCGGTCAAACGGCCGTTTTTGTTTCCTTCCCGTTTCCCCCACCCCGGCACTTGTCACTACAGTAGCGCACCGTTTCCCAGTCGCGCGCCCACTTCTTGCGCCACGTAAACGGCCTGCCACAGCGCGCACAGATCTTGGCTGGTCGCTCGCTTGGTGTTTGTGCGCGGGATGGCGCGGTAGCGTGTCGTTTGCGTCCCATATTGTCCAACAAGACGCGTGCGCGAACCGTCAGGTTCCCGGATGGACATCACCGTCACATGGCTGGCCGCATTCGACGCCGGGGATTCCTTTCCGGCACCCAAACCGCCACACTCCTAGGGTGAGCACACCCGACCGCACGCCTGGCCAGGAGCCGCAATCCCGCTCTGGCGACTTTGAGATCCCGCTGCCCGACGCCCGCGTCGGGCCCGATCCGGGTGCGCCTCCGCCAGGGTATCCGGCCGATTTGCGGTACCCGCCTGTCACGCCTGTCCCGCCTGTCACGCCTGTCACGCCTGGCGCTCCCGCAAAGCCTGCAACGCCACTCGCGCCCTTCACGCCGGTCTTGCCCCTCGTTCCGGGCACACCCACTGCGCCCGCCGACCAGCCGTGGGAGCGCGCGTCACGCTACGGTCATCGCCCGCGCGCTATCCCTGCCGAACGTATTGGTGAGCTCGACGCGTTTCGCCAGGTCGCGCACAGTCTGGCCGGTGGTACCGACTCACCCACGGTGTTGCGCGTGCTGTGTGAGGCGGCCATGGATCAGGGTCGCTCCAGCGGCGCGATGGTCGCCGAAGTCACGCCCGACGGTGGAAAGTTTGTCGCCTGTGCCGGCATTGTGTCGGGGCTGTGCGGCACCGCATTCCCGCTGGCAGGATCCATCACCGCGCGCGTGGTCGCGCAACGGCGCGCCATTGCTGTTGAGACAATGCGCGAAAGCTCACCGTTTTTTGAATCGTTGCTCGGTGCGCGCGGTGTTGGCCCCACGCTGGTGCTGCCGCTCATTGCCCACGAGGCGTTTCTGGGCGTGCTCATTGTCACGCGACGCGTTGACACACCGGTCTTTGACGATGCGGACGAAACCCGTCTGTCCACGGTCGCCGACCTCGCATCGCTGGGCCTCTGGAAGGCGCGCTTGCTCGAAGAAGCGCGCGCTGCCGACGCCGCCAAGACAAGCTTTCTGGCCACGCTGTCGCACGAGCTGCGCACACCGATGGCTGCCCTTGAGGGCTACGGCGAGCTGCTGGAAGACGAAATTCTGGGGCCGCTGGTCCCGGAGCAGCGCGATGTGCTGCTCAATCTGCGCGCCGTAGGCCGGCATTTGGGTGCGCTCATTGAAGAAATCCTGACCTTTGCCTCACTCGAGGCCGACCGAGTGGTTACGCGCCTGGGTCCGGTGCGCGTGGACGAGATTGTTGACTCGCTGCATCCATTCCTGTCGCCACTGGCGCGCGAGAAAGGGATTGCGCTGCGATTTCACATTGAGCCCGATCTGCCCAGTCTTCACACTGACGAAGATCGCGTTCGACAAATCCTGCTCAACCTGAGCGTCAACGCGATCAAGTTTACCGCGCAGGGCGAGGTGACGATCAGAGTATCGCGACGGCCAACCAGCGAGAACGCCGAGCCAACTGTACACTTTGACGTACAGGACACGGGCATTGGCATTGCCGCGGCCGATCTGGCGCGGCTGTTCAAGCCGTTCTCGCAGCTCGATGACGGTCCGGCGCGTCGCCACACGGGCACCGGTCTTGGTCTCTACATCTCGCGCCGACTGGCCGAGCTGCTCGGCGGCCACATTGATGTGGTGTCCCGTCCGGGCGCGGGATCGACGTTTTCGCTGGTGCTGCCGGTCGGATATTAGCGCACCGGTCTCGCGGCGGCCGGAGCAGCGATGCCCGCGGTTCAGCTGGTGTGACTTGCGCTACGCGCAACCACGTTGACGCAACGTTAGATTTGGTCGCACTATGCGCGCACAGCCAAACACCGGCGCGTTCAACGACGGCGTAATCGCCGAACAGTTCGAACGCTACCGTACCGATCCCAACAGCGTTGACGAAAGTTGGCGCCAGTATTTTCGCACCGCCGAATCTCTGTTCGGTGGCCAGAGCGCCCCTGCGGCGGGCGCAGCGGGAGGCGGCAGGGCCGACGTTGCATACCTGCGTAAAGTCGCGGCGGCGTCATCGCTGGTGCAGGCGATCCGCAACTACGGGCATCTGGCGGTAAAGGTCGATCCCCTGGGCTCCGAGCCCAGTGGTGCCGTGGAACTCACGCCCGAGTTCCATGGACTCACCGAAGAAGACCTGCACAACATTCCCGGCATGGCGATCGACGACGAACGCTTTGCCAACATGACGGCCTCAGAGGTCGTGGCGCGCAAGCGTGAAGTGTATTCCAAGCGCATGGGCGTGGAAGTCTGGCACATTGAGAATGATGACGAGCGCAACTGGTTTCGCGCGCAGTTCCGTTCCGGCCATCTGGTGCGCCCGCTCACGGATGACGAAAAAAAAGCGGTCCACAGACGGCTCTGTGAAGTCGATGGACTGGAGCGCTTTCTGGGACGCGCGTACAACGGCTACAAGCGCTTTTCCATTGAAGGCACCGATTCGCTCGTCCCGATTCTCGATGAGATCATCGCCGAGTCCGCACAGGCGGGTGCACGCGCGGTCGTGATTGGCATGGCGCATCGCGGGCGCCTGAATGTGCTCACCAATGTGATGGGCAAGCCATACGAAGCGCTTTTTGCCGAGTTTGAAGGACGACACCAGACGGGCGGCGAAGCTGGAACAGGCGATGTGAAGTATCACCTTGGCTTTGAAGGACAGCGCCGCATTGCCGGACACGATGTGATGCTGCGACTGGTGCCCAATCCGTCGCATCTCGAAGTGGTGAATCCGGTGCTCGAAGGTGTCGCACGCGCTCATCAACGTGTGCGCAGCGCCCCTGGTACGCGGGACGAGTTGTCAGTGGTGCCAGTGTGTATTCACGGCGACGCGGCATTTCCCGGCGAAGGTGTGGTTGCCGAAACGTTCAACATCTCGGCGCTCAGCGCCTACCGCACTGGCGGCACGATTCACGTGATCGTGAACAATCAGGTTGGCTTTACCACCGATCCGAGTGACGCACGCAGCACCTACTACGCATCGGATCTGGCCAAGGGATTTGAAGTCCCGATTTTTCATGTGAATGGCGACGACGCGGAAGCGTGCATTATGGCTGTGCGGCTTGCCTGTGCGTATCGCACACGCTTTCGCAAAGACGTACTTATTGATCTGGTGGGCTACCGTCGTCACGGGCACAACGAAGGCGACGAACCGTCCTATACGCAGCCGTCGCTGTATCAGCGCATCAAGGATCATCCCACGGTGCCCAGAGCATGGGCGCAGCGACTGGTCGAAGAAGGTGTGTTCAGCGCCGACGAAGCGCGGAAGGTCGAAGAGCAGGTTATGAGCGACTACGCGGCGCGTCACACCGCGTTCAAGGCGTCACTCGCAGGCGCGGAATCGCATCAGCCGTGGCCCGAAGAAGACACGGAAACACCGCGTACAGTGGACACCGCGGTGCAGGCCGAACGGTTGCTCGCGATCAACGATGCATTGCTGCGCTGGCCGAGTGACTTTACGGCACATCCACGACTGGCCAAGCAGCTTGAACGTCGTCGCGAAGCCGTGGGACCAGAAGGCGGCATCGATTGGGGCCACGCCGAAGCGCTGGCGTTTGGGTCGTTGGTCAGCGACGGCGTGTCCATTCGTCTTACTGGTCAGGATGTCGAGCGCGGCACGTTCTCGCACCGGCATGCGGTGCTCAGCGACGTGGAAACCGGACGCAAATACGCACCGCTTGCGCATCTACCCGGAGCGTCGGCGCAGTTTGAAGTGTATAACTCGGCGCTGTCGGAGCTGGCGGTACTGGGCTTTGAGTACGGCTATAGCACCGCGGCGCCAGATACACTGGTGCTGTGGGAAGCGCAGTTTGGTGACTTTGTGAACGTGGCACAGCCCATCATCGACCAGTTCATGATGGCTGATCGTGCCAAGTGGGGACAGGATTCGGGAGTCACACTGTTGCTGCCGCACGGCTACGAAGGGCAGGGGCCAGAGCATTCAAGCGCGCGTCTTGAGCGGTTCCTGCAGTCTGCTGCCGAAGGCAACATGTCAGTGGGTTACCTCACGACGCCCGCGCAGTACTTCCACATCCTGCGTCGGCAGGCGTTGCGCAAAATGCGTCGTCCGCTGGTGCTCATGCAGCCCAAGTCCATGCTACGTTTGCCGCAAGCGATGTCCAAACTCGCTGATCTCTCAAACGGTGCGTTCCAGCCGGTTATTGACGATCCCATCGCGTCGCAGCGACGTGATGATGTGCGACGTATCGTGTTCTGCACGGGCAAGGTGTACTACGATCTTGCACTCAACGATGCGCGGCATGGTGGTGTGGCGATCGTTCGCGTCGAAGAGCTGTATCCGTGGCCGCACGCGGAGATCCAGCGCGTAATGGATTTGTATCCGGCCATTGAAGAAGTGGTGTGGGTGCAGGAAGAGCCCAAGAACATGGGCGCCTGGACGTTTGTGCAGCCGCGATTGCGTGTGTCGGCCGGTGCCGCCGTCGGTGTGCGATACATTGGCCGTCAGGAGCGGGCCAGTCCGGCCGAAGGCTACACGGCGGTGCATACGGTCGAGCAGGCGCGCATTGTCAGCGCGGCTTTTTCCGTGACCGAGGTTGGGACGGAGCGCATGGCGCAGGCGCGGGCTTCACAGTGAAAAACGCCGCCTCCAGGGCGTGCCGGTTAGTGCGAACTCACAGCGCCGCGGCATTTGTCGCGGCGCTTGTGTTGTGCATCGCCAATAAGCCCGCCACGCTTCAGTCGCAGCCCGCACCCGTCAATCGAACACCCATTACCAGTGCCCCGCGTACGAACGTGGCGCCTGCTCCGGGTGAACCTTTCGCCGCAGTTATTCAACCGGGCGCACTCGGCGCTGCATCGCTCGGGGCCGTGCTGCAATCACTCGGCACCACAGCGCGCGTCCTCATGATCGCCGCACATCCCGATGACGAAGACACCCCGCTGCTCGCCTGGCTCGCGCGCGGTCGTCACGTAGAGACCGCGTATCTGTCGCTGACGCGCGGCGATGGCGGGCAGAATCTCATTGGCAATCAGCTTGGTGCACAGCTGGGCATCATTCGTACCGAAGAGCTGTTGGCCGCGCGGCGCCTCGACGGCGCACGACAGTTTTTCACCCGTGCCTTTGACTTCGGCTTTTCAAAGAACGAACAGGAGACATTCAACGCCTGGCCCAAAGACACGGTGCTTGGTGATGTGGTGCGTGTGGTGCGTGAGTTCCGGCCGCATGTGATTGTGTCGGTGTTTTCCGGCACACCGCGCGATGGCCACGGCCATCATCGCGTAGCCGGAATCCTGGCGCGAGAAGCGTACGATAAGGCGGGCGACACCATAGCGTTTCCTGTGCACACGCATGGCTTGCCGTGGATGGCACCCAAGTTCTATCGCAGTTCACGGTTTTCGCCGGATGAACTGACGTCGCGCATGAATGTGGGCGAATACTCACCGTTGCTTGGACGCAGCTACGCCGAAATCGCGGCCGAAAGCCGCAGTCAGCACAAGTCGCAGGGCTTTGGTGCGATAGAGCGACGCGGTGTGCAGTGGTCGTACGTGCGCCGCGAAGCAACACGCGCCAATGCGCCAGCCAACGCGCGGAACGAAGTGTCGGTGTTCGATGGCCTCGATACCACGTGGCGTGCCACTGCCCGGCAGTCGGACAATCCACGTGTCGTCGCGCTGATGGATAGTGCTGACCGATCATTCGCGGCGGCGCGCGACGCCTACCGCGCAACGGCGCCCGATGCGACTATCCCGATGCTTGCAACCGGACTGCGCCAACTGCGCGCGGCACGCGATGCGGCCGGTGCGCGACCACCGCTCTGGTACGCCGCGCAGCCCGGCTTTACCGGTAGTCTCGTCAACGCGCGCGGCAATGCGATTGAGCAAGGCACGTTGCGCGATTCGCATGCCAACCCCGCGCTGTGGGACGCCATCACACTCACCGAACAGCGTGCCGCACTGGCCCTCACGCTCGCGGCGGGTGTGGCCGTCGAAGCCACTGCGCCTCGCCAGTTGCTGCCTGCCTCCGAAATGGCCAAACCGCTGGCGCCCGATACACTGGGTGTGAGTGTGACGGTGTACAATCGCGGACAACAGGCGCTGCTGCTCAGTGGTGTTGGCCTCAACGCGCCCGATACCAGCGGCGCAGCGTCCGTGCTCTTACCGGACAGCGCAATCACAACACGACGCTTGGCCCGCACGCCGGTTATCACCATGCCGTGGTGGAGCGCCGGTGGACGGGAAGCAGCGTACTTTCGTGCCGCCATCGATTCACGTGACGACGCCCAGCGGCAGCGGCAAACTGAGTTGGCAGCCATTGCGCGTGTGCTGATTGCCGATGTGCCGGTGCATATCCGCGTGCCCGTGGTCAATCGGTTTGCCGATCCGGTCAAGGGCGACCAGCAGATTCCGGTGGCCGTGGTCCCGGGAATCACGATCGGACTCGATCGCAGCGTGGAATACGCACGTGCGACGGAGCGCATTGAACGGCAGCTGCGCGTGAAAGTACTGTCGCAATATCCGTCGCCGCAAACGGTGGCCATCCAGCTGGATTTGCCACCGGGATTGACGGCCGATTCGGCGGTTCGTGTGCGCGAGTTGCAACCGGGGCAACAGCTCGCCGTCACGTTCACACTGCGCGGTGTGCTGCCTGAAGGCATGCACGAGATCAAAGCGGTTGCCATGCACATGGACCAGCCGGCCCAGGCAGGCTACAGCACCATCAGCTACGATCACATCACGCCGCAACGCAGCTATGGTGTGTCCAACATGTATCTCTCGGCGGTTCCGCTTCAGGTACCCGCGGGAACGCGAGTGGGCTACATCGCCGGGGTGAGCGACGACGGTGTGGCGGCGCTCAGAGCGCTCGACATCACAACCGATGTGCTCGAGCCCGAGCGGTTGGGCAGCACCGATCTGTCGCAATACAGCGCGATCGTGGTTGGTCCGCGCGCGTATCAGGTGAGCGATGCGTTGCGAGAGTTCAATGCGCTGTTGTTTGAGTTTGCCGAGGTGGGAGGCACTGTGTTGGTCCAGTACGGGCAGACGGAAATGCAGGAGCCGGGCATCATGCCATATCCGATCACCTTGACGCGACCCGCTGCCCGTGTCACCAACGAGAACGCTCCAGTCACGGTGACCAACGCCAGTGCGGCATTGCTGCGTACGCCCAATGTTATTACTCAAGCGGATTGGAGTGCGTGGGTGCAGGAACGCGCGCTGTACATGCCGAGTGAGTTCAAGGGGTACCAGACGTTCATCGCAATGAACGATCCGGATGAAGTGCCCAACAACGCTGGCATTCTTGCTACGCGATATGGCGATGGCGTCTACGTCTACACATCACTGGCGCTGTTCCGACAGCTACCGGTCGGCGTGCCGGGTGCTGCCCGATTGCTGGTTAACCTCCTGAGCGCCAAGGGGTCTGATCTGGTCAGCAGGTAGGCAAAACCCTTCAGTGTGTCAGGCAACTGCTGACATCAAAACGCGCCATGTGGCGTAGTTTGCGTGTCGGGTAATCAAGTTGTCTGACGCATACGCTGAGGCTACCAACACTGTGAGCAATCTTTTGCCGTTGCGAGTGCTGGTGGTGGACGCTGATGCGGGCTCACAGGAGCAACTCACCTCGCAGCTCACGGCACTTGGTTTTGCTGTGGTGCCGCGCTCAGCAGAGCCAGTGGTGCCGCCGCTCAGCCCCGACGTCGCCCTGATTGATCTGAACGCACACGGTGACGTCAGCGCGATTGCTATGGTGCATGAAATCAGGGAAAGTCTGCCCAACATCGCAATCGTGCTCTGCACAGCCGACGCTTCACTGCAACTGTTGCCCGAAGATGCGGAGCACTCACACGCCACCGCCCTGTTGCTCAAGCCGATTCCCGATAACGTGCTCGAGGCCTCACTGCGACTGGCCGTGCTCAGAGCGCAGGAGCTGGCCCGGGTGCAGGAGGAGTGCGCGCAGGCGATCGCCCAGTTGGAGGCGCGCAAGTTGATTGAGCGAGCCAAAGGCATTCTCATGCGACGCACCGGAAGCTCGGAGCAGGAAGCATACCGCATCATGCAGCGCACGAGTCAGGACAAGTCTGTCCCGATGGTGAATATCGCCCGGACCGTGATCGCGTCTGAGCCGGGTGTGCGTTCGGCGTAAAGGTGCTGCTACACCGCACGCTTCCGGGGAGGCGCAAACGACGCGATGTTGCTGGCCAAGAAAAACGTGATCAGCACCATGGTGGCAGAAATAAAGAACGGTGAGGACTTGCCCACCGCGTCGTAGGCCAAGCCAAACACGATCGGGAACCCCACGCGCGAAATACCGCCGTACGTCTGCTGCACACCCATGTACAATCCGCGCTGCGCACTGCTGATCACGCGCGACAGCAGTGCCGTCACACAGGGGAACGTGAACGCGGTGCCCATGGGTAGCAGCGCCACCGCGGCAAAGAGCAGCACCCGATTGGGAGCCAGTCCCACCGCGAGCAACCCGGTGGTGAGCAGCACCAATCCAATGCGCGCCAGCCGTGCTTCGCCGTATCGGTCTACCAGGCCACCCAGAAACACAGCGCGCGCCACCACCGACAGCACGCCGATGTAAGTGAACACATAGCCAATGGAAAGCTCGGTAAACCCGAAGCGCCAGCCCAGGAACAGCGCCAGTACCGCTGTGATGCCCTGAAAGGCACCAATCGCCAACGCGTAAATGAGAATCAGCCGTGACGCCGGTTCGTTGGGGTGTGACACCACACGTGCAATCACTGCGCGCGAACTGCCGCGTCCTGCATCGGCGAGTTTGCGGTCGGCCGTATTGATGGTGCGCGCTTCTGTGAGGTAGCGCCACACAAAAAGCATGTTCACCACACACAATCCGGCGGCGACCAGGCCCGGCCACTCCGCACCCAACGGCCGCAGCCACGATCCAATCGCCGGACCCAGTGCCACACCCGCATTCGTAGCCGCACTCAACCAGCCGAGCACGCGCGCGCGATCGTCAGGCTTGGTGGCGTCGGCAACATACGCCTGAATCACGCCCACCGTCCCACCACCCGCGCCTTGAATAATGCGCGAGACAAACAGCAGCCACAGCGAATCAGCGTAGGCAAACACCACGAACGCAATGGCCGACGCCACCAGACTCACCAGCAACGCAGGGCGCCGGCCGTAGCGATCGGAAAACCGTCCCCAGATTGGCGCACTCAATAGCTGCGCCACCGAGAACGACGCCACCAGCAAACCCACAATCAATCCACCAGCGCCAAGCTTTTCAGCATAAAACGGTAGCAGTGGCAGGATCATCAACATGCCAAGCATGTCGATGAAGGCCGACACCATCAGGATGATGAGTTTCCCTTTGGCGTTTTCTGGTGCTTCATGCTCCGCAGTGTCCGTTTCCAAGCTCACTGCGCTTTACCCAATGCGGCAGGTGGCACCGACTTTCCGACCACGCCCGCCAGTGCCACAATGGTGAGCACATACGGAATGAGCTCCACAAACTGCGACGGCACCAGCTGCGCACCCTGCAACTGAATCTGCAGCGTTTCGGCGGCGGCAAAGAGCAGACAGGCCGCCCCGACACGCAACGGCATCCAACGCCCGAAAATGATGGCCGCCAACGCAATAAAACCGCGGCCGGCCGTCATGCTATCGGTGAACTGATGCTGGTCGAGCGCCAGATACGCACCACCCAATGACGCCAGTACGCCGCACAGCAACAGCCCACGCAGCTGCAGCGCACGCACCGGGACACCCAGTGTCGCCGCTGCTTCGGGCTTCTCACCAACCGCCCGCACGCGCAGACCAAACGGGGTGCGGAACAACAGCCAGCTGAGCACCGGCAACGCCAGCAAGCCAATCCACACAATGGGGTTGGAAAAGCTCGCCATCACACCCAGGCCGCTGCCTTCACCACCAAAGCCGTCAACACGCGGCGAGTTGGAGGCACTGTCAAATGACAGCCGCAAAAAGAACCGTGTTGCACCAATCACCAACAGGTTCACTGCAATGCCAACCACCACCTGATTGGCACGATAACGTAGCGTGCACAACGCCATGATGAGCGCCACAATCAGTCCGGCCAACATCGCGCACGCCAAACCAATCCACGCGTTGCCTCCATAATACGACCCGAGCACCGCACCAAACGCACCAGCCAGCATCATGCCTTCCAGGCCGAGTGCAATTACACCCACGCGCTCCGAAATCACGCCGCCAGCTGCCGCCAGCAAATACGGAATGGCAATGCGCATGGTCTGCAGCACAAAAGCAAGCGCAATCACGTGGTGGGCTCCGTATCGTTGCGACGGACCGCAACGGCCGCGGCGCGCTGCAACAAACGCTGCACTTCAGGCACCGTGGTGGCTACGGCCAGAATCACGACCGCTTGCAAAATGTCCACCAGCTGCTTGGGCACCAGCGCATTGACCGCCAGCCCACCCTGCGACAACGTCGCAAACAACAGCGCCGCGGCAATGATGCCGAGCGGATGATTGCGGCCAACCAGGGCCACTGCGATGCCCAGAAATCCCGAGCCCGCCGCAAACCCTTCTTCGTAATAATGCTTGTAGCCCAGCACAAAGTTGATGCCGCCAAGACCAGCAAACGCACCGGACCAGATCATGGCGCGTAGCCATGTGCGCGGTACGTTTACGCCACCATACTCCGCGGCATCGGGCTGCAGTCCAACCGCCCGCAGTTCATAACCGGAGCGCGTGCGGAACATCACCCACCATGCAGCGATGGCCGCAACCACCGCAATCACAATCGTCAGATTGGCCGCCGAACCGGCAAACGCCGGCAAAAACGCGCCCAGTCGGGCGATAAAGCCCGCCTGCATTACTTCCGTGTGCAACGTTTCCGGTACCGCCAGATGCGACGCCACGGCGTAGTTGAGCAATGCCAGCACAATAAAGTTGAGCATGATCGTCACGATCACTTCGCTCGCGCCAAACCGTGCGCGCAGCACGCCCGGCACGGCGCCGGTGAACGCGCCCGCTCCCATCGCGCCGGCTGTGCACAACACAACCGCAATCAACGCGGGGGTGGCAGCCGGCAACACCAACCCGATCACTGCTGCCGCAAACCCACCGGCCGCGAGCTGACCTTCGGCACCCACATTGAACAACCCGGCCCGCGCGGCGTACGCAAACGCCAGTCCGGTGCAAATGAGCGTCATTGTTTTGTAGAGCACCTGCCCGAATCCGTACGCGTTGCCCCACGTGCCCTCGAGCAACAGCGCGTACACGGTGCCCGGTGATTCACCATAGGTGAGAATGAGCAGGTCACCCACCACCATGGCAATCGCCACCGCCAGCACCGGCGCCAGCAGGGCGTGCGCTGCACGCTTGATCGTACTCATGCAGCGGCGTGCGATGCGCCCGTCATGTACGGCCCCAACAGCTCGGCGGTACACTCGGTGGCTGGCAACAGGCAGGCCAGTCGGCCTTCGTACATCACCGCAATCCGGTCTGCCAAGGCCAGCACTTCTGACAGATCGGCCGACACCAACAGCACACCTTTGCCGCTGGCGCGCGCGGCCCGTAGCTGCGCGTGAATAAACTCGATGGCCCCCACATCAACGCCTCGGGTAGGCTGCGCCGCCAGCAACACAGAAAACGGACGCCCCATTTCGCGCGCAATCACAATCTTCTGCTGATTACCGCCCGACAAACTGCGGGCGGACAGCGATGGATCGGGCGGACGAATGTCAAACGTCCGCACCTGTGTGACGGCGTGCTGCGCAATGCGCTCGCGATCGAGACCGAACGACGTACTGAATCGATGTTGCTGTCCCAGCAGCAGGTTGTCGGCCACGCTGTAGTCGAGAATCAGTCCTCGGCGGTGCCGGTCTTCGGGGATGTGCGACAGTCCGGCATCAGCACGCGATCGCACATCAAGCGCCGTCACGTCGCGGTTGCCCAGATGCACACTGCCCGACTGCGCACGCCGCAGACCGGCAATCACGTCGAGCAACTCCGACTGCCCGTTACCCTCAACGCCGGCAATGCCAAAAATCTCACCAGGTTGCACATCAAACGAGAGTGCCTCAATGACCTGGTTGCCGCGATCGCCGAGCACGGAAAGCGCACGAACGGAAAGGGCGGCGGTGGAGGAGGTGTCCGGCGCACGGGAGGCAGTCGGCGTAGTCGCGACACCCGGCTCACTGGCCGCATCGGACGCATGCGCCGCCTGCGACAATGCTGCAGCGGGCACCGCATCCAGCGCCAACGCCACATCGCGCCCCACCATCGCGCGCGCGATCTCCCGGGGCGACGTGCCCGAGGTGGCCAGGCGCGCCACCGAGCGACCATCACGCATGACCGTGATCGTGTCAGAAATGGCCACCACTTCGTCGAGCTTGTGCGTAATGATGATGATGGTATCGCCCTGCGCACGCAGCCCACGCAGTACCGTCCACAGCTCATTCACTTCGGGTGGTGAGAGCACGGCCGTTGGTTCATCGAGCACCAGCACGCGCGCGCCGCGGTAGAGCACCTTGAGAATCTCCACCCGCTGCGCTTCGCCCACACTCAGCTCTGCAATCGTGCGGGTAGGATCAACGCGTAGGCCGGTGCGTTCGGCGAGCGCGCGCACATCGGCTTCCGCGCGGCGCTGATCGAGCTGCACACCGCGCACCGGCTCACGGCCCAGCACAAGATTTTCGGCCACGGTGAGCGTCGGTACAAGCATGAAATGCTGATGCACCATACCCACACCCGCCGCAATGGCGGCATTGGTGTCCCAGCCCGTTGCATCTTTCCCAAACACCTCAACGCTGCCGTCGCTTGGCGTGTGCAGCCCGCTGAGGATATGCATGAGCGTGCTTTTGCCCGCCCCATTTTCTCCTACCAGCGCATGAATTTCGCCGGTGGCCACCTCAAAGTTGACGTCGCGATTAGCCTGTACGGCACCAAAGTGCTTGCATACCCGCTGCATGCGCACCGCCATCGATGCGGCTGGTACATCAGATGCTACGGTAGATGCAGCGGTGCTCAACGCGTGCTCGGTACGCGAATACGACCCGCGATGATATCGGCTTCCAGTTCCTGCAGTCGGTTGCGCACCGCGTCGGGAATAAGCGCGGCATTGTTTTGGTCGTACACATAGCCGACACCGCGTTCGGCCAGACCAAATACGCGCACACCGCCCTCAAATGTGCCGTCCTGCACGGCGCGCGCCGCATCGAAGACCGCCGCGTCAATGCCCTTGACCATGGACGTCAGCACGTGGCCCGGTGCTTCGGCGTACTGGTCAGCATCAACGCCGATAGCCAGTTTGCCGGTGGTGCGCGCCGCTTCAAACACGCCGAGCCCGGTTGAGCCCGATGCATGAAAAATCACGTTCACACCCTGGGCATACTGACTGAGCGCCAGCTCTTTGCCCTTGCCGGGGTTTTTGAAGGCTTCGGGGGTGACGCCGGCGTACTGCACGAGCACTTCGCAGTCGGGGCAGACATGCATCACACCGGCGCGATAACCCGCCTCGAACTTATGAATGAGGCCGATGTCCATGCCGCCAATGAAGCCCACTTTTTTTGAGTCGCCCACGAGCGCGGCGAGCGCGCCGACCAGAAACGACCCTTCCTCTTCGCGGAACTTGAGCGCGACCAGGTTGTCGGGCAGCGGTAACGGGTTGCCGGCGTCGTCAAACGACACCGCGTAGTCAACGCCCGCGAATTTCACATTGGGATAGTCCCGGGCGAGGGTGAGCACGTCATCAGTAAAGATGAACCCGACGGCCAGCACGAGATCCATGCCCTCGGCGGCCAGCAGTCGCAGACCCGCTTCGCGGTCGGAGCCTTCGCCGGGCTCGATGTACCGCACACGCGCACCCAGTGAGTCAGCGGCCAGCAGGCCGCCCAGGTAGGCACCGTCGTTGAACGATTTGTCGCCGCGGCCACCGACATCGAAAACGATGCCGATATCAAGACCTTCACCCTCTGGTGCGATTGTGGCGCCAGAGGGTGTGATAGTCAGCAGTAGCAGGTGGGCTGCCACAAGGGCGCCCAGCAGATAGAGAGTCCGACGCATGAGACGGAAGGATCGCCCTCAGCACCGCCTCGGACAAGGCGGCGCTGAAGACCGGGCTTCAGGACAGCGGCTTGTAGCGGTAGGCGACGATGCCAGTTCCTTCTGCCTGCAGCCGAACCTGCTTGGTCTCGCCCATTGGGATCGCGGCCAGTTCCTCGGTGGCCGTGGTGACCACATTCCCGCTCGCATCAAGGAACTCGACGGTGAACGTATTGGCCTTTGGTGCGGCTGAGTTGCCCTCGACGCGAGCTGCGAAGACTACTGACTCCGGAAGACGCTGGAACTCGTCCACCACCACCTTCACGGGCAGGCTGTCGGCCTTGGCAGCGTAGGCAATGAGCGAATCCGTCCACATCTTTTTCTGAGCCGGCACGGTCGCGTCCTGCATGCGACCCTGCGCGCCGAATGCGTACATGGACCAGGCGTCGTAGTTGTTGGGGTCAATGGTCACCAAGACATCGAGCGGCTTGGCCATTTTATCGTACTGCTTGGCCGTGTAATACGTAGCGGCCAGATTGCGCAGCGCGTCACGCTGGTTCGGGTTCTTGGCGATGGCGGCTTCAAACAGGGCCGCCGCGTCTTCGACCCGGTCCACCTGCGTGGCCAGCACGCCTGCCATGGTCAGCGGGTAATCGTCATAGGCCGATGGCGTGGCGAGCATTGGTGCATAGACACTGGAGACCTTGGCCGAATCGCCCAACGTCAGATACGCCTCACCCAACCCCTGCATGATCGTTGGCGCTTCCGGCGAGCTGCCGAACTCGGTCAGGTACTTGTTCAGCGCCTCAACAGCGCTGTTGAGCTTGGCCTTCTGCTCATCGCCGGTCAGTTCGCGCGACATCGACAGCGTGTACATGCCGATGTAATAAATGCTGTTCTGACGCACGTCGGCATACGCACTGTCGGTGCCCGACGCCTCAACCGCCTTCTCCCAGTTGGTGATAGCGGTGGCGAGGTCGCCCTTGCGCTGCGCGGCCACGCCCAGCACCTGGAACGGATACGGATTGTCGGTGGGCAGCAGGGCCAGCGAATAGTTGGCGTAGATCTCGGCACTGTCCGGATTGCTGCCGGCAAAATCAAGCGCTTTTCGTGTGACAGCCAACCACCCTTCGCTCTGACGCATGGTGGCCACGTTTGAGGCACACGTGGCATCGGCGGCAATCACGGCATCGAACGCCGCATTGGTGGCCTGCACCAGGTCAACCGGGCCGTCCGCGGCGCGTGAACCAATGGCGCTGGTTGTCGTGTTCACCGGTGTATTTTCATCGGCAATCCACAACGACAGCGTTTGGGCCAGCAACATGTGATAGCCCGTGACGTTACGATCCTGGAAACGTTCCGGACGGTTGGTCAGTTCGCCCATCGTCTTCCTGAGCGCCACGGCGCGCTCAGCCCCTTCTTTACCGGCGGCCTCCTGGAACGCGATGTTTGCAACGAACAGTTCTTTGGGGCTGTTGAACTCAATCTCGCAGCTCGGAGCAACTCCGCCCGGCTGTGCACCTGCGGTGGCCGTGAGTGTGAGTGTGAGCGCCGCAGCAGCGGAGACGGGCAAGAATCGCGCACTGGCGCGACGGGTAACTCGAAGTGAACGCATGTCGGAACGATCTCCTGCCGGTGAAAACGGCTGGCACCACGTGTGTGCCGCGATATTGTTAAAATCTATATGACCGAACGAATTCGCACCCGGTTCCTTGTGGTTGGCAGCGGCGTAGCCGGTCTGCACGCAGCATGGCGCGCCTCTGCCCACGGATCGGTGATGCTGCTCACCAAACGGTCCCTCTTTGATTCTGCTACAGCTTACGCACAAGGTGGCATTGCCGCTGCCCTGGGTGCAGGCGACTCACCAGCGCTCCACCGTCGCGACACCTTGGCGGCTGGCGCCGCACTGTGCGACGCAGCCGCCGTACAGGTGCTCGTGGAGGAGGGTCCGGCGCGCGTGCTCGAGCTGCAGACAGCAGGAGCACGTTTCGATCTGGCAGCCGACGGCAGCTTGAAACTTGGTCGCGAGGCCGCCCACTCGCGCCACCGCATTGTACATGCACAAGGCGACCAGACCGGCGCCGAAGTTGCCCGTACACTACTCGCCCGGGTCGCGGACAGTCCAGATGTTGATGTCCGTGAATGGGCGCGTGTCCTCGACCTGATTGTGCACGATGGGCAGTGCGTTGGGGTACGGGCAAGCCTGTCTGGACAGGCAGTGGAAATACTCGCGGACGCCACTGTTTTTGCTACCGGAGGCTGCGGTCAGGTGTTCCGGCATACCACCAACCCGCAAGTCGCCACCGGCGACGGTTTTGCCATCGCGCATCGGGCCGGCGTGAGCATTACCGACATGGAGTTCGTACAGTTCCACCCCACGGCGCTCTCGACCAGCGAAAACCCGCTGGCGCTCATTTCCGAAGCGGTGCGCGGTGAAGGTGCGATCCTGGTGAACAGCAACGGTGAGCGGTTCATGACCGGGAAACACAAAGACGCCGATCTGGCACCGCGTGATGTGGTGGCCCGCGAAATCTTCCGGGAGCAGCTGCGAACCGGCACTGTTTATCTCGATGCACGCATGCTCGGCCGTCGATTCGCCACTCGATTTCCCGGCATTCAGGCCATCTGCAAAGCGCGCGGAATTACGCCGTCCAGGCAGCTCATCCCGGTAACACCAGCCGCGCACTACATCATGGGTGGTATTGTCACCGACTTGCGCGGACGCTCCAGCCTCACACGCCTGTACGCAGTGGGCGAGACGGCCCGAACCGGCGTACACGGCGCCAATCGCCTGGCGTCCAATTCGCTGCTCGAAGGTCTCGTATTTGCCGAACGCGTGGCGCGCGACCTCGAAGGAACACCGAAGCGGATTGCCACGCCACGTGCGAAGAAGTGGAGTGTACCACCACTGGAGGACCGCGGCGCGGCCCAGGTCGCCGCCGACGAGATTCGCTATCTCATGTGGCAGCATGCGGGCATCGATCGCACGGCGCGAGGATTGCGCGCCTGTCTGAAAGGACTCGGCGCGATTGAAGGGCGTTTAAGCGAAGGAGCCACCGAAGAGCGTAACTTGCTTACCACGGCCTGGCTGATTGCCGAAGCGGCGTTGTTGCGCAAGGAATCGCGCGGCGGCCACTATCGCAGCGACTTTCCGGCCCGACGCCGCGAATGGAAAGGACGACAGGTTACCTGGTAATTACTCCGCCAGCACTACACGGTCACTACTCTATGACGATTCTCGAAGCGCACTACGATCCAGCTGTTCACAACGCAATCCGTGAGCTGGCCGCACAGAAAAACGCGGTCATCCTCGCGCACAACTACGAGCGGCCCGAGATTCAGGATGTCGCCGATTACGTGGGTGACTCGCTGGGCCTGTCGCGCGAAGCCGCCAGTACCAGCGCCGATGTCATTGTGTTCTGCGGCGTACATTTCATGGCCGAAACAGCGGCCATTCTGTCGCCACAAAAAACGGTGCTGCTGCCGGATCTGGCCGCTGGCTGTTCGCTGGCTGCCACCATCAACGCCGAGGAGCTGCGCGCCTGGAAAGCGCAGCATCCGGGGGCCGTTGTTGTGTCGTACGTGAACACCACCGCCGAAGTAAAAGCCGAAAGCGATTACTGCTGCACCAGCGGCAACGCGGTGGAAGTTGTGAACGCGATTCCTGAAGAAAAAGACATTCTCTTTTTGCCCGACATGTTTCTGGGTGCGCACGTGCGTCGGCTCAGTGGACGCCAGAACATTCACGTCTGGATGGGTGAGTGTCATGTGCACGCGGGTATTGATCCTGAGCATATCAACCTCACGCGCTCACAGCATCCGGGCGCCGAGTTTCTCATTCATCCTGAGTGTGGTTGCGCCACTTCTGTGGTCGATGCCGTATCGGCTGGTGCGATCGCCAAGGAAGGCGCGCAGATTCTCTCCACCGAGGGTATGATCAATCGTCCTCGGCAGAGTGACAACGACACGTTCATCGTGGCCACGGAAATCGGTATTCTGCATCGGCTGCGTCGCGAGAATCCGTCCAAGCACTTCATTGCGGCCAACGATCGCGCGGAGTGTGCGTACATGAAGGTCACCACGTTGCCCAAGGTGCTCAAAGCGCTGCAGCTCATGCAGCATCGCATTACCGTGCCGCCTGAAATCGCAGCCCGGGCGCGCACGGCCATTGAACGCATGGTCGCGATTGGTGGCACGCCGGCCACGAGTCCATTTGGCCCCAATGATCCGGGCGAGTGATCAACGGGCAACAGCGAACGACAGGTGTGTGAACAGGCACACTGAAACAGGTCTCAGGGAGGCGAACATCCAATGACGCACGAACCACAAGCAGACGGCGCGCAGCGTCACCTCACGCCACTGAGCACGCCTGCCATCTCACATGTGGGCGCGGTTGGCTTCCCATTGTCCGACGCCCAAACCGAAGCGCTGGTTCGTGCCGCGCTCGACGAAGACGCCGCGTTTCACGATGTGTCAACACTGGCCACGGTTGTGAGTGACCGTCATGTACGCGCGTCACTCGTGGCCAGACAAACCGGCGTGATTGCCGGCGTGCCGCTGGCCTGCGAAGCATTTCGGCTGCTCGACAAGAGTATCGCGGCGCGTGTGGAGCACGTCGATGGCACGATGGTCGAAGCCGGCTCAGTAGTTATCAGACTCAACGGTCACGCCCGTGCGCTGCTCTCCGCCGAACGTGTGGCGCTCAACTTCATGCAGCGGCTGAGCGGCATTGCGTCACTCACCGCGCGCTTTGTGGCAGCGGTGCAGGGCACACGCGCGCAAATTCTTGACACGCGTAAAACCACACCCGGCTGGCGACGACTGGAAAAGTACGCCGTGCAGGCCGGTGGTGGTGTGAATCACCGATTCGATTTGCGCAGTGGTGTGCTCATCAAGGACAATCATCTCGCCGCTATTGGCGGCGACGTTGGTTTGGCGGTGCAGCGAGCGCGAGGCATTGCGGCATCTGGTACCATGATTCAGATCGAGTGCGACACACTCGCGCAGGTGACGGCCGCGCTCAATGCCAATGCCGATTCCGTACTGCTCGACAACATGTCACTCAGTGAACTCCGGCAGGCCGTGACAATGTGTGACGGGCGCATGATCACCGAAGCGTCGGGCGGTGTGACGCTCGCCACGGTGCGAGGCATCGCCGAGTGCGGCGTGGATCGTATTTCCATTGGTGCGTTGACTCATAGTGCGCCGGCGCTCGATCTGGCGCTCGATTTTGACGGACTGTGACTGTTCATCTGACGGTTAACCGGTAGATCGTTATGCCTGTTCGTGTACCGCTCATCACTGACCCTGCCGCACGCGTGCTGCTCGATGGCATTGTGGACTATGCGGGTCTCTTCCCGCCCGCTGCGCTTAACATGCGAGAGGCGGTGCGAAACTACGCACGGTATCGCGGTGGCGAGGCGGGATGGATGCTTGGACGTCTCGTGTGCCCTGTTCCGGCGCTCGATGATTTTGCGCGTGAAGCAGAGCCGTTGCTGCCGCGTGATCCGGGCGCGATACCGTGGCGACTGGCGGCCATCGGAACGGGTGATCATACGGCCGACGCCAACGCGATTGCCGTCGTGAACCAGAATCATCGCTACAGCTGGGAAGAGTGCAGCGCGATTGTTGACACCATTGAAGTCCGCGCCGCCGCCCCTGCCGATGTGCAGGCCATTGATGGTGCGTTTCCGTCGGACGCGCACGTGTATGTAGAAGTACCGTTGCAGCCCGATGTCGAGCCGTTCATCGAGGCGCTCTCGCGTACAGGTCGCCGCGCCAAAATACGCACTGGTGGTGTGACGGCCGATGCTTTTCCGTCGGCACAACAGGTGGTGTCTTTTGTAGAGAGCTGCGTACGGCACCACGTGCCCTTCAAGGCGACGGCTGGTCTGCACCACCCGCTCACCGGTTCTTATGCGCTTACCTATGAGCCCGGTGCAGCGCAGGCACAGATGTTCGGCTTTCTTAATCTGTTTCTGGTCGCGGCGCTCACCGTCAAAGGGCACGATCGTGCGTGGCGGGAGCGTGCACTGCTTGAGACCGACCCGTCGGCGCTCAGCTTCGCAGATGCTGGTATCACCTGGCAAGGATTTGTTCTCGACCGCAACGAGCTCGCGCACTTGCGGGAGCATGTGGCGGTCTCGTTTGGTGCCTGTTCGTTCAGCGAACCGGTGGATGAAGTGCGTGCACTGGGCGCGTGGTGACTGACGCCCAGGAGATGGATCCAATCTCACCCGAAGCGCTTGCCGATTCGCTCAATCCGGCGCTGCAGAGCTGGGTTGTATCGGCCAACGAACCGGAGAGTGACTTTCCGATTCAGAATCTGCCGCTGTGTGTGTTCCAGCGGGACGGTGAGACACCACGCTGTGGTGTGGCCATTGGCGACCAGATTTTTGATGTGCGCGCGGCAATGTCGCGTGCCTTGTTCAGCGGTGCCGCGTTGCCCGCGGCCGAGGCGTGTGCTGAGCCAACGCTCAATGCACTCTTTGCGCTGGGCCGTCTGCCACTGCGAGCGCTGCGCACGCAAATCTCCATGCTGCTGCGCACCGGCGGTGACGGTGACAAAGCACAGGAAACGTTAGCACCAGCGTTGCTCATCCCGCAGCACAGTGTTGAACTGCTGCTGCCCGCGACTGTTGGCGACTACACCGATTTTTATGCATCGGTGCACCACGCCACCAACGTGGGTCGCATGTTCCGGCCCGACAATCCGCTGTTGCCCAACTACAAGTGGGTGCCCATTGGATATCACGGGCGCGCGTCGAGCGTTGTGGTCAGCGGCACACCGGTGCACCGCCCCAGCGGTCAACGCAAAGGCCCCAACGAGAGCGAGCCCACATTCGGCCCCTCGCGTTCGCTGGACTACGAGCTCGAAGTGGCCGCGTGGGTCGGGACGGGCAATGCGCTGGGCACCAGCATTGACCTCGCGCAGGCTCATGACCACATCGTGGGACTGTCACTGCTTAACGACTGGAGCGCGCGCGACCTGCAGGCGTGGGAGTACCAGCCGCTGGGCCCGTTTCTGGCCAAAAGTTTTGCCAGCAGCGTGAGTCCGTTTGTGGTCACCCTCGACGCCCTTGAGCCATTCCGTGCGCCGCTGTCAGCGCGGGCTGCCGACGATCCTGCACCACTGCCGTATCTCACCAACGCCGACGATCAGGCGCGTGGTGGCTTTGCCATCACACTTGAAGTGTATTTGTCCACCGCGCGCATGCGCGATGAGGGTGTCGCACCGCTGCAGCTCTCGCGCGCATCGTTTCTGGATTTGTACTGGTCCCTGGGGCAAATGCTCACGCACCACACAAGCAACGGTTGCAACCTGCGCCCGGGCGACATGCTCGGCAGCGGCACTGTGTCGGGTGCCAGCATTGAGCAGGCCGGCTGTCTGCTGGAGCGCACCAAACGCGCCAGTGAACCCATTGCATTGCCCAACGATGAAACACGCGGCTTTCTCGAGAACGGTGATGAAGTGATTCTGCGTGCGTTCGCCGAGCGTGATGGTGCGCGTCGGATTGGGTTTGGGGCGTGCCGTGGTGTGGTGGTTGGGTAGTACCACAAAACGATCGGGGCTGAGCATGAATGCTGTAACGCGGGTGTTCGAGTTAACGGGGCGGAGAATGTATCCTGTAGCGCGGGTGTTCAGGACCATGGCGCCAATCGTCGCGCGCAGCTTGCTGGCGCTTGCCTTTACCGCTGCAGGTGGTGGTGTGTTGGGTGCGCAAGGCACCATCGCCGGCATCGCGCTCGATGATGACACCGGTGCCGCCATGCCATGCATCAGTGTGTCGCTGGTGCGCAGCGATGGCGACGTTGTGGCCAGCACGCAGACACTCAGCGATGGTGCCTTCATGATGCCATCGCCTGACGCGGGCGAGTACCGATTGCGCTTTAAAATGTGGGGCGCGCATTTGCTGTATTCGCCCTATGACACGCTGGCGCCCGATGTTAACCGCGAAACGATTCATCGCCTGGAGTTCCGCCTCGCCGCCGACGAAAAGGGCGTCACGCGCTATTCCGACAGCAACCCCAACCGCCCACCGTTGCCGGTAAACCGGAGCGCGGCGCCTGACTATCCCTACGTTGCCAAACAGAATGGTCGCGACGGCGAAGTCCTCATGCGCTATCTCGTGAACGACGACGGCACGGTGCGCGAGGATTTCACGCATGCTGTAGAACAGACGCACGCCACATTTGAGCGCGCGGTGCGCAAGTACGTGCACACCACAGCGTTCACGCCGAGCTATCGCGACAATCAACCGGTGTGCGCGCTGGTGTTTCAGCAGTTCAAGTTTTCAGTGTCTCGGCCGTAGCCGCTGGGTCGCTCTGGCAGCGGTGGGCTGATGGAACGCGTACATATGGCAACCAGGATGTTAACCGCAGTGAATACCACTAGCTGCGACCCGCTGAGGGATCGCACACCAATCCGCTGCACCTCAGGTCGTTTCTCCCGTTTCCCCGACACAACCACCATGCCCTGTTCAATATCACTCCGCCACGCACTATTGGCCGCAGCCGTGGTCGCGCCGGCCGTTGCCCCTGCAACGGCGCACACGCAAGCCGTCAACCGCTACGGCAACCCCGAAAAACTCGCGCCTGCGCCTACCGCCGCTGAAATCAGCCAGCGCGATTTGCAAATCCGCCTCTACCAGTTCGCTGACGATTCCATGATGGGGCGTCAGGTTGGTCGGCTGGGCAACCAGAAAGGCACCGACTACATCGCCGCCGAAGTGCAGCGTCTGGGCCTCGTGCCGGCCGGTGACAACGGCACCTACTTTCAGGTGTTGCCGTTCAGGTTGCGCAAATACACCACCAGCTCGCGCCTTACGGTGAATGGCAATCCCGTCAAGTGGAACGATGAGTTTGTGGCCGTACCGGGAACGCGCGCGCCGCAGCCGATTGTGAACGTCGACGTAATCTTTGGCGGCACGCAGGGCGATACCACCACGCAGATTTCTCCGGCACAGGCCGCTGGCAAGTTTGTGGTGCTGCTACCCGAAGCGGGACGTCGCGGTGCCGGCGGCCCGGTAGGTCAGCGCGCCTTTGGTGGAGGTCGCGGCGGCGCCGCCTCCAGCTCCCGCTTTGATAACGCCGTGGCCGTGGCCACTGTCGATCTCGATGCACTCACACCGGCGCAACGAGCAGCCATCAATGAGCCGACAGTTGCATCGCAGCCCTCCACGCCGCGTACGGCACGAGGCGCTGACACTGATTCACTCACGCTGCTCAAGCAGCAGCTCAACGCCATGATGCCCGCGGCACAGCTACGCATCACGAGCGCAGCGGCAGCTCGGCTGTTCGCACGCAGCAACTTGGATGGACTTACCGCTGGCACACCGGGCGGCGTGGTGAACGCCATGCTCGACTTTGTGGAGCTGCCCACCAATTACGGCCGCAATGTGGTGGCCGTCATTCCCGGCAGCGATCCGGTGCTCAAAAATCAGTTTGTTGCCGTTGGCGCGCACAACGACCACGTGGGCTTTGCACCAGCGGTGGACAAGGATTCACTCAAAGCCTTTAACGATCAGAAAATCCGCTGGCAGATTGCCAACGACATGCAGCAGCCCACGATCGAAGCGTTTCAGTCGTTCCGCGTGAACATGGACAGCATCCGTCGTGTGCATCCTGTGGCGCGTCTTGATTCGGTCAACAACGGTGCCGACGACGACGGATCGGGATCAATGGCGGTGCTTGAGATTGCCGAAGCCATCATGGCCATGGACGTAAAGCCCAAGCGCTCAACGCTCTTTGTCTGGCACACCGGCGAAGAAGGTGGACTGGTGGGCTCGGCGTATTACATGCGTCACCCCACGGTGCCGGTTGACTCCATTGTTGCGGCCATCAACGTAGACATGATTGGTCGCGGACGGGCCGAAGATCTGCCCGGCGGCAATGATGATTACGTGGCCGTCATCGGTTCGCTCTTTGACTCCAAAGATCTGGGCGAAACCGTGCAAGCCGTGAATAAGAAGCGCGACAAGCCGCTGGACCTCGACTACAAGTTTGACGAACCCACCACATGGGGCGGCTACAACAACATCTACGCGCGCAGCGATCACATCAACTACGCGCGTCAGGGTGTGCCCATCGCGTTTTTCTTTACTGGCTTGCACGGCGACTATCACCAGCGCAGCGACGAAGCACAGTTCATCGACTATCCGCACTACAGCAAAATCACGCAGTTCATCAAGGACCTCACGATTGAAGTGAGCAACGGTCCGCGTCCGCGGCTCAATGGTACCAAGCCGCTCAAGCCCAAGGTGATTGGTGAATAATCGCGGTCTAATGCAATGAAACGGAGGTGATTGGTGACTAACCGCGTCGCAATACAAACAATCGGCCTTGCCATACTAGCGCTGCTCACGGGCACCTCAACTGCCCTACACGCACAAGCAGCCAGCGAAAGTCGCCCAAACGCGGTATTCTCCGCGTTTGTCGGCACAGGCACCTTCGCCACAGGCTTGGACGTGGTCGACAACAGTACGAGCGCTAGCGTGCCGTTGCTCGGCGCCGCCGTGGAAATCGGTGCGGGAAGCCGCTTCCGCTTGGCCATGTCTGCAGGGGCCGGCGCGTCACTAGGAGCCTCGCCTGGCAGTAGCCCGTCGGGCGTGTTCGGTGATGCCGCAGCGCTTTGGCTGGTCACGCCGCAAGATCAGGCGTGGGGCATCTTTGTGGGTCCGGGCGTCACGTACACTCGCTTTGGAGTGGGGCGCGCTGGCGCCGGTGGCGTGATCAGTGCGGGTGTGCGCCGAGGCATCGGACCGCGTCTCACGCTGCGAACACACGCCATGTCGGGCGATGAAATCGGCGTGACTACGCGAGCCGAACTTGGGCTGGTGATCACGCGATAGCTCGTCGTACCGTGTTGGCAACCTGACTGTCCGGCCATCACGGTGTAGCATGCCAGCATAGCATGCGAAAAACAAAACGCGCCGCGATCACTGATGATCGCGGCGCGTTTTGTTGAGCAGCACACTCGCAACAATTGCGAATGCACTGTTCAGCCGTCGAGCTTACATCATCTGCGTGCGCATACCGCTCAACGCCTTCTTCATCAGATCAACCTTCCTCGCATCGCAGCTGCGCTCGAGTTCAATGTCCGACTCAAGACGCGTGAGCGCCGTGTTGCGCGCTGCACCCGTGGCGCGTTCGGCGCCAGCGATTGCTGCACGAATGGTGGAGATGCGCGCATCACTCACGCAGCCCTTGCGCTCCAGCTGATCGGTGTACGCCTTGACCAGCGGGAAGCTGGGCGGCCAATCGATCTTGGGCTGACCCTGCGCGTTGAGATATTCCCACTTTACCGTCTTGGCCGCATCGATTTCGTTCTGTGTGACAAAGCGGCTGGGCGTCAGTTCCACCACGTCCAGACCACGCGCGATTTCGGAGCTCACAATCGCACCGTTGTACCAGTACGCCGACCACGATCCGCCGCTCACCAGACGCGAGTCATCGATCGGGCCACGGTCGTACGACGCGATTTCAAACGGTTTGGCCGGATCGCTCCAGTCAAACACCGAGATGCCGCCCTGGTACCACGCCTGCACCATCACATCGCGATCCGGAATCGGAATCAGCGAGCCGTTGTGCGCCACGCAGTTTTCCGTTTCCGACTGATACGACGGCAGCTTGTAGTAGCTCTTGAACACGAGCTTCTTGTTTTCAATGGCGAAGATCGCGTTGGCGCCCCACTCCGGCTTGTCGCCTTCGCGGCACTTCGGACCACCACCACCGCCCCATTCATCGGAGAACAGCAGCTGCGTACCATCGTTGTTGAACGTGGCCGAGTGCCAGTAGGCAAAGTTCGAGTCGGCTACGGCATCGAGACGCACCGGGTTGACCGGGTCGCTGATGTCGATGAGCAGACCATGTCCTTCACACGCGCCACCCGCCAGTCCAACGGCCGGATACACGGTGATGTCGTGGCACTGCGCGCCTTCAGACACCGCCGCGTTGGCGTTGCCCTGTCGCGGCGCCGGAGCGGCCGCAAAGGTGCGGTTCATGATGCCCTGAATGGCGCCACGCAGTGTTGCGCTGTCGGCACTGGTTGCGGCACCGGTGGCTCCACGCGCCTTCACAATGCTGTCGAGCAACACAATGACCATGCGACGCGGCACTTCCGTTTCCTGACCCGACTGCGGATTGCGTGCGATGAAACCACCGCTCCGACGAACGTTTTCGAGATTACGAGCCGCAGCCGCCATATCCGCATCCGACAAACCATGACGCGGCGGCGCCTGCAGGCCGGCGAAAATGTTGGCCTTGCCTACAACGGCGGCCTTTGACGGATCGGCCAACGGCACCTTGATGATTTCAATGCGCAAGCGGGACGAGTTGGGGTCATCGCTGTCCGCATCACCTACGCAACCCGCCAGCTCATCAGCTGAACGGATGCTCGACGAACCCGACACGTAGATGTAGACGTTGTCCTTGTCCTTGGGATCTTCGAGCACCGTGTGCGTGTGCGAACCGCGGCACGTCTGCACGTTGGCGATCAGCTTGGGCGACTTGATGTCACTGATGTCGAACACGCGCACACCGCGCATGCGCAGCGGGCTCACCGTCTCACGCACACCGCCAGGCATGCAGTCGGTGCGGCCATTCTGCGCTTCGGCCGACATGAACATCAGGTTGCGATATACCGACACGTCGTTCTGCGACGCGGGGCAGGGATACGCGGTGACCAGCGTGGGGCTGTTGGGATTGGACACGTCCCAGATCACCGGGCCGTTGTAGTTGCCCTGAATGGCGTAGTTACCCAGGAACGCCAGATCGGAGTTGGTGACGCCAAGGAAGCCTTCGGGGGAGCGCACCGTGGCGCTGAGCTTCATGTTGGAAATCGCTTCGCCGGCGTCGAACAAGCCAGCCTTGAGTCCAACGCGTGGATCGGTGGCCGGATTCGTTGGGGTAGGCGCGGGCGTTGGTGTGCCCGACGAACAAGCGGTCACCACGGCCAGCGTGGCAACGGACGTCAGCCGGGCGGCGTGTGTAAGCGCGCCGGGGCGGCGCAAATGCGGAACGGTCATGCAAAGTCCTCTGTGTTGGCGAACGTGAGAAACACCGTACTGCGGTACAACTGATCGCGACTCACCCGAGCGGTGGCGCAAATCCCAGCTCGAGCATCATCGTGAGCATGCGACGAATTTCGGTGGACTGGTCCACTTCAACATCGTTGGCAAACTTGAAGATGGTCTCGTCCTGTCCTGCTCCCGGAGACGTAAAGAGCTCCTTCACCATGGCCACTGCGCCCTGATGGTGCTGCATCATGAAGGTGAGATACAGCCGGTCAAACTCGCTGCCGCGGGCGGCGTTGAGTTCGGCCATCTGAGCGGCGGTGAGCATACCGGGCATGGACGCCATTGCCGGCATGGATGACATATCGTGGCCCGGCATGTTGTGTGCGGGCATGTTGTGGCCGGCGTGCGGATCGGCGGTCGCCGACGCGGTGCCCATGGACACATTACCCATGGAGTCGACGGTGGGCGGCACCTGATTCCGGTCTTCCAGCCAGTGGCGCATGATCGTGATTTCGTCGGTCTGCGCGTTGATAATGCGCTTGGACAGGCGAACCACCGCCGCATCAGCGCCGTGCGAATCCGTCCATTTGGACATCACGATGGCCTGCGCGTGGTGATGAATCATGTCGCGCATGAAGCCGATATCCGCCTCGGTATACGGATAGCGCAGACTGTCCGCGCGCGCGCGCAGTATCGCGCCCTCAAGACCAGGTACAAAGTTGGGCTGAGCGGGGCGTGCGCTGGCGCAGCCAACCACGAGGGCGGCACTGGCCGCGAGTAAAAACGGGCGAAGGAACGAGCGCATGGAAGGCAAACGGAAGGAACGGGAAATGCAGTCAGACGCTGACGGTCGCTGAGCCAACGTATTAGACACCTCGACCACCCCGGCGGGTTGTGTATTCTGACACCGGCCGCGTCGCCTGAGGTCCAATCTGTAATCTACTGCGTTTGGTGCCGCGTTGGGGGCGCCGGCGCGGGAATATCGGGACGGCGACTGGGTCAGGGCGCCAACACGACACCGCGTGCGCGCGAGATCCCCCGTATCGCATGGACGCACTCGGCGTCCTCGCTCAACCAGTGCTGGTTAGCGAGTTTCGACGGTCAGCAACAGCGCTGCAACGGGCGAAGACTTGTGAAGACGCAGCTGCTCAGGTGCCGAAAGGCCGCCGAGCAGTAGCGCACGCACGGAAATCGCCGCGTCCAGCGGGACGCCGCACAGCGCAAACGTGCCGTCGGAGGCGGAGCGCGTCTCCAGCCGTTTGTCCACCGCGCCCAGCATATCGGCCCCCGACCTGATCTCAGACCAGCTCACGACCACGCGCACATTGGCCAGCGCGACAGCTCCGGTGTCGGCGAGCATGCGCACCGTGCCCACCACCCCGCCGCGAGCGTTCGTATCGCGATGGCCGTCTGCCGCCGCGCACAGCAAACGGGTCGCCTGCCTCAAGGTCGGCAGAACCATGGCCACGTCGTTGCGCGCTTCTGTCAGCGTGAGCTCTGTGGTTGGGCGCACGCCAACCAGCTCCAGTGAGTCGGTCCACGCTTCAATCAGGTACTCGCCGGGCAACACATCGCGCATGATAAAGCGCCCCCGGGCGTCTGTGATCACGCGCGTGCCGGTTCCAGCCAAACGCACGGACGCACCAACCAGACCACGGTTGGACGATGAATCGCGTACCACACCGGCCACGCTCACCAGCGGCGCACGATACAGCGTATCCCGATTCCGCCGCAGCAGCAGTGTCCGTCCGCCGAGCACATGGAGCGCCTGCACCCGCGCCCGCGACGTGGCGGCATTCCAGCGCCGCTCAGCCAATACGGGCACCCGGATCTCCCAGTTGGTGATCACAACCGTTCCGTCGGCCAGACGCGAGAACTCGAGCAGTCCGCCCGGTGCCACACCCGACCCCATCCGGACATCCTGCATGCCCGGCACGTTTACATACAAAAACTCAAGACGCCGCAGTTCTGCCGACTCGCGCGAGAGCCACAGCACGCCGCGTACTTCGGCCATGTTGCGGCGAGACGGAGCAGGGGTAAACAGAATCCCGAACTCCGATGAATCGCTGCCGGCCACAGGTTCAATGCAATGGTCTTCGAGAAACGTATCGGAGAGCAGCACTGCGGCACTTGGCGCAACAAAGGTCAGACTGTCCGTCTCGTCCGTGAACACATATCCGTTCCGGCGCAGGCTGTCCACAGGCAATGAAATCCACGGCTCCGTGACAGATGCGGTTCGCGTGCGCACTTGCTGAGACTGCACGCGACGGCCCGATCCATCGAGCTCGCGTTGCATCACCAGCGTGGTGGCCAAAAAGCCGGCTGCAGATGACGTGACAACGTTGGCCATGGACGCCATGGCCTGCTCCCAGCCTGTGCGCTCCGCCTCATTGCCGTAGTCAACCGCGCGTCCGCAGCTGCGCCGCCCCTGCACGCTCACGGCCGATAACTGCACGCGCGCGCTGCTGACAACCAGCGCTTGCTCAACCGTTTCACCGGCCGCGAGCGTAAACGCATCAGAGAGCGTGGGCCGGTACCCGATGCGTACCACGCGCAACCGATACGTGCCGCCAACAGTACTCCGGGCCACGAACTCGCCGCGCTCGCCCGTGACCACCCGGTCAGTCACCGACAGCGTTGAGTCGAGCAGCAGCACCATCGCGCGACCCACCGGGAAGGACGCCTCGTCGGTCACTGACCCGCGCACCGTTTGTGCGCCAGCCGCAGGCGCAGACGCCGTCCCCGTTGCCATGCACGTCGCTAACCAAATCAGCGCCAACGGCGCGGCCCGACAGAGTGCGCGCACAGCGCAAATTATCCCCGTCGCACCGTACCGCCTTAACTTTGCTGACATCATCGAAAACTACAGTGCGCCGTAGGACGCGGCCACTCGAACACCCCTCAGTAACTCCATGACTGATCTGCTCGCCGCGCGCAGCCAAATGGCCATGTCGCTCGGCTTTCACATACTTTTTGCCGTCGTTGGCATTGGCATGCCAGCGCTGATGGTAATCGCCGAGTACCGGTACCAGAAGCATGGCGACCCGTTGCTCAAGGAGCTGGCCAAGCGCTGGGCCAAGGGCACCGCAATTCTGTTTGCCGTGGGTGCTGTGTCGGGCACCGTGCTGTCGTTTGAACTTGGACTGCTCTGGCCCACGTTCATGGAGCACGCCGGCGGCATTATTGGCATGCCGTTTTCACTCGAAGGATTGGCCTTTTTTACCGAAGCCATTTTTCTGGGCATTTACCTGTACGCGTGGGACCGCATCTCGCCGCGCGCGCATCTGGCGGCTGGCATCGTGGTGGCCATCAGCGGCGCGATGTCGGGTGCGTTTGTGGTTACGGCCAACGCCTGGATGAACGCGCCCACGGGGTTTGATGTGATTGACGGTGTGATAAGCAACGTTAACCCCATTGCCGCCATGCTCAATCCGGCGTCGTTCACACAGGTGCTGCACATGACGCTGGCGGCGTACGCGGCCACAGGGTTTGCCACCGCTGGCATTCACGCCATTGCCCTGTTGCGCAACACGCCGCACAAAGCATTTCACCGGAATGCGCTGCATATCGGACTACTGGTTGGTGTGCCCGCATCGTTGCTGCAGCCGCTGTCGGGAGATCTCTCGGCGCGCCATGTGGCGGAATATCAACCCGTCAAGTTTGCGGCCATGGAAGCGCATCATCACACGGGCCCCATGCCGTTTGTGATTGGTGGCTGGCCCGATGTCACCACAGGAAGCAATAAGTTTGCCGTTGAAATACCCGGCGCCATTTCGCTGGTCATGAAGGGCGATGCTTCGGCAAGTATTCCCGGCCTTGATGCGGTGCCGCCCACAGACCGTCCGCCCGTTGGCATTGTACACGTGGCGTTTCAGATCATGATTGCCTGTGGCGTGATCATGGGCGCCGTGTCCATGTGGACGCTACTGCGCATCTGGCGACGCAAACGCGGACGCGGCAAGTCGCTGCCCAATGACCGTGCCTTCCTGCGCGCACTCGCGTGTACGGCGCCATTGGGCTTTGTCGCCATCGAAGCCGGATGGACCGTAACGGAAGTGGGCCGTCAACCGTGGATTGTGCAAGGCTTCATGCGCACCGCCGACGCGGTCTCTCCGGTGCCCGGATTGATCGTGCCGTTTATTGGCTTCACCTTGCTCTACATTGGGCTGGCCATTGCGGTGGTGTGGTTGCTGTACCGCCAGATTCTCAAAACCGGTGTGAGCAACATGCCGAGGGCCGGCCTCACCGAAGAGCTGCCAATCCCGCAGGCTACATGAGCGTGGCCGACACGTTGCCACCGCTGTTCACGCTGCCGCATGCCGTTGCAGGTGTGATGGTGCTGTCACTCAACGCGTACGTGTTGCTGGCCGGCGCCGATTTTGGAGGCGGCGTCTGGGACCTGCTGGCCAGTGGCAAGCGACAGGAGGAGCAGCGTACCGCCGTGGCCGATGCCATCGGACCAATCTGGGAAGCCAATCATGTGTGGCTGATTCTTGTGGTCGTGTTGCTGTTCACCTGTTTTCCGCGCGCGTTTGCGCATTTTTCGACGGCGCTGCACATCCCGATTACGCTCATGCTGGTAGGCATTGTGCTGCGCGGTTCGGCGTTCACTTTTCGCAGCTACGACAGCAAGGCCGACAACGTACAGCGACGCTGGGGACGTGTGTTCGCGATTGCCAGTGTGGTCACCCCGGTATTGCTCGGTGTGTGCCTGGGTGCGGTGGCCAGTGGCAATGTGCCCATGACGCCGCCCGACGGCACGCAAACGTTTACCGAGCTGTACCTCACACCATGGCTGACGCCATTTACACTTGCCGTCGGTGTGCTGACACTGGCGCTCTTTGCGCATCTCGCAGCCGTGTATCTCGCCTGGGAAAGTGAAGACCGGGAGCTCGAAAACGACTTTCGTGCGCGTGCACTGCAGGCGGCGATTTGTGTGTTTGTGGCCGGGACGGCCACCATTTTGCTCGCACGCACTCACGCCCCGCTGGTCTTTGAGGGACTGACTTCCGGACGGACCGCGCTTGGCATGCAGACGGTGACGGCGATCGCCGGATTGGCAGGCGTGTGGGCACTCTGGCGCCGCCACTGGCTGACGGCCGTGATCGCCGCGGCGGCACAGGGCTCGTTCCTCGTGTGGGGCTGGGCGTGGTCGCAGTTTCCCTGGCTAGTACCGCCTACGCACACCATCACCGAACTCTCGGCGCCACGCATCACGCAGCAGCTCATTCTCGCGGTGCTGGGTGTGGGTACGGTTATTCTGCTGCCGAGTTTTGTGTATCTGTTCCGTGTGTTCAAACGACGCGATGTTGGCGGCACCGCCGCGCAGGACTCGGCCTTTGAACGGCTTGACCGCTGAACGATGCTCGGCCGTTGGTTTGACGTCCCAACCGCTGAGACATGCTCAGCACTCGGTTCAACGTCCCAACCGCTGAGTGACGCTGCCCGCACACGTGCTGCCACACTTGCCGCAATCGCCAGTAGCCGCAACATTCCATTATGCGTCCTGACTTGATTCGCGTTGTGCTGGTAGACGATCACGCCGTAGTGCGTACGGGGCTGAAAGCCATCCTCGCGACGGCCAAAGACATTATGGTGGTGGGAGAAGGCGCCACCGGCCGCGACGCGCTCGCGCTCGCCGAACGGTTTGATCCGCACGTCATTGTCATGGACCTGTCCATGCCGGAAATGGACGGACTCACGGCTACTCGTGAGCTGGAAAAGGCAGCCGCTGGCCGAGCGGTGGATGCGGATGCGCCAGCCACACGGCGCGTGCTCATGCTCACCATGCACAGCGAAGATGAACACCTGGTGGACATGCTCGAAGCAGGGGCCGGTGGCTATCTGCTCAAGACCGTGGCGGAGCGTGAACTCGTGGACGCGGTGCGCACGGTGGCGGCCGGCGAGATCTACCTGCAGCCATCGGCCACACGGGTGCTGGCGCGCAAAGTCGCGCGCAAAGCAGAGCACGCTGACGAACGATCACGCTTTGACAGGCTGACCGACCGCGAACAAGTGGTGCTGCGCTTGTTCGCGGAAGGTCATACGGCGCCGGAAATCGGCGAGCAGCTGTCAATCAGTCCCAAAACTGTCGATACGTACAAGCAGCGCATCAACGAAAAGCTGCATATCACGCATCGCACAGACTACGTAAAGTTGGCGCTCAAGCTTGGGTTGCTGACACCAGAGAGCTGACAGGCAATCACTTCACTTTTGGGGCGGCGGACGGTGGTGATGCGCTGCACCACCCAACATTTCGCCCCAGCCCATGCCGGTGTGTTTGCCAGTGACATCATCGTGCTGCATCACCGCACCGCGCGATACAGTAGGCGTTGGAAACTCGGCCGAAAATCCGACGGCCGGTCCACCCTGGTTCTCTACGCCCATCTCAATGGACATCACGCGCCACGCGCTGTCGGGCATCACGTACGACGTGTCATCGCGAAAGCGTGAGGCCGCCAGCATGATTTCGCGACGCTTGTTGTTGTCGGCCACGCTGTCATTGGCCAGGATGTCGCTGATGACATCGTGCATGGAGTGCAGATTGTCAAAAATGATGGCGATCGTGGGATAGCGCTTGGCAAAAGCCGGCGCCACGGCCGACGTCATGGGCATGACGCGCGGCATGTTGTCCGGCGCGCTCGATATCATCGCGCGAAAGCGATCGGTGGTGGCGCGCACCATGCTGTCCCGCGCCTCGGGCGTTTTGGCCACGAGCAATGGTTCGTACAGCCCAACCTGCAACCAGTGGTACGCCCAGATCAGTCCGTTGAACTTGGGGTAGTTTTTTCGGAAGGCTAGCGAATACGGCATTTCCTGCATGAGCTTCATGCTCTTGGGCTTGACGCTGAACGCCAGATCGGATCGCGACAGATACGCCTCAAGAATACGCTGCGTCTCGCGATCCTTCGCTGCCTCATCCAGCCGACCGTCCGACCAGATGTCGTAAATCTGTCGGTGCAGAATGTGCGCCCACTCAAACATCATCTTGGCTTCTGGCGCCAGTCGCGCGTACTTGGGTGCCACCGCTTCTTCAGCCAGCGGCAAACGCGGTGGCTTGACCAGCAAATCATTCACCAGAAAATCAAACTCGCGCTCTTCCAGTCGCGGAATCGCTTTGCTCTTGGGCTCACGCCATAGCACTTCGTACAGAATGGCGTGTCCGTAGTCAAACGCGTTGAACAGCCTGGCCGAGTTGGGATAGACGTTGAGAAAACGCCAATTCCAGCTGCCACCCGGATAGAACTGCTCGGTGGTGGTCACCCATTGCGCCCGTAGCGTCTGCACTGGTGCGAGGCCAATCATGGTCAACGCACCGAGCATCGCGGCTTTACGCCAACGGGTCTGCACTTTGTTGTAAGTCATAGCTCTCTGCTCCGTTTCAGAAAAGGCGACGGCCAAGGCCAAGCGCAACTGCGCTGCCAAATGTGATTGACCAATGCTGGTCGAGCCCGGTGAACTGCCGTCCCACACCCAAATCCATGACAATGCGCGGGCTGAACTGATGACGTATGCCGGCGGCAGCGCTCCAATTCACCGGATCGCTCTCGATCATGCCCTGTCTCGCCACCAGTTCCATGGCGAGCAACGAAAACTTGAGCGGAAACGCACGGTCTACCGACACACCGGCCAGCCAACGCGGTACGTCTTCGGCCACGGGCCCGGTGGGCACGTTTCCCGTTGCATCGGGTGCCGATCCAAAGGTCACGCTGGCGTTGCCATGCACACGCACTGCACCAAACTGGGGCAGTGTGCGCGTCACAATACCGGTCAGCGATGGGTACGCTTTGTCGGGTCCAAGCGGGCCCGCTGGCAGCAACACTTCACCACGCACGGCAAACGCCGGAATGCGTGTTTCGACATTGAGTTGGTGCATTACCGAGAGGTGCACACCGGCCAGTCCATTGATCTGGCCGGCGCCAGCCTGTGACGGATCAACACCGATGACGGTAGGCGCTGGCCCGCCCGTTGCCGCTGCCAGACGTTCTCCCGCTACACCGCCCACCGGTGCGATCCCCGGTCTGTCCACTGACGCGATCGGAAAACCAATGCCAACGTGCGTGCGCGGTAGCAGGCCAAACGCTATCTCAGGCTCAACCGACGCGCGCCAACCGCTGCCCTGATGACGCTCCAGACGTAGTGGAGCGAACTGCAGCTCCAGCGCGCGCCATTCGACCGCGTGCGCATCCTGCACACGCAGCGGGCGTCCGCCATCCGTATTGAAAAAGTCCGTCTGTGCGTGCAACGCAGCAGGGACAAAAGTCAGCGGCAACGCGAGCGCGCTCAGCAAAAGCCGAACAGTGCCTGCGTGTTTGCGCCGCGTGGTGCGGGCAAAACGATACATCAATACCCCAACAGTGAAGGAGGGACGCAAACGCCATCGGTTGCGTCAACACAGTGCGCCAACCAGATGTGGTTGAACGCGTGCCTTCACTCAGCTTCGTGGGGGGGGGATTTCGGGGGCGGGAGATGGACCCGGTGACAGCTGAGCACCATCGGCCACGATCACACGTGTGATGGGCTGCAGTGGTGACAGCTCACGGTGCACTGGGGCCGCACTCATGGCGCTGCACCCCATAGCGCTGCTGCATTCACCGGGCGCGCCTGGCGGCGGGCAGCAGTTGTCGGCCGCGACGTGCGACGTGGCCGGTGAGTCGGCAACAGTCGCAGCGTCGCCAGCGCTGCCATGGTGCGTGCCGTGATCATGCGCACCCGCCGGCGCGCTGGACACCGAACCCTCAGCCGCGACCGTTTCGCCGTGATCCATGCACTGCGCCGCACCGCCCGCCGCTGGCAACAGCGCGAGGGCAAGCAATACTCCGGTGAATCGGCGCAAACGTGTGAGCATGCCCTACAATAGCCAAGTGAACGAGAACATGGTACCCCCCGGGGGTATCATGTTGAGCCGGCGAGCACCACCGCATCGTCAGCCGGTGATGCAGACGTTTCCGGCGGCGTGAGAGAAGGCGGCGGAAACGCGGGCGCCGGCACATCAAGCAGCGCATCGCTCACCACATAACCACCATCGGCGCGCAGCGCGGTGGCAATGGCGCGACGGCGTTCATCAATGGTCTCCCCACCCTCCTGCAGCGCCACGCGCAGCTCGCGAAAGCGCCGCCCGGACGTCACACAAAACAGATCGCACAAATCCAGCTCGCGCGCGCACGCATCCACGCCCTGCTGCTCAATGAGCCGCTGTGTGCGAGACACGGTGACCGTGCGTGCATAGAGCTCAGCGGCCATGTCGGCCAGACGCTCTACAACCATTTGTCGCTCAATAATGCGCTTCTTGTGGCGCATGACCGCGCGGGTAGATGCCTGTGCCAGCTCGGCGGTGTGCTTTTCGATGTAGCGCGCGTGCGGCTCAAGTCGCGGGTGCAGGCGTACTTCAAACTTCTCGTGCCGGCCCAGCGCCGATTTCACGCGACCGGTGGCGTATTCGGCCACCCGCTCCCAATGCTTCACCGGGCTCTTGAGCGCTTCCTCGAGTCCCTGCAGCTGTGCCGCTGTGCCCTGCACGCCATTGAGGCCCACGTACAGCCGCAGAATCTCGTTGGCACCCTCAAAAATGCGATTGATGCGGGCGTCGCGCAGATAGCGCTCGTACGGCCACGGCTTCACAAACCCGCGGCCGCCGGCCAGCTGCACCATTTCATCGGTGGCGCGCCAGATCAGCTCCGAGGCAAACACCTTGGCGATCGCCGCTTCGAGAGAGGCATCAACATTTTTTTCAGCAAGTGCGGCCGCCAGTGCGCCCACCATGGCGTCGGCGGCGTACGCATCGGCGGCCATCGTGGCGGCCTTGCGCTGCGTGACTTCAAACGACGCCAGCGGCGCACCAAACTGTTGGCGCATTTCGCCGTACGCGATGTACTCGCGCAACAACAACTTGGCCGCCGCCGTGCAGCCGGCCGCGAGCGACAATCGTCCGGCGTTCAGTGCGTTGACCGCCACCTGAAAACCTTTGCCCACTTCGCCCAGAACGTGGTCGTCGGGTACGTAGAGCGCGTCGTAGATGAGTTCGGCCTGCGTGCTGGCACGAATGCCGAGTTTGCGAATGGTGCCGTGTACGTGGAATCCCGGCATGTCCGGGCGAATGATGAACGCCGTGGGGCGACTCACCATTTTCCCGTCACGCTCAACACGCGTTTGTGCAAAGGTCACGATCACGCCTGCGCGCTGTCCGTTACCGATCCAGTGTTTACGACCGTACAGCAGCCAGCCCTGGCCGTCGGGGGCGCGCTCAGCACCTGAGACAATGTTCTGCGCGTCAGAGCCTGTTTCGGGCTCTGTGAGCGCGTAGGCGCCCAGTGTCTCGCCGCGCGCCAGCATGGGCAGGTAGCGCGCTTTTTGCTGGTCGTTACCAAAGAGCACAATCGCTTTGGACGACAACCCACAGTGCACGCCAATGAGCACGGCCAGCGAGGGGTCAACAGCGGCCACCGCTCCAGCCACCACCGCGTAGCCCGACGCTGAGAGCCCCAGGCCGCCGTATTCCTTCGGAATCGAGAGCGCCAGCAATCCGGCCTTGGCAAAGCCCTCAATCACCGCTTCGGGGATGTTCTCGTCTTCATCCATTTGCACCGAGTCAATCACCCCTGTGTCCACCATGCGGTGTAACTCGGCAATCAATCGCTTGGCCGTAGACGCGTCATCCGGCGCACGCTCGTTGAGCGGCGCCGGATACGGGAAGAGCAGGGACTCGTTCAGGTCTCCTTCAAAGAGTCCCCGGACAAACGACGGTGTGGCGGTGCGTGGTGCGGTCATAAGGCCTTCATAGTGCGGAAATCAATCGGGCGGAGGGGCCACAAATGTGACGTTCACCCGAATGGTAGTCTCTTTGCCCTGCGGATTCCCGTTCTGTGAAAGCGCTTGCACCGTAATCGTGGTGGCACCGTTGGCTGACGGGGACGTGGAGCCTACCGTAAGAATGCGTGTGTTCGGATTCCAGATCCCGGTGGCGATACCCGGAGATGTTGAGTTGATCAACAAATCGCGGTTGAGCACCACCCCGCCGTCTGCGTCGCGCAACGACAGCTGGATTTGATACGTGTTGCCCGGCGCAATGGAGTTGATATTCACCACGGTGTCAGACGGCGTCACCAGACGGATGGAGTCCACCGGTACCTGCAGCACCGATACACCGGCCACGTCACTGCGGCCTTCTGACGTCGCCGAAATGAGGGCGTTACCCGGGCTGACGCCCGTTACCACGCCCGTGTTGCTGACCGTGGCGAGCAGTGGATTGCTGGTCGCCCACACGACGTCGCGGTCGCTGACCTCGGCGCCCGTCGAGTCACGCACGGTGAGGTTGAGCGTGATCTGCTTGCCCTGCAGAACGCTGGTGTTGGCCGGAGACAGCTCTACCTCGCCCACGGGAATCTTGGTGACCGTGAACTGCACAGTGTCCACCGCGTTGTCCACCCGTGCGGTAAAGCGGGCGGTGCCAACTGAAAGTCCGCGTGCGATGCCACTTGGGCTGATGGTGAGCACTGTGGGCGTGAGGCTGGTCCAGGTGACTACACGATCAATAAGCTGCGTGCCGGTGGAATCGAACAGTGCGGCACCAAATGCGCGCGGGACATCAAGGCGCAAAAAGCCGCCGCGTGGCCCGATCACAAGTGTCCGCACCTCGCGGTTACTCACCGTGACATCCATGAACGCGTTGATGGCCGGATTGTCGGGCGATGACACCGTGATCCGGGCTGAGCCCGAACGCACACCGCGTACTACACCCGTGCTCGAGACCGTGGCGTTCAACTCATTGCTGCTCGTCCAGTTGAGCGTACGACCCAGCCGCGAAATCACATTCTGCGCAGTGTCGCGCAGTGTGACATCGGGAATGAACGTTTCACCAACCTGAATGCTGCGGCTCTGCGGCGAGAGTGAGATCGCTCCAATCGGGATCTCGGTAATGGTTACCTGCGAGAGCCCCACCACCTGACCCACGCGTGCGGCAATGGCCACATTACCCGGCGCAACGGCGGTGACCTGTCCGCTTTGCGTGACGCTGGCGATGGATGAGTTGCTCGACTCCCAGATCACGGTAAGACCGCTAATGGTCGAGCCGGTTGACGTACGTGGTGTGGCGGTAAAGTCGCGCACGTTGCCGCGCCGAAGCGTGACAGGCGACGGTGACACCAGAATGCTGCTGGGTACCTCTGGCACCACGGTAACGGTGGTTTCCCCGCGCGCATCGTCAACTTCGGCCGCGATGATGCTCGTGCCAGGCGACACGCCAATCACCAGTCCGTCGTCGGTGATGGTGGCGACGGTGCTGTTGGACGAGGAAAACCGAAAGTTCTTGCCGCCAATGCTGTTGTCGTTCCGGTCGAATGCACTGGCAACAACCCGAAGACTGCCGTTGACCGGCACTTCAAAGTTGACCGGCGCAAGCGAAATTGACTCAGCCGTGCGTTCGCGAATGATCCACGATCGGCATCCGAGGGAGGGAGCAATAGAACCGACGACAAGCGCGAGCGCCGTAAAGCGACGAACGCGAGCTGAGGCGATAATGGGCATGACCCGCATGCAGGTCTATCCTTGGGCGACTGGGGAAAACGCAGGGAAACGATGACTGTTGGTTCAGGCGCGCGCGCCGACCCAACCTTTGCTGAAAGACGCACTGGCGTGAACCGCCGTAACTGTCACACTGCAGGAACAACCTGTCGCAAGCTGTCCTGGTCACGACCTGTGTGTCTACCCGTCCCCCGATTTTGTGTTCGATTGTGGCACGATTGTGCAATCACTGCGACACAGGGGCTGTGACATACGTCGCCATCGTGCGAGTTTGCACTCGTGCCCGCCTCCGACGATCCGCTCGCACCACCTTCTCCGTTAGCCGCCCGCCGCTATTGGCGCATCGCCATTGCCTGGCTGCTGGCGGGCGCGGCCGTTCGCGCCCTGCTCGCGTCGCTGGTGCCGCTGCTGCCCGACGAGACGTACTACTGGGAGTGGACGCGTCGCCTCGAGGCCGGCTATTTCGACCACCCGCCTGGCATCGCGCTGCTCATCGCGGCCGCAACGCGCCTCTTTGGCGACACAGTGCTGGCCGTACGCGCCGGTCCGTGGCTCATGGGCGGCATCGCACATGCGGCGCTCATCGCACTCGCGGCCCAGCTGGCCGGCCCACGGGCCGCTGCACGCGCGGCCCTCATTTTTCTGGTCGTGCCGCTGGCCACACTCGGCTTCGTGCTGGCCACCCCCGACGCGCCGTTTCTGGCCACCTTCTCGCTGGCCTGCTTGTTTCTGACGCTGGCCCTGTCGTCGCCGCTGCGGTCACTGGCGTCGCTCACCTGGTGGACACTCACCGGTATCGCGCTGGGCGGCGCGCTGCTCTCCAAGTACACCGCGGCGCTCATGCCCATTGCCGTGACGCTGGCTTTTCTCGTACATCCGGCGCTGCGCAAACGGTTTGCCGAACCGGGTCCGTACGTGGCCACCGTGGTCTCGGGGCTGCTGTTCGCACCGGTGGTGGTGTGGAACTGGTTTTATGAATGGGTGTCGTTTGAGTTCCAGTTTTCCCACGGGTTTTCGGCCGTGCGCGGATCGCCGCTTACACGTGAACTCGAACTGTTGGGCGGACAGCTTGGTCTCGCGTCCCCAATTCTGTTTGTGCTGTTCATGATGGCGGTGCTGGTGGCGCTGCGTGATGCGTGGGATGTGCGCAAACGTCTCTCCGCGCACGACATGCTGGTAAGGCGCTTTGCGTTGGGCGTGGTGGCGCTCGTGCCCCTGGGTGTGGTGATGTTGAGCGCGTGGCGACGCTCGGTTGAGGCCAACTGGCCGGCGCCCATTTATCCGGCCGCCATTGTATTGCTGGCGGCAACCTCGGCACGCTGGGCGCATGGCCGTTGGTATCGCGCCGGACTCGCACTGGCCGGTGTGCTGCTGGTGGTCGTTTCCTTGCAGGCCTGGAAGCCGCTGCTGCCGCTCAAGCCCAATCGTGATCCCATCGCCCGCGCCCACGGTTGGGACACCTTGGCCGATGCCGTGCACTCGGCACGACGTGATGCGTTCCTCGATGGCAGTGTGGACGTGTGGGTGGCCGCTAATCGCTATCAGGATGCGTCGCAGTTGGCATTTCAGCTGCCCGATCAGCCAACGGTCTTCGCGCTCAATCTCGGATCGCGACGCAACCAGTACGATTTGTGGGACACCGCGCACGATCGCGTGCGACCCGGCGATGGCCTGGTGGTGGTGTTCGAAGCAGGCGCCAGAGGTGATTCGCTGGCCGCAGAAGTCGGCACGTGGTTCCGTGATTTTCGTGAGGCCGCCACGGTTGATCTGGCGCGCGAGGGTGGCGTGGTTATGCAGCGAAAGGTGTGGTTGTACCGCATTGCGGTAGACGTGCCGCCGCTGGGCCGCATGACGTGGGACGACACACCGTGAGCGTCTGGCTGGGTGTGGCGTTGGGCGGTGCGGCCGGCTCGGTGTGTCGCTACGCGATTGGTTTGTGGACGCAACGCCTGACGC